>NZ_CP100416.1:6742325-6955891 GCF_026017845.1 Amycolatopsis mediterranei
AGGAGGCATGAGGACATCCTTCCAGCAGAACCCCTGGTCCTGCTAACTCGGTGTCCACTACCCGGGGTGAACCTCAGTTCGCCAACGCGACTGTCGCCTGTGGCGGAGCGGAAGGCAGCGTGTCGAGAAGCCATCCAGCGTCCTCGCTGGTGAGCAGCCCCAGGGTCAACACCGCGTACCAGGTTTTCTCCCCGACGGCTGCTGCGTCGACGGCTAGAGCCCGGCGGCGTTCGGGAGCACCATCAGCCCAAGGAATCTGCTTGATTCGAGCCGATGGGCGATGCCACAGACCGGACCGGACCAAGCCGACAAGCAACCGGGCCAGCCCCGCGCGAACGGCTTCGTCGCCAACCTGCGGCTAGGCCCGCTTGATCACGCCGGCATAGAGGTCTTCGAATTGGTCGTCATCGCGGACATCGCTTCGCCAAGCGTGGTCGGCCAGCCAGGCGACAAAGTCGGCGAGGTCGTTCTCGGGAACGCGGCTGGGCAACTCTCGCAACGACTGGAGATAGCCGCCGAACAGCATCGATCGGTGCGGTCTAAGCGCCTGGGTGAGCTCGACGGTGCTTAACAGCCGAGGATAAAGAGCATCGATCACCGCGGCACGGACTTCGTTGTCCGCGTCAGGGTCGGTGTCGGTCGGCTCGGCGAGCAGTTGGCGCAGCGACAGCTGGAGATCGTCCTCGCCGAGGTCGGCGACGGCGGCGACTGCAGCTCGGCGTACGTAGCCGAACCACGCCGGCTCCAAAGCGGCACGGGCCAGCGCGGGCGCGAGGGTACGGCAGCCGCCCGCCGCGGCCAGCCGGGCGATCCACCAGAGCTGCGGCGCGTTCGCCGGACCCCTCCCGAGGTATTCGGCCAGCTGCTCGGTCAGCCCCGCGTGGAGCAGTCCTGTCCGGTCGAGTCGCCAATCAGGCTCCGCGTCGTCCCGGGCTGCAGCTTCGAGCAAGCCCTTCACGAGAGCCGCTCGTGCTTCGTCAGATGGCAGCTCGACCACCGCAGCGGCAGAAGCGAACATCGCGGCGTTGTCGATGAACAACTGCGCGACCAGATCTGGGGCTAGAGCGGCCAACCAGGATGCGACGCCGATCCGCGGGGTTGGCAACAAGCCGTTGACGTGCACGCCGAGCAGAACCGGAATCTGCCCAGCGCGGATTCCTCGCTGGACCAGGTAGGCGGCAGCAAGATACTCGAGGTAACGCTGGTGCCGGAACATCACCGAACCCGCCGGCCCGGAATCGAACAACGCTGTGTCGAGCACTGCTCCGTAGTCGAGGGGCTCGATGGTCCGTGCAGGCTGATCCGGCTCCGCGTCCGACGGGAGATCACTGACCGGAAGCGTTGCGCGATCCCCCACCGCCCTGACGGTGAGTGCCTGGTTGCCGGCGAACATCGTAAAGGCGCCGAGCCGCTGGGCCACCCGCATTGACCGGTCCAGCGGCAGCCGTGGCTGCCGACGCTCGTCGGTCTCGCGAAGCAGGTACTCGATCTCGAATTTCATCGCGTCCGCCGCGCTGCGTGGTAGCACACCCTGTGCATTCCAGTACCGCGCGACAGCGACGAGTTGGCCCACGCACCCGGATAGTCTGCCGAGCTTGGCCCCGACCAGTGCCTTCATGAACGCCGCGGAGTCGACCTCCGACACACCGATCGCGTGCTCAACCGCCTTGGATGCAGTGTCGCGGTCAAGCGGGGCCAGCTTCCACACGGTGAACGCAGTCATCTGCTGAAACAGCGCCCGGCCGAGTACCGCGTCCCACGCGGCCGCGCGGCACGCGAGCCGCGAGCGCATCCCGCGACGTGCGGGCGCAGTCAAGTACCGCTCAAGCCACGGGAACAGGCGCGCTTCGACGGACGCCGCCTGATCGAGGCCGTCCAGGTAAACCGCGGATTCGTGGAAGCACGCGTCGTCCAGTTCCCGCTCAAGCCCGTCGATCGTGAGCGCGGAGGTGTCGATCCGCCGGGCGTCCGGCTCTGCATTGGCGAGTTCGGTGAAAGTAACGGTCTTGCCGGCGCCACCAGCAGCAAGCAACGCAAAACTCACCACCTCGGTCGGCAGTTCGGCCACCGGGACCGGCGACACCGCCTCTCCCGATCGCCACCGGGCGTCCGACGTCGCCAGGAGGAAGCCGTCGTCATCGAGGAGAACCGGCTTCTCCACCGGCACAGCAAACCGGCTCAGACCGTTGAAAACCATGACATCGCCGTCCGACACAGATCATCACTATAGGTAGACTTGTGTGACGTCCTGTGTCCGGGTTCTGCGAGGCACGGCATCGTCACTCCATCAACCTCCCGCCCACACTCCGCGAACGGCTGGCCAGCACCCCATGACAGCGTTTCCGGTACCCACAGGTGAGCACCGGATTTCGTGGCGTCCTGTTTTTGTCCACTAAGCCAGATTCGTCCACTCGGTGGGCTCTTTCACCGAGAGTGAAGCCTGGTCGATCGACACGCGCAGTTGACGTCGCGCCCAACCTCGTCGGCTGCACCGTTACGCGCAGCAGAAGATCCTTCCGAATCCGACGCGAGCTTGTAACCTTATGACGAAGTTCCTCTAAAACCGAAATTCGCAGGAGGGAAGTTGCAACACGGGGTCGCGAGATGGCGATATAGGACCACGCAAGCAGACGGGAGTCAACACAGCTGAGGAGCTCGAGATGGAGGAAATGCCGGCGTGGAAGGTGAAACTGGTCCGCGTCGTGGTCTGGGTGCTCTTCGGAGTCATCTTCGGCCTCCTGCCGGTGATCATCGCAGCGTTCAGGGACTCGGTATCACCCGAAGGGCTCAACCTCGACAAGATGCTGGGAAGTGGTGAACTTCTGATCGTCGGAGCGGTCATCGCCGCAGGCGCAACGGGAGAACTCTTTGCCTCCAGCCGAGGGAGGTCCACCGACGGGATAGTAGCCAACCTAATGTGGATATTTGCCGGGTTTGCCGTCATTGCCGCCTTCGCAGCTGACACGATTTTGTATCTCATCGCTGTCGGACCATCACACTCAGCTATGACCAGCTTGTCTTTGATCTTCTTTTCGGCGACAGTAGTGGGGACCACCATCGCGGTAGGAACGGCGGCATGAGATGAACGCATTGGTGTGGGCCGTCGTGGCCATGTCAGTCAGCGCCCTGACCGCTCTGGGGTCTCTAGCCATGGCGGTCGTGGCTAGGTTGCGTCCTCGTAAGCAGCCAACGCGTGTCCAAATTCGGACACCGAGCACCCAGGTCGCAGTCGAGCTCGACCCCGGCGCGTCTGACCAACAGGCGAAGGAGGTATTCGTCCAGGCGCTCGGACAGACACGTCAAGGCATCACAGCGTCTTCGCCGAGGGCTTCCAACTGCTGAACTCGTGAGCAGTGCACATCAGCTCAATCTCACCCACATGAGTGAGTTTCGCCTGACGAGAGAAGCGGTGACCGTCCCCGCGCTCCTGCTGGTGCTCGCGGCGAACGGGCCCGAACCTTCGCGCGCGCACCCACAGCTGAGTTCTCACCGACCGCGCCGTCACCTCATCCGTCGCCGCGCGTTGCAGCGGGATCAGGCGGACGACGTTGTCGTGCGCCTCAAGCTGCAAGCCACATTGCTGCCGCCACCCGCCTACGAGGCTTTGCTGACTACTACCGCGGACCAGCAAAACCGGGACCAGCACTGGGCCGTGACCGACTGGGATGGCAAAAGCATGGCCCACGCCGCCCACCACAACGACAGCACGACCAAGGGCTTCTCCTAGAGTCGTGCCGGCGCAGAGACCATCTTGGCGGGGCTATGATCGTCGCCAGCGCGATGGTCGTGCGGCGCTCATACCGGCCCAGCACCGGTTCGGCCAGGCGTGTCCGCCACGAACGCATTGACCGCCCGAGAACAGCTGGCTCGTTCAGTAGTCATTAGGGCCCCGTCCGCGCCGTCTTCGTCGCTGGCCTTCGGAGGCCCGGGAGCAGATGTCGGAGGCAGGCCGCGCCGCGCGCATCACCGGCGTGGTGTGTCGCCGGCCGCGAAGACGACAGTTCCACGGCATAGTCGCGGGCAAGGCGAGCAGCCGCGTCCTGACCGACGAGCGGTGCACCGCTGCGGGCCCGCACTGACCACCTGGGAGATCATCCATAGGGCGCGCTGATGTACGGGATCGGGCTGACTTCGGTTTCCAGCATGCTGGACGAATCGTGTCGGCCAAGGTGCCGGAGCGGGACACGGCCCGGCTCCGGGGGCGATCAACACCGTCCTGCAGATCGGCGTCGCGGCCGGTTTCGCGATCTCCGGAACCCTGCTGGTCCCGTCAGTCGCGGCCGGCGAGCCTTCACCTCGG
Organism: Amycolatopsis mediterranei; assembly: GCF_026017845.1. Classification (NCBI taxonomy): domain Bacteria; kingdom Bacillati; phylum Actinomycetota; class Actinomycetes; order Pseudonocardiales; family Pseudonocardiaceae; genus Amycolatopsis; species Amycolatopsis mediterranei. The sequence goes on from NZ_CP100416.1 coordinate 6,746,626, forward strand.
CGACCACCACGACCCTAGCGGCGGAGGCGGCCATTTTCGTCGCCGCGGCGGTCGCGCCCCTGGTGATTCCGCCGGGGAATGCACGTCGAGCAGTGAGCCAATCCCAGCCGGTCGCGATCACGCGCCGCCATCGCCGTGTCGACGGCGAAACGCACTCAGCAGCACCGTTCCCCCGCCGACACCGCCGACAAGCGTCGGACCTAGCAACCCGATCGCCGCCAAGCCGATCGAAGCGACAACTACCAAGAGCAGAAGCATCCGCACGAACGACTCGCGGTCGTCGGCGAAGGCCAGCTCGACAAGCCGAGCCAGCTGCCTCCAGCCGGCCGAATCCACCGCTCGACCGCTCTGCGACCGGTCCACACGTGGTCTGTCCATTTCCGCTCCCAACACGACTCACCGAGGGCTTCCGCTACCGATGGAATCCACTATCTCAGCAGGTCAACGGCGGTTTTACCCTCGATGACATCTCGTTACGCTCATCTGAGGCGGCTCAGAAACGGTGTGATCCCAGGCCGAAACCAGGGTGTGCGAGCCTATCGGTCCCCGCTCGCGCGCATTGGTCATCGGTAACTCGGTTTATGATGAGTTACGTTGCGTGATGCCGCGAGAGGAGACGCCATGGGGCGCGCTTGGCACCAGCCGGACCTGCCTCCCGGCCCGGTCCGAGCGCTGAAGACCGCGTTGCACCGGCTGCATGCGAAAGCCGGGTATCCCAGCGTCATGCAGGTCGCCCGCTGGATCGCCCGGAATTGGACAGAGGAAGACAGCAGCCGCCCGTTCTCGACAACCACGTGCCACAAGGCGCTGATCACCGGCGAACTGCCGAACCGGAACGTGATGCTCTGGGTCGTCGATGCGTTCATCGGGCTAGGGCGCATTGGCGACGAGGAAGCAATCCTCGATTCGTTTGAGCGGCTGTGGCAGGACGCTCACGACGACCGGGTTCACCCGCGTTCGGCTACCGAAGGCCCTGGCGCCCCGACAATGCCGCGGTCCGATACCGGAACACAACCTGATCCGAACGGGGATCTCTCGCTAGCCAGTGGCCAGGAATTCCACCACCACCTCGGCGAATTCGTCGACCACCTGACTCAGTTCGCAGTCCTCCGCGAAGCCGACGGGCGACGTCTCACCATCCAGATCCTCAACGACGATCCGGATTGCAGCGTCGCTGTCGCCGAGCATTCGACAGCGCGGCCGCACCTCTTCGCCCTCGTCCTGGCCTGTCACAAGCAGCCGGGCGCTCTCATCCGGCTGTTGGACGTGATCGACATGCTGACGGGGTCGGACGGCCCGCCGACCGATCAAGCCAGGGCCATGCTCAAGGTGCCGGCCTCGCCAGGTCCGATATCGCAAGCCGACGACCTGGGCGAAGTCGTCGACGCACTGGAAAGAGTGCCCGAGCTCCGCGAACTCGCCGGGCGCAACCTCGCCATCGAGATGCTCACGGAATCTCTGGGGATCGACCTCGGCGTCGAAGAGATACCGATAACCCGACCGCACATCGCCGCCATCGCGAAAGCGTGCATCGTGCACCACCCCGGCACGTTGGTGAAGTTCGCCGAAGCCGTATCTGTCATATCGCCGAACTCCAAATCGACCGTTTTCGCCCTCGAGAAGGTCAAGAACTACACGCGCATGCGGGCCGGCGCCGGTTAGCACACCCGAGACTCCGGAAACCTCGGCCAGGAACGGCAAACCACGTCCGCCAACTCGTCGGAGACCTCCTCGGCGAGGTCCTGCGGGGTTCCGAAAGTCGGTTACTGGCGCTGACCAGGGACTTTACACGGCTCGTTCGTACTCGTTGATCAGACCTCCGAGCAGCCGCTGCCGCTTGATCCGCTGAAAGTTGAGGTCTGCCGCAGGATGGGTCGGCCGGGGTGGACGAAGCTCGCGGGAACGGTCGGGCCGGCGCCCGTTGTAGTGCCGGACGTACTCGGCGAGCACGGCCCGCAGATGCCTCTCGTTCAGAATCAACATACGGTCCGTGAGTTCGGTTCTGGTTGTCAGCACGAACCGCTCGGCATAGCAGTTCGCCTGAGGAGAACGTGGCGGAATCCTGATCGCCTCGATGCCCACATCAGCCAAGACGGCATCGAAGGAGGCCGCGAACTGACCGGCTCGGTCACGAATGAGGAATCTGAGCCCGTCGAGTCGATCCCCGAGATCCAGCACGAGGTTCCTGATCTGCTGGGTGGTCCATCTGCCGTCCGGATTCGTTGTCGTGCCCAGGACGTGGACATAGCGGCTGCCAACTTCCAGCACAAAGAACACGTAGATCCGCTTGAGAGTGAGCACGCAATCGACGTGGAAGAAGTCGCAGGCCAGCATCGTCGAGGCCTGCGCGCGCAGAAATTGCCGCCAGGTCGTGTCGGTGTGCCGGGTCGGCGCGGGAGGTACGCGTGCCCGCTTCAGAATTCGCCGGATCGTCGAGGCCCGACCTGGTGTCCGAGCTTGAGCAGCTCACCCTGAATCTTCTTGTAGCCCCAACGGTGGTTCTCCCTAACCATCCGTTCGATCAGCCCGGCGATCGCCTCGTCGACAGCCGGCCGGCCGGCTCGGTGTGGATAGGTCCACTTCGCTGATACCAGCCGACGATGCCACCGCAAGATCGTGCCCGGAGTAACCAGCCGGCGTGCTCGCAGCACCTTGGGCAGCAGCCGAGCCAGCCCGGCGACCACAGCCCGATCAGCCCAATCGAGACGGGGTTTCGGGTTGCCTCTCCGCAATACGGCAACCTCGTGGCGTAGCACCAGCAACTCGATGTCCTTGGACGCTGATGAACGCCCGAGCAACACCACCAGGCCCACCATCTGCAGGAAGATCAAGTAGAGCAGACGCAACGACATGGCTGACCATCATGCCTTACCCGCCGAACGCTATTGCCGCAGGTCAGAGTACATGAGCGAACTTCTGGAACCCCTCAACCTGCCACGGGTCCGGGCGGAGTGGCTGCCCGGCCCAATTTCCTTGCGTGTGCCGCAGCCGGGCGAACACGTCCAGCACGCGGTCCACCCGGGCCGGGTCGAACCTGGCGCCGCGTCGGGCGCCGCCTTCAGGGGTCTTGATCGCGGGAGGGCAGTCCGGCAGCGGGATACCCCGGGAGTGCAGGTACCAGCCGACCTCCGGCGAGATGTTCAGCCGGGCGAGCGTCGCGCGGCTCGGCGGACGCTTGGCCTTAGCCGGTGCCTGCGAACGGGTTGCCTTCGTCGCCAAGGCCGCCCTCGCCCTCTTCCCGTCTCCGGGTCAGTACGGGCGAGAGCAGCCGAAGCACGCAGCTCTCCTGTAAGGGATGTCTCGTAACCCCGGTGTCGGGCTGGCGAGGCCGGTAGTTGATCATGTTGGTGTGGTGCAGGTGATCACAGCGTCGCAGCCGGAGTGGATCGCCCCGTTCACCGGGTTGCAGCCCGGCCAGTTCCGCAAGCTCGTGCGGCTGGTCGCGAACGGGGAAGGGGCGAGATCGCGGACGGCCGCCCGGGCCGGCAGTGGGCGTTGCCGCTGGCCGACCGGGTGCTGCTGGTCGCGACGTACTGGCGGACGAACCTGACGAGGCGCCAGCTCGGGCCGCTGTTCGGGGTGTCGCATTCCGCCGAGCACCGGGTGATCGACACGACCGGGCCGCTGCTGGCGCTGGCGCCGGTCCGCAAACGCCGGGTCGATGCGGTCGCGATCGTGGACGGCACCCTGGTGCCCACGCGGGATCATCGGCAGGCGACCCCGTCGAAGAACTACCGGTCCTCGACCAACGTGCAGGTCACGATCGATGCCGAGACCCGGCTGGTGATCGCCACCGGCGAGCCGCAGCCCGGCAGTCGCAATGACTGCACCGTCTACCGCGCCTGCGGCATCGCAGAGGTACTCGCCGGCCGGCCGGTCATGGCCGATGGTGGCTACCAAGGAAATCCCGAGGTGATCATGCCGTACCGCAAACCCCGCGACGGCAGCGAGCTGCCGGGCTGGAAGGAAGACCTCAAATGCCACCCACCGCAAGGTCCGTGCCTGCGTCGAGCACGTGCTGGCCCGGATGAAGAACTTCAAGATCCTCCGCGACTACCGTCGCGCGGCGAGCACGCTCGCCGACACGGCCTCCGGCATCGCGCACCTGCACAACATCCTCCTCACCGACTGACCGCAACACCAGTCCCACCAACCACAACACGAGTTATGAGACATCCCTTAGTTCAGGGTTCGAGCCTCGTCCACCGCGTTCTGCAGACGTGTTGCCACGTCCCCGAGTCCGCGTGCATCGGTAACAACCTGGGATAGTATGGACGCGCTCGTTTCAAGATGGGCGAGATCTTGTGCCGCCATGCTGAGCCTCGCAACGACATCTGGATCAATAACCGGTCCGGCGCTGCGGAGTGAATTGATTTCTGCGGTCAGCTCCCGAATCAGGTCCGCCGCCTGAGCGTCACTAACCTCCAGGCGGGCCAACGTGGCCCGAATATCTTCACTCTGATCGGAGAATGCCGACGCAATCCTGTCAACCAGAGCATCCTCGGTCACGTCGTGCAGACCGCGGAGCTTATCATAGTTCCCTTCCTCGCGCTCTTCCTTCCACGCCTCCAGCAATTCGATTGTGAATCGCTCGCCAGCACCCGGCTCGTCAATCGTTTCATGATGAGGCTTGCAGAGAAAGATGAGATTCTCAAAGGCATCGATCAGCGAAGGTGGATAATCTGGAACATAGCGCTCTTCACTTGCCACATCTGAGCGAATGTGAGCTATCTGCAAATTGAGCCTATAGCGATTTTCGACTTTCTTCAGCACTGGCTCGTTGCAGCCGGGACCCCAGTAACATTTGCCACGACCGAGCAGGATCAGTGCGGCTCGATCGCCGCGCGTGTAGTTGCGAGGCGGCACGCGATCTCCTCCCTAAAATGTGCGATCCCGCAACTAGTACACCCAGGCACGACAGCCTTGCCTCCCCTGGGGGAACTCACGTCGGAACCCCACCCGTTCGGCCGAGCGCTTTGAATTGACGTCCGCCGCAAGCCAGAACCGAACAGGGTCCGAACGGAGTCATCCGGTGCCTGCGAACGGGTTATTTTCGCCGCCGCGGCCAGCCCCGTCCCTCTGCTCAATCCGGGTCCGCGCGGACGGAGTCAATCCGAACTCCTGCGCAAAAGCCCTGATGACATGCGCGGAGTGCGGCGGCATGCTGGGTGCCGGCGCACGGGCCGACCGATCGTTCCTGACACACGCGCCTCGGGGAGCTGGGCGCGATGGTGGTTGTCGAGCCCACCGCCAACGAAAGCCTCCACGATCCGGGCCACCAGTTTCCAGTACGCACTTCAACCGCGCCGCCGGCTTCCTCGACCGCGCCGCGGCGGCGGGAATACGTCCGGCGACGGACTGGAACCGCTGGTCACACCGGGGTTCCTCGTGACACCGACGGCCCTGGTCGACGTTCCGGACGAGACCTCGGCCCAGCGGTAACAGTCGAGACGTTCGCTTCGGAGACCGAGGCCATGGCCTGCGTGAACGACGTCCCGTATGGCCTGGCGGAGTCGGTGTCGACCGAGAGCGCTCGGCGACACAGCCACTCACTCGTGGCCCAGCCGGACTTCGGCACGGTCTGGGTGAACTCGCACCTCGCGCCGACCAACGAAGTGCCATGGGGCGCGTTCGAGGGCTCGGATACGGCCGCGACCTGGCGGTCGCTGCACTTGAAGATTTTTCTCGGACCAATCATGTACTGGCACACCAGGCACGCCGAGCTGTTGCACAGGGCGTTATACACCTTCGATGCACCCGAGATGCCGGAGCATCTCCGAGTACACGACGGCCGCCGATTCCAAGATTAAATTTGGCAGCGGGCGGAAAACTGACGCTGCAACCGCTGGCATGCCTAGACGACAGCGGTAGGCCGACCGGCTACGCGACGCGATCTGGGAGCTGTTAACGCGCCGCGACTCGGACCTCCGCTACGTAAGGCCGGGCCCTTCCGTGGGTATTGCGTGAAGCCGACTTGGTCGATGTCGCCGCGGCAGGCTTCCCGGTCGGCTGCTACTAGCGCCCCATCAAGACTGGGCGACGTGCGCCGCGCCAGCTGGCCCGATACGGATCGAGCCGGGCGTCTCGTCGAGATCGACGTTCGAGCGGCCAATCGTTACGAAGACCATCGTCACGGCGAAGGCAATGATCATGATGAATCGCCACATGCGCCTCTCGGTGGCCGTCAGGCAGGTCAGCAGGCGGTGCCCTACCCGCGGGCTGCGCCCCGGAGCTGCCGCGAGCACCGGAGACGCGACCGCGGCGACTGTCAAGCCGACCGCTGCAAGCACGACTTCGGAGCCGCGCTCGGTGCGGCGAAGACAAGCCCGGTCCGAGATGCGTCCGGCTACGAAGATTGCAAGAAACGCGGCCGCGAGCGAGTAGCGCACCCGATCCGTCACGGACGGGCCGTGAGGGCAAGGCCGGACGCGCGCGGTAGTCAATCCAGTGCATCGAGTTGTGGATTTTCACCGTCATCATCGGTGCAGGTCAGCCGGGCATGCCAAGCTCTCTCTCAGCTGATAGAAGGCGGACAACTGGAGCTCCGCCCAGCACTCGCCTCCTCTCAAGCCACGTTTGCGCGCGATGCTTATATCATACTTATCCGGGGTGATAATCGAAGACATACGGACGACCACCCAGAACGATCCCTGCAACAACATCGCTTTCGGGTAAAACGAAACAAGTTAATGGTTCGACAGCCAAACGCATCACGGCTAGCGTTCGACCAGTACCCGTATCCCAAATTCTCAGCGATCTGTCGGTCGCTGCACTAACGAGCCAATCTCCATGAGATGCGGCGGCCAACGCTCTCACACGTCCAGCATGACCGCTTGCCCGGAATCGAATCTTCCAGTCTCGCGTGTCCCAAAGAAAGAGGAGACCACCACTTGTCGACGCCGCGAGCCAACTGCCATCTGACGCAACAGTCATCGCCATGATCCACTCTCGTCCGCCCGAGAAGTGCGCCACTTCACTCCCCTCCTTTGTACACCAGACAGTCACATTCCCATCGACATCTCCTCCGGCCAGCCAACTACCATCCGGCGCACCAGCGATACTTGTAATACCACTCGAACGAGCAACGGGGGACATGCGATCGAAACCTGGCTTGACACTCCAAATCTGCAAGATGCTATCCGTGTATCGTGCCGCCAGCCAGGTGCCATCAGGAGAAATCACTAAAGCGGTAACACCTTTACCGTAACCATCGACCTCGAACTCAGGCTTCCAGGTGTCGACATTCCAGACAGTTAACTTGCCTCTTGTATCGGCCCCAGCAAGCCAACGGCCGCAGACCGCAGTGGTCAATAACTCCACTTCGCAGCCATATTGATCACAGCAGAATAACTCAACCACGACACGACAGGTTGCCGTCTCTAAAATCCGCACCGAGCCTAGCGTAGTCCCAACCGCAATCCATTCCCCATTTTGCGCAACCGCCAATGCTCCCGAGCTTGCGATGCGTGGAGCAAAGTCAAACCACGCACGTTTCTTTGCGACATCCCAAACTCGCACGTCGCCACCACGAGTCGCGCCAACAACCCATTTCCCATCAGGCCCAGCAATAAAACCATCCACAGCAGATTCTGAAGCAAGTTGTTCCTCGTCGCCAATGTCGCGTATGGACGTATCCCAGATCTGCACGCTGCCAACGTCAGCAACACTGGCGAGCCAGCTCCCGTCTGGCGCCGCTAGCAGGATTGGCTTATTTCTGACATTGCCCGCAAGAAGCTCCTTTTCGCGCTCTACCTGCATATACCAGAGGTGCACCGTTGTATCCTGGGTTGCACTCGCAATCCAGGATCCATCTGGCGCAACTACTAAGTCGCCCATGCTTCGAATAGAACTAGGACACTGAAACAGCTCTCCCGAAGGAACTCGCCAAGCATACATAGTGCCATAGAAAGCAGATGCCGCAAGCCAAGCTCCACTCAGGGCTGCGGCCAAAGAAATCGGTCCACCTCGATCTTTACTGATCAGAAGTATCTGCACCCAAGTTGCAGCGTCCCAGACTTGCACGCTTTTACCGAATCCACCTGCCGCCAACCAGTTTCCACTCGGCGCCACCGCAAGCGCCGTAGTTTCTTCGGCACCACACTCAAGGCGAGCGACTTCTCGCCATTTCACGGCATCCCAGACGCGGACAAATTTTCCGTAGCCAGCACCTGCGAGCCAACTTCCATCCGGAGCACCAACCAATATTCGCAGTTCACCGGGCCCGCCAGACAGTTTTGCCATCAATCGCCCAGTTGCCACACTCCAAACGCGAACCACGGTATCATTTACGGCAACGGCAATCCATTCTCCGTTCGCAGATACGATCAGAGATTTCAGATTACCGACGCGACACTTGAGTCGAAGACGCGGGCGGTGCTCGGGTCGCGGTTCGCCCTGCGGGTGATGGACTGGCGCGACTCGAACATCGTGCTCGGCGAGCAGATGAACACGCGCGGGTTCGACTCGTCCCGGCTGCTCCCCTCTCACAAGGGCGTCGGAATCCTGCGGCCGGACGGCGACACATCGGTCGGCGCCGATGTGCTGGCCATGACGGTTCGGACGTACTACATGCCGAACGAGGACTGGCGGACCATCTGCGAACAGGGCCGGACGCTGCGCGAAGCGGCTGGGACGCTCACCGGGCACGCGGCCGGACAGGACACCATGCCGGTCCTTGACCATGCGGCCGCGGTCAAGGCAATCGGCGCAGGTCACGCGGTTGACGCGGTTCAGTCACCTGGTGAGCTGCCCGAGGTGCTCGCGTCGCTCGTCGAGTACCTGGGCGATGACCTGAGCCCGGACGGCAGGGACTTCGTCCCAACGGCCGAGCTGCTGAGCGCTCTGGAGATCGACCGGAAGACGTTCGCGCAGCAGATGACCGACGCGGGATGCCGGCCGACGCGAGACCGCGTGACCAGCGAAGACGGCGAGACACGGCAGGTACGCGGGTACCTCACGGCTGAAATCAGGATCGCTATCGACCGCGCGGCCGCTGGCACCGGGGCGGCAGACGAGGACGATCAGCGATGAGCGCCGCTCGTTCCGAAGATCCGCCGATCCGGGTTATTCTACCTGCGGGATTGCCCGAGCTAACGCCTGCTGTTGCGCGTGCACTGCTGGCCGTTCTGATCGAAGTTACTGAGGTGCCGGTGCTGGACGCGCTGGCGGAGGAGGTGAACCGTGGCAGCTGAAATCATCAGCGACCCGTGGTCGACCCTGGACGACATTCTCGGTCTTGAGGTCGCCGACGTGGCGGACGACGGGATCGGAGCGTTGGCGGGCTACGGCCGGTGCTCAACTGAGGACAACCAGGACCCGGAGACCTCGCGCGGTTGGCAGTTCGGGAACGCGCGGAAGTTCGTCGAGCCGCTCGGCGGGCAGATCGTGGCGGAGTTCTTCGACATCGGTCAGTCGCGGTCCGTCCCGTGGGAACGGAGAACCGAGAGCGCGCGGCTGCTCGCAGAGTTGAAGAATCCGCGCCGTGGGTGGGATGCCATCGTGGTCGGTGAAGGCACCCGCTGTTGGTTCGGCAACCAGTTCTCCCTGATCGCGCCGAAGTTTGCGGCCTATGGCGTGGATCTGTGGGTGCCGGAGCTGGGCGGGAAGTACGACGCGCGGAACCCGTCGCACAAGATGCTGATGAGCGTGCTCGGCGGGATGAGCGAGTCGGAGCGCCAGCACGTTCAGGCGCGCGTTCGTGCGGCGATGGACGCGCAGGTGATCAACGAAGGACGACACCAAGGCGGCCGGGCGCCGTACGGGTACATCGTTGTCGACAGTGGTCCTCACCCGAATCCGCGGAAGGCTGCCGAAGGGTTCAAGTTGCGTGCTTTGGCGCTCGACGAGACGACGGCGGACGTCGTGCGGCGAATCTTCGCCGAGTACCTCGACGGCAACGGTGACCGGGCGATCGCCAACCTGCTGAATCGGGACGGTATTCCTTGTCCCTCCGCGCATCGGCGGGAGCAGAACCGACACCGGCTTGCGGACGGCTGGCAGGGCAGCTCGGTGCGGGCGATCTTGGACAATCCGCGGTACACCGGCTACGCGATCTTCGGGCGCTGGACGAAACACGAGACGTTGCTTGACCCTGAGGACGTCGCCGCGGGCCACGTGGTGCGGTTCAAGCGCGCTGCTCCGGACCGGATCGTACGGTCGCGCGTGCAGGCCCATCCGGCGATCGTGTCCGTGGAAACGTTCACGCAGGCTCAACTACTGCGCCGGTCGAAGTCGGCAGGTGGGCTGAAGACGGCGCGCAAGGCCGAGCGGGGCGCCCGGAAGACCGCGCGGTCCTATCTGCTGCGTGGTCTGGTCCGATGCGGAGTTTGCGGCCGGAAGATGCAAGGCGCCACGATCAGGAAGGGCTCCTACTACCGCTGCACCTCACGGACCATGGCGCCCGGCTCACCGAAACTGGCGGACCACCCGACGACGGTCAATCTGCGCGAGGGCGTGGTCGTCGAGGCGATCAACGGATGGCTTCACGAGTTGTTCCACCCGGACAACCGCGACCGAACAGCGGCCGCGCTACTCGGCTCGGACGGCAGTCAGGCCAACGGTGGTCCGCTCGAAGCGGCACGAAACCGGCTGGCAGACGCGGAGGCGAGGCTCCAGCGGTATCAGGCAGCGATCGCGGCCGGCGTCGAGCCCGAAGCCCTCGTCGCCCCGATCAACCAAGCACAGGCCGAACGAGCGGCCGCGAAAGCGCAGATCGAGAGCGTTCCAGCCGATTCGACGGTAAGCCGCGCCGAGATCTACGCGAGGATCGACGCTCTCGGCGATGTCTGCGGGACCTTGGCCGACGCGACCACGGCTGGCATGAGCCGCCTGTACCGCGCCCTGAACCTGGAGCTACGCTACGAACCAAAAGAGCTGGCCGTCTATGCGACGACCAGCCCGGGTGTAGATAGTGCGTGTGTCCGAGGGGGGACTTGAACCCCCACGCCCGTTAAGGGCACTAGCACCTCAAGCTAGCGCGTCTGCCATTCCGCCACTCGGACCTGCTGAGAAAAGAGTATACGGCCACCCCGCCCCCTCGTTCAGGGGGGTCCGGGTCCGCGCACGAGCAGGGTCTGGCATGATCGGCCGGTTTCGCCACCCTGCATCGATCCAGGTGCGTCCTCTGCCTGCGAAACGCCCTTGCTCATACGGTTTACAAGACCCGCTCTGCTTCCTAGGATTCGCCGGGCAAGCCAGCGCGTTCTAGCGCCCCTCAGGACCTGGAGGTTCGGTATGGCGCGCGCAGGGTGGCAGTCTGATGATGAGATTTCCGTTGACGAGCTGCTGCGGGAAACCGGGGCCATGCCTCGGTCGCTGGATGCCTCCGAGCCCCATGTGCGGGTGCGTGAGGATGACACCGGGGCCGGCTATCGGGAACGGCTCGAGCAGCGGGCGCGGGAGGCCGCCGCCGCTCAGCAGCGGGCCGGGCGGCGGATTCGGTGGGTGTCCGCCCTCTGCGGGGGCCTTGTCGTCATCGGGAGCCTGGTGATCATTGCCGTCACCTCGGAGAGCTCGCCCGGGCGGCAAGTCGCCATGGCTCCTGATCCGCTTGCCCCCGCCACCACTTCGCGAACCGTCGCCACCACGGCGCCGAGCCCCACGCCGGTGCCCACCGTTCTGCGGCAGATCTCGACCTCCGCGTCGCCCACGACGGCGGCGCCCAAGACCACCGCCGCCACCAGCCAGACCCAGGTTGCCGCGCCGCCCGCTCCGGTCGCCTCGTGCACCGTCCACTACGCCGTCACCGACCAGTGGAACAACGGGTTCACCGCCGGCGTCGCCGTCACCAACACCGGCAACCAGACGATCGAACCGTGGACCGCCGGCTGGACCTTCACCGCCGGGCAACGGGTCACCCACAGCTGGAACGGCGACTACTCCCAGAGCGGCTCGCGGGTCACCATGAAGGCGGTTTCCTACAACCTGACCCTCGCCCCGGGCGCGACCGTCAACATCGGCTTCAACGGCGCCTTCGACCACGGCAACCCCACGCCCGTCGGCTTCACCCTCAACGGCGCCTCCTGCGGGACGAACTAGACCGTGTCCTCCGGACGGCGACGGCCCAGCGTCGCCTCCGGGTGCTCGGTGCGGCGGTCGGAGTCGCGCAGGACCTCGCGGGCCTGGCCCTCGGGGTCCGCACTGTCGACGGCCTGCTCTTCCGGCAGCAGCTCGGCGCGGGTTTCGGTCCGGTCAGGAGTGTCGGTCATGCTTCGCAGGTACCCGGTCCGGAGCGATCTCAGACACCGCGCAGCCAGCCGAACGCGAGCGCGACGACCAGCCCGGCGACCATCAGCACGAGGACGCCGGTGAGGACCAGCCACAGCACCGGCATCGCCTTGGACGGCATCGGCTGCGGGTGCGACAACCCCGACGTCTGAGCGGAGTCGGGTGGTGTGCTGCCCGGGGGCACCCCGCCCCCGGCTTCCAGGTCCGGGGTCCGGCGGGGGTCCGGATCCGGGGGTTCGGCGGTCATGGCGGCACCGTCCTTCCGTCGCTCCCGCGGCGGGTGCCCGGGCCGGCGGCCGGGCAAACCGGTCAATCCCGGGAGCGGCGGTTGCCGGCCGCGTCGCGACGCAGCTGGTCGGTGTGGGCCGAGATTTCGCCGAGCTGCTCGGCCAGTCCGGCGTGTGCGCCGGTCAGGTGCGGCTGGGCGGCGGCCAGCGGCGGGAGCAGCGTCGCCGGGTCGTCGTCGCCGAGGGCCGCGCCGAGGCGGTCGGCGCTGGCCTGGCCGGCCGGGCCCAGCCCGTCGAGTGCGCTGACCCGGCCGGCGAGCTGGCGCAGGATCGCGGAGTTGCGGCGGGCCCAGTCGGCGACGGCCCGGTCGCCCGCGCGCCGGTCGCGTTCCGCGTCGACCCGCGCTTCGCCGGTCTTCTCGCCGGTGTGCGACGGCTGCAGCCGCAGGTAGCGCCGTTCCGCGGCCTGTCGGCTCGCGACGCCCAGCGCGGGCGCGAGCGCCACCCAGCTGGCACCGGCCGCCCTGGCCGCCGCGATCAGCTCCGGTTCCCAGCTCGCCAGCTCCTCGCGCAGCAGCCGCAGGCCGGACAGCGCGTCCAGCACCCGGGCCTGGTCGCCCGTCCCGGCCCGGGCGGCCGCGACCACCTCCTGGATCCGGCGCAGCACGCCGGTGGGATCGATCCCGTCCATCACGTCATCCTTTCGACGACCCACGTCTTGTCATCGTTTTGACGACATGCTAGAACAGGTCCGCGTGTTGACACCAGAGTCGACGAGTTCCAGGAGGTGGATCCCGATGTTGATGCGCACCGATCCGTTCCGTGACCTCGACCGTTTCGCCCAGCAGGTCTTCGGCGCCGGCACCTGGTCGAAGCCGGCCGCGATGCCGATGGACGCCTACCGCGCCGGCGACGAGTTCGTGGTGTGCTTCGACCTGCCCGGCGTCGATCCCGGCGCCGTCGAGCTGGACATCGAGCGCAACGTCCTCACCGTCAAGGCCGAACGACGGCCGCTGCCGACCGGTGACGACGTCCGGATGCACGTCTCCGAGCGGCGGCTGGGCGTGTTCTCCCGCCAGCTGTTCCTCGGCGACACCCTGGACACCGAGCACATCACCGCGAACTACGACGCCGGGGTGCTGACCGTCCGCATCCCGATCGTCGAGAAGGCGAAGCCACGGCGCATCGAGGTCGGCGGCGCCGGCGATCGCACGCAGCTCGAGGCCTGACCCCCAGGGCGAGCCGGCTCAGGGCCGTTCGACGCGGAAGACCGCGATGCGTTCCGCGGCCGCCGCAACGGCGTTCGGCGTCGCTGCGTCCGCCAGGCCGGTGGTCACGAACCGCTTTCCCACGCTCGGCGGGCTCGATTCGACGAGCCGGCGCAAGACCGGCCGACGCTCCGCCACGGGCAGCTCGGCCAGGCGGGCGACCGACGAACGGCGGCCGCGGGTGAGCGTCACCTCACCCGCGGCCCGCACGTTCGCCACCCAGGCCGCCTTCGGATAGGCCTGGACGATGTAGCGGGCACCGTCGATGGGGATGACCGCGATCGGGAACGTGCGGGGGACGCCGGTGCGCCGCCCGGGCACCGTGAGCAGTTGCATCGGGCCGAAGGCGACACCGAGCCGCTGCAGGCCCACGACGATCTTGTTGCCGGCGTTGACCATCCGGCGGTAGCTCTGCGCTGTTGTCATACCCCGACGGTACACGAATTCATACGAAACTCATACGATCTGTCCGTCATATCTCCTCGCGGTCGGGACCGGGCTTCGGCTCCGGCGGCAGCGGGTCCGGCACCGGCACGCCGGGTTCCGGCAGTGGCTGGTCCGGCCCCGGGTCCGGGCCCACGGGAGCGGGCTGGATCGGTTCGGGCGGTATCGGGGGTGCGGTCGACATCGGTCTTCCCTCCGCCTCACTGCGCCGCCCGTGATTCGGACGGCGATCATCCAGAGGGGCTACCCGCTGTGGCGGGTCGGGGAAACTCGTTGACCCTGACACCGTGTCAGGCGCTATCCCGGAGCCATGACACCTTTCCGCACCGCGATCGAGGTGGCTGCCGGGATCCGCCGCGGCGAGCTCTCGGCGCGTGACCTGACCGAAGAGCTCTTCGCCCGCATCGACGCCTCGACCGTCAACGCGGTTATCGCGACCTGCCGCGACTTCGCGCTCGAGGCCGCTTCGGAGGCCGATCGGGCCGTGGCGCGCGGCGACGACGTCGGCCCGCTGCACGGCGTCCCGATGACGATCAAGGACGCCTTCGCCGTGCAGGGCCTGCCGACGACCTGGGGCGAGCCGGCGTTCGCGGACTGCGTCGCGGACGAGGACGCGGCGGTCGTCGCCCGGCTGCGGGCGGCGGGCGCGATCGTCGTGGGCAAGTCGAACGTGCACCACCTGCTGGCCGACTTCGGCCGGACCGACAACCCGCTCCACGGGCGGACGCTCAACCCGCGCGACCACACCCGGACACCGGGCGGCTCGAGCGGTGGCGCCGCGGCCGCGCTCGCCGACGGCCTGACCTCCCTCGAATACGGCTCCGACCTGGCCGGGTCGATCCGGATCCCGGCCGCCTACTGCGGTGTGTACGGCCTCAAGCCCACCCCGGGCACCGTGTCACTGCGCGGGTTCCAGCCGCCGGGACCGCCCGCACCCCTCGCCCGGGAATTCCCCTCGGCGGTCGGTCCCCTGGCCCGGTCGGCGGCCGACCTGCGGCTCGCCCTGGACGTCACCGGCGGCCCGCTGCGACCCGCCCGGCACGCCCGGCTCGAGGACTTCCGAGTCGGCGTCGTGCTCGACGATCCGGCCTGCCCGGTGACCGGCGAGGTCGGCGCGGCGCTGTCGGACGCCGTCGACGCGCTGGCCCGCGCCGGGGTGCGGATCCGCGAAGGCTGGCCGGCGGACGTCGACCCGATCGCCCAAGCGGAGGCGTTCGGCTTCCAGGTGGACCTGTTCTTCGCGAGCCAGGAAGGGCGGGAACCGGCCGGGACCGCCGAGCAGGAGCGGCGGCGGGCGGCGTTGACCGCCGCGTGGGACCGGTACTTCGCCGACCTGGACGGGTTTCTCTGCCCGACGGTGTTCACCACGGCGCCGGCGCACGACGACCGGCACCGCTACGAAGACCAGGTGTTCTGGATCGCGCAGGCGTCGCTGCCCGGGCTGCCGGCGGTCAGCGCCCCGGTGGGCGGGGTGCGGCCGGCCGGGCTGCAGGTCGTCGGGCCCCCGCACGAGGACGACACCGCGCTCACGTTCGCGGAACTCGCCGCGGACGTCGTCGGCGGGTTCGTCCCGCCTGGGGCAGGATCGAGCCGTGTTCTCGATCGGTGACTTCGCCCGCCACGGCCGGGTTTCGGTCCGGATGCTGCGCCACTACGACGCGCTCGGCCTGCTGCGCCCGGCGCGCGTCGACCCCGCGACCGGCTACCGCAGCTACACCGCGGGCCAGCTCGCGCGGCTCAACCGGATCGTCGCGCTGAAGGACCTCGGGTTCACGCTGGAGCAGGTGGCCACGCTGCTGGCGGACGAGGTCACGGTCGAGCAGGTGCGCGGCATGCTGGCGCTGCGGCGCGCGGAGCTGGAAGCCGCGCTGGCCGAAGGCGCGGCCCGGCTGGCGCAGGTCGAAGCGCGGCTGCGGACCATCGAGGCGGAAGGCCGGCCACCGGCCCACGACGTCGTCGTCAAGGAGCTGCCCGGCATGCGGGTGGTGGAGCTGACGGGGGTCGCGGCGGGGTTCGCGCCGGAGGCGATCGGGCCGGTCGTCCACCCGCTGTGCGCGGAGCTCGGCCGCCGCCTACCGCAGGCGGACGTCACGCCGGCCGGCCGGCTGACCTGTTACTACGAGCAGCGCGCGGAGGACGAGGTCATCGTGCACGCCGCGATCCCGGCGTCGGTCGGCGGCGGCGATCTCAACGGCCTGGCGGTGGCGGACCTGCCGGCCGTCCGCGCGGCGACGCTCGTCCACCGCGGCGCGATCGACGGCGTCCTGCCCAGCTGGCAGGCGGTGGTGCGCTGGATCGACGACCACGGCTGCCGGTCGGCCGGGCCGCAGCGGGAGGCGTACCTGGACTGCCCGGAGGATCCGGCGGGCTGGGTGACGGAGCTGCAGGAGCCGATCGGCTAGGCCGGGCGATGGGCGTGCTCGCCCGTGGGGAGGTCGCGGTCGACGTGCTCCGCGTGGTGCAGGGCCTGGGCCAGCAGGCCGCGCACGTGGTTGTCGGCCGCCGAGTAGTACACGAACGTTCCTTCGCGGCGGCCCTTCACCAGGCCCGCCAGCCGCAGTTTGGCCAGGTGCTGGCTGACCGCGGTCGGGGCGGCGCCCGCCAGTTCGGCCAGGCAGGCCACCGAGGATTCCCCCTGCAGCAGCGCCCAAAGCACCTTGATGCGGGTCGGGTCGGCGAGCAGCCGGAAGGACTCCGCGGCCAGGTGGACCTGCTCTTCGGTGGGCATGTCGAACTCCGGCAGCGACGCGTGCATGGCGGCAACCTTACTACTTGCGTATCTGCATGCTTGCGCAGATAGACTGCCCCCCATGCCGAGACACGGACACTCGAAGTGGCGGCCGCACAGCCACGACAGCGCCGACCGAGTCGACCACGCCCTCGAAACCAGCCGGCGCGGCGTGCGCGCGCTCGTGTGGTCGTTCGCCGCGCTCTCCTTGACCGCCGTCGCGCAGCTGGTGCTCGTGCTGGTCACCGGCTCGGTGGCGCTGCTGGGCGACACCATCCACAACTTCGCCGACGCGCTGACCGCCGTCCCGCTCGGCGTCGCGTTCCTGCTCGGCCGCCGCGCCGCGACCCGCCGCTACACCTACGGTCTCGGTCGCGCCGAAGACCTGGCCGGCGTGGTGGTCGTGCTCGTCGTCGCGGCTTCGGCGGCGATCGCCGGCTACGAATCGGTGGTGCGGCTGCTCGATCCGCGGCCCGTCGCGCACCCGTGGGTGGTCGCCGTGGCCGGCGTGATCGGCTTCGCCGGCAACGAACTCGTGGCGCGGTACCGGATCAAGGTCGGCCGCGAGATCGGTTCGGCCGCGCTGGTCGCCGACGGGCTGCACGCCCGCACGGACGGCTTCACGTCGTTGGCGGTCGTCGCCGGCGCGGCGGGCGTCGCGTTCGGCTTTCCCGCGGCGGATCCGATCGTCGGGCTGGTGATCACGGTCGCGATCCTGTTCGTCTTGCGCGACGCAGCGAAAGAGGTGTTCCGGCGGCTGCTGGACGCCGTCGACCCGGCGTCGGTCGAGCTGGCCGAACGGACGGCCCGGGCGGTCGACGGCGTGCTCGGCGCCCGTGACCTCCGGATGCGCTGGATCGGGCACCACCTGCGGGCCGAGCTGGCGGTGACGGTGGCGGCGGACCTCACCGTCGAGGCCGCCCACGCGCTGGCGCACGAGGTGGAACACCGGCTGCTGCACACGATCCCCCGGTTGACCGCGGTGGTGGTCCACACCGAACCGGCCACCGGGGCCGAGCGCGCGCACGAGGCCGTCGCCCATCACCACTGAGTTCCGGAAACTGTCGGTGCCGTCCGCTAGCTTCGCTCACGTGATCGACCTTGAAGCGGAGATCGAACGGGTGCTCGACGGCCCGCCGGGCAAACTCGCCTTCCGCGCCCTGTGCGCGCTCCTCGACCGGGCGGGCAGCCCCGCGCCCCTCGTCGAGCGGTGCGAGCGGCGGCTCGCGGCGTGGCCCGACGAGGTGCGCGAAGCGCCGTGGTCCTGGCTCACGGCGTTGGACGCGGGGCACGCGCGACCGGGCTGGCCGCTCGCCCGCTCGATCGCCTTCCGGTCGGGACCCATCGGCACGGCCGATCCGCCGTTCCCGGATCCCCGCGAACGGCCGGAGGTCCGCGGGATCAGCGTGCTCGATCTCGGCTACTTCGCCGCGGAGGAGCTCGCGGCCGTCACCCGCGACCTGCCGCACTGGGAGAACCTGCGGACCCTCCGGACGAGCTTCCTCTCGCGGCTGAACACCGAGGTGGTCGCCGGCTTGGCGGCCGCCCCCGGCCTCGCGCGGCTCGAAGCGCTGAACCTGATCGAGCTGCGGGAAGATCTGTTCAACTTCGACTGCCCGCCGTTCCGGCCGCCGGCCGGCCGGACCCTGCGGCTGTGGCACGCCGGGCTGCGCGCCCCCGCCCTGGTGCACCTGCTGCGCTCGGACCTCGTCCCGGACCTGCGCTCCGCCGACGTCATCGTGGGCAGCGCCGCCGAAGCGCGGGACCTCGCCGGCTGCCCCGGGCTCGCCCGCCTCGACCGGCTGGCGATCGGCTTCCGCTGCGGCCACGACCGCCGGTCCCCGCTGGCGACGCCGTTTTTCGGCAACGTCATCGAGGCCGACGACGAGGCCTGCGCGGCTTTCTTCGGCCGGGCGGACCTGTCCGGCCTGAAGACGCTGGAGATCCACGGCGTCCAGCTGCCACTGGGTCGCGAGGGCCTCGGCGCGCGAGGCGTGGCGGCCGTCGCCCCCGTCCTCCCGCAGCTGACCGAACTCACACTCACCCTGCTGCCCCTGGGCGACGCCCCGCTCGCCCAAGTGGTCAAGGCCCTGGACCACGACCGCGTCGAGAAGCTGACGCTCACCGACGTGGTGGCCACCGACGTGACCGCCGCCGCGTTCACCGGCGCCTTTCCGCGGCTGCGCCACCTGGACCTGAGCCGCAACCACCTCACCGAGGCCGGCGCCCGGCACCTGGCGGCCGACGTCCGGTTCCCCGCGCTCGAGCACCTCGACCTGTCCGGCAGTGGCGCCGGCTCACCGTACTATTCGCGTCCACTGCTCCAGCCGATCGGCGACGCCGGGGCCCGAGCGTGGGCCACCTCCCCCAACGCGGCGAACCTGACCCGGCTCGGGCTGGCGGCCACCGGCCTCGGCGCCGGCGGGCTCGACGCCCTGCTGCGGTCGGAGAACCTGCGGAACCTCGCCGACCTGGACGTGTCCGGCAACCCGGTGGCCGGCTGGTCCGCGGACCTCCCGCCCACCCTGCGCACCCTCGACCTCGCCCAGTGCGGCCTCGGCGACGACGACGTCCGGGCGCTCACCGCGGCCGGGCCGGTCCCCGCCCTCACCGGGATTTCCTTGGCGTACAACACGATCGGCCCGGCGGGTGCGAAAGCCCTCGCGTCCTGGAGCGCGCTGCCCCGGCTGCGGGAGCTGAACCTGCACGACAACGTCCTCGGCGACGACGGCCTGGCCGAGCTGGCCGGGTCGCGGGCGGCCCAGCTGCTGGTCGAGCTGGACCTCGAGCAGGACTGCTGGAACGACGCCCAGCAGCCGTACGGTGTCCCGCTCCCGCCCGGAATCGCCGACCCGGCGGCCTTCCCGAACCTCGATGCGATGTTGCTCGGCGTCGTCGACGAGTACCACGGCGCCCGCTACTCCTGCGGGTTTCCGCCGCAGGCCCGGGAAGAGCTCCTCGCCTCGGGTACCGCCCGCCCCGAACTGGTCGCCTTCCTCACCCACCTGGAGATGGACGAGGTGGACAGCGAGCCCGAAGAGCGCGGCGGCCACGACTTCCGGCCCGACGCCGCCGCGCGGCACGCCGAGTCGGTCGACCAGGCACGCGACTTCGCCCGCCGCCTGCGGGAAGGGGACACCGGCTGAAACCCGGTCAGCCGACCGGCTGCTCCGCCGGTTCCGGCTTCGGGCTCAGCACGCCGGCGAACACCGCCGCCAGCACGCACAGCAGCACCGGCACCCCGAAGGTCACGTTCAACGGCATCCACCGGGTCAGCCCGCCGATCAGCGCCGGACCGGCCAGCAGGCCGACGTAGCCGAGGCCGACCACCCGGGCCATCAACGCGCCCGAAGCCCGCGTGTCCAGGTTGCCCGCCGCCGTGAACAGCTGCGGGACACCGCCCGAAAGGCCCAGGCCGAACAGCGCCCAGCCCACCAGGGACACCGGTACCCACGGGGCCGCCGCGGCCGTCGTCAGGCCCACCGCCGCCAACGTCGCTCCATATCGGACGATCGCCGCCGGGCCCGCCCAGGCCGCGACGCGGTCGGTCAGGAAGCGGCCGGTCGTCATCGCCACCGCGAACGCGCCGTACGCCAGCGCCGCCGTGGACGCCGAAGTACCGAGCACCTTTTCCATGTGCAGCGCGGCCCAGTCGTTCGCGACGCCCTCGGACAGCATCAGCGCGAGCGCCAGCAGGCCGAGCAGCCAGACCGTGCGGCCCGGGGTCCGGCGCACCGGCCCGGCGGCGTCAGCAGAGGCGGTGTCGGAAGAAGCGGCGGCAGGGGCGTCGGCGGGCTCCATCAGGAATCGCGCCGACAGCACGGAAAGCAGCACGCACAGCAGGCCCGTGCCGGTCAGCGTCACCCCGGTGGGCACGCCCGCCTTCAGCGTCCCCGCGCCGATGACCGCCGCGATCGCGCCGCCGATCGACCACATCGCGTGGAAGGCCGCCATGATCGGGCGCGGGTAGGCCCGCTCGACGATGACCGCGTGGGAGTTCATCCCGACGTCGATCGCGCCGTTGCCGAAGCCGAAGAAGATCAGCGACAGGCCCAATGCCCACCACGAGCTCGCGAACCCCGGCCCGCACACCGCGAGGCCGAGCAGGATCCCGGCGGCGGGGACGAGCCGCCGGTGCCCGAGCCGGTCGACGAGCGGGCCGGCCACCTGCATGCCGGCGAACGCGGCGCCGCCGAGCACCAGCAGCAGCGCGCCCAGCGTGCTGTGCGAGATGCCCGTTGCACGCTCGATGTTCGGGATGTGCACCACCCACATGCCCATGGCGAACCCGTTGAGGCCGAAGAACATGAAGGTCGCGAACCGGGCGGCGCGCGGGCGGGGCGGGACGGTCATCGGCTCTCCCAAGGGACGGCGACGTGCACGAGCACGCCACGCTCGGCCAGCGCGGCACGCTGGTCTTCCGGCGCGCCGGGGTCGGTGATCACCACGTCGGCGCGGTCGGCGGGACAGATGCGGGCGAGCGCGGCCCGGCCCCACTTGGCGCCGTCGGCGAGCACGATCGCCCGCGCCGCGACGTCGAGGGCGGCCTGCTTGACCTCGGCGTCGCCCAGGTCGAAGGCGGTGAGCCCGGAGTCGAGGCCGAACGCGCAGGGGCTGAGCACGGCGACGTCGAACCGCAGGGCCCGCAGCGACGCCAGCGTCAGCGGGCCCACCAGGGCCTGCTCCCCCGGCCGCGGTTCGCCGCCGGGCAGCAGCAGCCGGACGTCCGGGTCGTCGGCCAGCTCGCGGACCGCGTGCAGGGACAGCGGCATCACGGTGATCGGGCGCCCGCGCAGCAGCCGCGCCAGCTCCAGCGCCGTCGTGCCGCTGTCGAGCACGACCGTCTCGCCGTCGCGGATCAGCTCCGCCGCCGCGGCGGCGATGGCCCGCTTCGCCGCGATCGCAGCCGTCGCGCGGGCCGCGAACGGAGGTTCGACCCCCGACGGCGACGCCGGGACCGCGCCGCCGTGCACCCGGCGCAGCACGCCCCGGGACGCCAGGTGGTCGAGGTCGCGGCGGACGGTCATCTCCGATGCGCCGGTCGCTTCGGCCAGCTCGGCGACGCCCACCTGGTCGGCGTCCCGCAGCCGTTCCACGATCACCCGTTGCCGTTCCGCGCTCTTCACGCCGTGATGCTCGCAAGCCGCCCGCGTTCGCACAACCGGTTTGTTCGTTCGCTCACGCAACTTGTGCGAACGACCGCTGCGGCATGATGGTGCCGTGACCGCCGCCGAGACCACCGCGACCCCGTGACCGGGGGCTACCTGAAGGGCCGGATCCGCCGCGAAGACATCATCACGGCGGCGGCCGCGGCGTACGGCGAACTCGGCTACCACGGCTCGTCGCTGCGCGAGATCGCCAAGCGCGTGGGGATTTCCCACGCAGGCCTCCTCTACTACTTCCCCACCAAGGAAGCCCTGCTCGCCGCCGTGCTCGAACGCCGGGACGCCGAGGATTCCGAACGCGAGCAGTTGACCGTGCCGCCCGGGCTGGCGGTCCTGCGCCACTTCGTCGCGCTCGCCGAGCACAACGTCCGCCACCCCGGGATCGTCGACCTCTACTCCCGGCTCGCCGCCGAAGCGGTCGCCGCGGACCACCCGGCGCACGAGTACTTCGTGCACCACTACCGGGCCGCGCGCGACGGCGTGTACGAATCGTTCGAAGCCCTCGCGGCCCGCGGCGAACTGCGGGACGGCGTCGAGCCCGCGATGGCGGCGCTGACGTTCATCGCGCTGATGGACGGCTTGCAGGTGCAGTGGCTGACCGTGCCCGGCGACGTCGACCTGGTCGGCTCGCTGCGCTTCTACCTGCAGAACCTGCTCACCGTCCCGCTCTAGAGGGTCTTCGCGTACGGGTCCCACCCCGCCGGCAGCAGCGGCGGGACGTCGACGGTGCTCGCGACCTCCACGCTCTGCCCGCGCGTCATGGACTCGTCGATCGAAAGCATCGCGTCGAGCACGTGGTAGGCCAGCTCGCCGGACGCGCGTTCCGGCACACCGGCCCGGATCGCCCGCGCCAGTTCCAGCGCGCCCGTGCCGCGTGACGCCGAGTGTCCTTGCGGCGCCAGCTCTTCCGGCTCGTCGCGGTCGAGCAGGTGCAGCCGGGTCGGCTCGTCGAACCGGTTGGGGTCGGGCAGCGCGGCGGTGCCGAGCGTGCCGGTCAGCTCGAGCAGCGCGGCCCGCTTGAGCGCCGAGTCGAAGCTCAGGACCAGCTGCGCCGAGGCGGTTTCGAACTCGACGAGCGCGGTCACCGTCGTCGGCACCGAGACCGGGAACTCCGTACCCGCCCGCGGCCCGGACCCGACGACCCGGGTGTCGCGCCCCCGCCCGCCGGCCCCGGTGACGCGCCGGACCGGGCCCAGCAGGTGCACGAGCGCCGTCAGGTAGTACGGGCCCATGTCGAGCAGCGGGCCGCCGCCGGGCTGGAAGTAGAACTCCGGCGCGGGGTGCCACCGCTCCGGCCCGGGCACCTGGAACAGCGCCAGCGCGGTCAGGGGACGGCCGATCCGGCCTGAGTCGACGGCTTGCCGTGCGGTCTGCAGCGCGGCACCGAGCACGGTGTCGGGAGCGCTCGCCACCCGCAGGTTCTTCTCCCGGGCGCGATCGAGGACCTTGCGGCCGGTCTGGCGGTCGAGCGCGAGGGGCTTCTCCGTCCACACGTGCTTGCCCGCGTCGAGCGCGGCGAGCCCGACCTCGGCGTGCGCGGCCGGGACGGTCAGGTTGACCACCAGCTCGACGTCCGGGTCGGCCAGCAGCTCGGCCACGGTGCCCGAGTGCGGCACGCCGTGCTCGGCCGCGCGGGCCGCCGCGCGCCCGGTGTCGAGGTCGGCGACCCGCACCACGCGGACGTCCGGGAAGGCGGTGAGGTTCTCGAGGTAGGTGCCGCTGATGACGCCGGTGCCGATGATCCCGACGCCGACCGGCCCGCCGGTCACCGGCCCGCGCCGGTCAGGAAGGCGAGGCTGGCGGCGATGGCCTCGAAGAGGTCGCCGTCGAACGCGTCGAATTCGACCACGCGCAGGGCGTCCGGCGCGGCGGCCAGCACCTCGGCGACCGGCACCCGGCCCTGCCCGGCCGGGACCTGGCCGGTGGCGTCGGTGGCGAGCCCGCCGTCCTTGACGTGGATGGCCCGCACCCGGTCACCGAGCCGCCGCAGCAGGGCGGGCGCGTCCTCGCCGCCCGCGGTGGCCCAGTACGTGTCGACCTCCAGGGCGACCGCCGGATCGAGCTGTTCGGCGAAGACTTCCAGGGCGCTGCGGCCGCCGATCCGGGACTCCAGTTCCCACCAGTGGTTGTGGTAGCCGACACCGACGCCGTGCTCGGCCGCGAGCTTCGCGGCGGCGTTCAGCGCGTCCGCCGTGGCCGCGATGTCGGCGGGCTCCTGCCACCGCTCGGGCGGTACGAACGGGTCGATCACCAGGCCGATGCCCAGCTCCGCCGCGGCGGCGAAGACGGCAGGCTGGTCGGCGCCGAGCAGCTGCGCGTGCGCGGTCGGCGCGGTCAGGCCGTTGGCGGGCAGCCCGGCCCGCAGTGCCTCGGCGTTTTCGAGGACGCCGTACGGCTCGACCTGCGTGAAGCCGATCGCGGCGAGCCGCCGCAGGGTGTCGGCGGGATCGGCCGCGAAGGCATCGCGGACCGAATACAGCTGCACGGAAGGCACGCTCATCACCGGCTCCTCCACTTCCCCGTGGCGCCGTCCGCCGCGGCTTCTCAATTTCTACCACCTGGTCAAAATTGTGACCAGGGGATTTCCGGGACGTTCCACCGGACGGCGGCGGCACCCGCGTGCGACGGCTCACGCCGGAGGGGGTTTTGCCAACCGCCCGATGGGGCAGTAACGCCAAGAGCAGGGAGCCAGGGCCGATCCGGGAGGTGCCGGTAGTGGACAGGGCAGGGAACGAAAGGGACACGGGGGCCGCCGCCGGGCGCCCGGCGTCCCGTCGCGACCTGACGGACCTGTCCGAGGCCGCGCGCGACCTCGACCGGCGGATCGAGCAGCACCTCGAGCGGCTGCGCCGGGAACGCGCCCAGCGCGCCGCCGACATCCCCGGCCAGCGGCTGCGCCCCAGCGGCTAGCCAAGCCACCTCGGCTTCACCGCCAGGACGCGACCTATTACTCTGGGTGGCCTACGCCGCCGCCGAAAGTCCTGCGAGGTCGCCATGTCCGACACGCCGTCCGTGCTGTCCCCGAGCCAGAAGCCGGTGGGCGTCGACCCCGCCCGGCCGAGCATCGCGCGGATCTACGACGGGTTCCTCGGCGGGCACAACTTCTACGAAGTCGACCGCGTGGTGATGGAGAAGATCCGCACGGCGGTCCCGGAAGCGGTGGACATCGCCCGCGGCAACCGCGGGTTCCACAACCGGGCGCTGCGGATGCTGGCCAACCAGACCGGAATCCGCCAGTACCTCGACTGCGGCTCCGGGCTGCCGACGGCCGAGAACACCCACCAGATCGTGCAGCGCATCGACAAGGACAACACGGTCGTCTACATCGACAACGACCCGGTGGTCCTGGCCCACGGCCGCGCGCTGCTCGTCGAAAACGACTTCACGCACATGGTCGAGGCGGACATCTTCAAGCCGCAGGAAGTCCTGGGTCACCAGGAAGTCCTGGCGCACGTCGACTTCTCCGAGCCGGTCGCGCTGCTGCAGGTGGGCACGATGCACCACTTCGAGGGCGATAGCGTCTTCGACATCATGCGCGAGTACATCGACGCGTTGCCGTCGGGCTCGTACGTGGTGCTGTCGCACTTCTTCGACCCCGAGGTGCCGGAGCTGACCGAGATCGCCAAGCGGATCGAGCAGATCCTCGTCTCCGGCCCGCTCGGCGCCGGCCGCTTCCGCACCCGCGCGGAGATCGAAGCGATGATGGCCGGTCTCGAGATCGTCCAGCCGAACGCGACGTCGGGACCGGGCATGGCGGTCTGCGACGAGTGGTGGCCGGACGGTCCCCGGCTCACGCCGCTCAGCGACTCGGCGAAGTGTGTCGCCGGGATCGTCGGCTACAAGCCGTAGCGCCTCAGCTTTCCGGTTCCTCCGCGGTCTCTTCGGCCGGGACCGCCCCGTCGCGCAGCCACTTCAGCTTGACCTCGAACTGGCCCTGCAGCCCGGTGCGCGCGATCACGGCCCCGGCCTGGGCGTCGAGCTTGACGCCGAACTTGAGCTCCACCTCATCCGGGCCCAGGTCGCGGAACTGCGCCAGCGCGGCGGACGCGGCCGCGCGGACCTCGCTCAGCGCGTGCTCGAAGGTCGTGGTCGCCTTGCGGAGCACCCCCGAAGGCACCGAAGCCTGCTCCAGGCCCGGTTCCCCCTCGACCTCGACGACCACCGAACCGCCGTCGGCCAGCGGGAAACGCACGAACTCCTGCACCGGATCTCCTTCTTTCGCACGGTTTCAGCACGGCAGGTCGAGCCATTGCTCCCGGCCGATGCCGCGGCGCACCTGCTCCAGCTCCCCGAGCAGGGTGTCCAGCCGGTCCGGGTGGGCCAGGTACTCCAGCACCGCCTGGTAGAACGCGCTGGTCATCGCCGAGGGCATCAGGTCCGACGCGTCGAAGCACAGGTCGGTGCCCTTGGCCAGGGTCGTCGCGATCCGCCGGGTCACGTCGCTGCGGTAGACGTCCGGGCCGGCAAGTCGCTGGTGCACCGAGAACGTCGTCCCCCCGGACGGCCAGATCCGCTGCCCCTGCTCCCCGGCCAGGTAGACCATGAGCCGGCGCGCGGCCGGGGTGTCGTGGAACATCCCGGCGAGGTCGGCCGACACCTCCGACCGCGCGGTTTTCCCGGTGCCCGGGAACGGGAAGAACCGGAAGTCCCGGTCGGGCACGGGCGGCCCGGCCGGCCGCGGGACCGCCCGGTAGCCGCCGATCGCGAACGAGCCGAGGTGCTCCAGCAGGCAGCCGGGTGGATTGGTGAACAGGCCCCGGCCGGCGTCGGCGAACGAGGTGAGCAGGGCCGCCGTGCTGCCACCGCGGACCGCGCCCGGCGCCAGGACCAGCGTGCCCCAGCTCTGCCACGCGTCGCGCACGACCTCGTCGGTCCAGGCCAGCTCGCCTGCCGCCCACTTGCGGTATCGGTCCGGGGCCTGGTGCAGCAGGATGTCCTCGAGCCAGTCGGTGCCCGGGAACCCGGAGTTCGGCGGCGCGCCCATGCCGAGGCACCACGGCTGCTGCCCGGCGGCGGAAAGCCGTCGGGAGGTCGCCAGAAGCGCGTCCCAGGTGGCCGGCGGGTCTTCCCGGAACCGGTCCGGGTCGTACCAGACGATGCTCTTCAGATCCGCCTTCACCACGACCGTGTACGTCGTGTTCCCGCCGAGCTGCTGCAGTTTCCGCCACGTCGGGCTGTACGCGGCGGTCGCGTCCGCGTCGAGAACGCCGTCAAGGGACTTCAGCTGCCCGGAACGCGCGTAACCCGCCAGCTCGGCCGGGTTGGACAGCACCGCCACGTCGGGCGGGGTGCCCTGCTGCAGGTCCCCGCGCAGCACCTGGTTCTGCGCGCGGGTGCCCTGGTAGCGCGTGGGAATCCCGGTCTCCCGGGTGAACCCGTCGAGGACCCGCAGGAACGCCGTCTGCTCGTCGCCGGTCCACGACCCCAGCACGGTCACCGGCTCCGCACCGGTCGCGGCGGAACACCCGGAGATCAGGAGCACGAGGGCCAGCGCCGAACCGGCGCAGCGCTTCATCACGGCTCTCTCCTCGCACGGAACCGGTATTCGTCGAGACGGGGTTGCAGGCCACCGGCCGCGAGGACGCCGATCCCCGCGGCCAGCACCGGAATCCCGAACCCGAGGACACCGTTCCAGCCCGGTTCGGTGAGCCCCGGGCCCAGCAACGCCGATTCGTCGACGGCGCCCGGCGGCGCGTCCGGGACGGCGGGCGGGACGGGTGTCCCGGCGGCGAACGCGGTCACCGTCTCGCCGCACGCGGCCACTCCCTGGATCCCGCACTGGGCGGTCAGCACCTGCGCGAGGGTCCACCGGGCCCGGGCGGCGGCGGCCGCGGTGGCCGCGGACCGCGCGTCGACGGCATGCTCCAGCGCGGCACCGCCGTCCCGGGCGTCGGATTGGATGCCGAGCAGCAGCGCCGTTCCCGCGCCCAGCAGCACGCACGCCACCGTGGCGGCCAGCAGCGCGGTGTTCACCGTGCGCCGGAACCGCCGGGCGAGGAACCGCTGGGCCCAGACGAGCGTGGCGAGCAGCAGGACCAGCGGAACCGCCCACAGCGCGGTGATCGCGGGCCCCAGCCAGTTCGCCCCGAGCTGCTCGTCGAGGGCGGCGCGCTGAGCGGCTTCGAGCGCGTCGAGCCGGGCGAGGATCCCGTTGTCCGGCGCGGTCAGCAGGTCCGACGCGGACTGCAGGTTGCTCGCGGCGAGCGGGCCGTCCGGGTCCTGCCGGAAGTGGGCGGCGGCGTGCCCGATGAAGCCGTTGTACGACGGCAGCAGCCCTTCGATCAACAGCAGCGTCTGGCTGCCTGCCTCGCCCGCCGCGTTGTGCTCGGCGACCTGGGCGAGCTGCTGGCTCGTCCGGGCGATTTCGTCCTCGTACTGCTCGCTGGGCCCGGTCAGGCGCGCTTGCCGGGCCTCGAACGCGGTCACCGCCGCCCGGTGCGCGGCCACGATCGCCTCCTTGGCCAGCGACACTTCGAGCACCGCGGGTGCGGTTCGCTCCCGCACCTCGGCGATGCTGGCCCGCACGCCGAGGAAGGTCGCCAGCGCCGTCCCCAGCACCAGCACGCTGCCGGCCACGAGCCCGAACCGCAGCCACCACAGGGTCTGCCGGGTGGTGCTGGTCGCGGTCACGAAGACGCTCCCGCCTCGAACGGCGGCTCGCCGCAGTGCCCGCACCACTCCGCCGTCGGCCGCACCTTTTGTCCACAGTGGACGCACTCGCGCGGTGCGCCCGCGGCTTCGGGCGGGACGGCGACGGCGGGTTCCGCCGGAGCGGTGTAGGTGGAGATGGTCGAACCGAGCACCAGGGAGAAGCCGTCGCGCGGGCGGACACCGTCCTTGATCGCGACCGTGCCGTCCTCGTGCAGGTCGATCAGCCGGCCCAGGCGCTTGAGGATCTCCGCGTTGCCCAGCTCGGTCGCCAGCCGGACCGCGGTGCCCCATTCCCGCGCCGCCGCCTCCCGGTCGTCGCGCTCGAAGGCGTCCCAGCCCGCCCGGACCGCGCGGCCCAGCTCGGCCTGCCCGGTGACGCGGGCGACGTTGTCGTCCGGCACGCTGGAGAGCGCCAGGTCGTCGGTCAGGTAGCCGACGACGGCCAGCTGTTCGCCGACGGGCTCGTCGGCACCGGCGAAGAGCGTGACGGTGCCCAGCAACCGGTCCTCGTACCGCGTCAGCTCTCCCGCTTCGACGTCGAGACACAGGTGGTACTCGCGCAGCTCGTCGCCCCACGCGCCGGTGGGCAGCTCGAGCACACGGCCCCCTGTTGACCGGCACTGCTGGGTGAGTTCGACCTCGGTCGGGAAGACCTGCTTGACGAACCGCAGCCGGCTGTAGGGCAGCGTGGTCAGCCGCAGCCGCAGGTCCGGCACGGTCCGGCCCATCGCCCGCTCGACCAGGCGCCGGAAGTCCCCGGCGAGCTCCGCGTCCTCCAGGACCGCGTCCGCGCTGCCGCGCAGGGCGGCGGCGATCCGCTGCAGGTCCCGCGGCTCCCAGTCGTCGCCGATTCCCCGGGCGTCGCAGGCGAACTCGCCTCGGCAGCGCTCGAGCGCGGCGTCCAGCGCGCCCCGGTGGTCGGATTCGTTCTTGCCGTCGGTGAGCAGCACGGCGTGCCGGATGACGGCCGGGGTCTTCCCGAACAGGTCCCGGGCCAGGTCCAGCCACGTGCTCATCGCCGTGCCGCCCCCGGCGATCAGCCCCGAGGCCGCGGCCTTCGCCTCGCGGCGGGTCC
The DNA here is from genome assembly GCF_026017845.1 of Amycolatopsis mediterranei. Lineage (NCBI taxonomy): Bacteria > Bacillati > Actinomycetota > Actinomycetes > Pseudonocardiales > Pseudonocardiaceae > Amycolatopsis > Amycolatopsis mediterranei. Next base: position 6,776,409 of record NZ_CP100416.1, read on the forward strand.
GCTCGCCGGCCACCGCCAGCGGCGGCTCGGCCGGGTACACCAGCCGGGCCCGGCTGGTGCATTCGACCACCCCGAACAGCACGCCGTCCCGCAGTGAGCCGATGGCCGCCCGGCAGGCGTGCCGGGCGGCTTCGATCTTCGTCGGCGGCCAGTCCATCGAGCTCGAGCAGTCCACCAGCAGCAGCTCGGCGGTCGGCGGCAGCCCGGCCGCCGGCACCCCGGCGTCGCCCACCCGCACGGTGAGCACGACGTCCATCCGGTCGTCCGAGGGCGCCAGGTACTTGTTCTGGTTCAGCTGGAGGGTGAACGACGGGCGGTCCCGGTCGGGCATCCGATCACCTTCTCGTCTTCGGCCGGACGGAGTTCGCGAGATCGACCAGCACGCCGTGGGAGTTCCGGTCCGGCGCCCGCTCGGCGAGCCGGCGCAGGGACACTTCCACCAGCGACCGCAGGCCGCGTTCGGTGACGCGCTCGCCGAGGAGCGCGCCGCCGTTCCAGTCTTCGAGGCCGCGGAGCCCGGCCAGCGTGGGCAGGCCGGCGAGCGCGGCCTCGCGGACTAGCGCCTCCAGCCGGTCCTGGGCCTCCCGGTCGAGGTAGAGCTCGGGCAGCCGCCGCGCCGCGTCGGCGAAGTCGTCGCGGCCGGGCGGGCCGGACGGCAGGCGCCCGGCCCGGATCCGCACCGCGGCGATCCGCGCGGCGTCGTAGTGGCGCGAGATCGGTGGCACGGCGTCGAGCAGGGTGACCGCGGCGTCGCGGCCGCGGGTCCGCAAGTGGCAGCGGGCCAGGCCGAAGGCGGCGCTGACCTGGCTGTGGTCGCGGTGCCACACCGAGCGGTAGTGGCGTTCGGCCTGCTCGGTGTCCCCGCGCAGTTCGGCGCAGAACCCGAGCGCCAGCTTCGGCGCGATCTCGCCGGGCCAGCTGCGGTGCACCCGGTCGAACGCGGCCGCCGCCTGCTCGGCGTCGTCGCGGGCCAGCGCCAGCAGCCCGTGGTGCCACGCGGCCCGCCAGTCCCGCGCGGCCTCGGTCCCGAGCTTTTCTTCGGCGAACGCCAGTGCCGCGGCCGCGGCATCGGAGTTCCCGAGCGCGACCTGGGCCCGCGTCCGGGCGAACGCGATCTCGACCGAGGGCTCGCCGAACATCGTCAGCTTGTCCAGCCAGCGGTGCGGCCCCGGCGCCCCCGCGGCGGCGATGAACTCGGTCGCCGGGTCGTCGGGAGCGACGCGCGGGATCGGCAGCCGGCCGGCGCCGTCGGCGGCACGCGGCAGGCCGAGGTCCAACCCGACGGCGACGCGTTCGCCGCCGACCCAGTGGTCGAGGCCGGGCACCGCGCCGAGGCCGTCGTCGAGCAGTTCCGCGGTGTCCTCGAACAGCGCCGAGGGCACCGGCCGCGGCCGTTCGTCGCGCAGCGAAAGGATTTCCCGGCGCACCCCGTCGAGCTGCTCGGCCATTTCGGACGCGGTGGCGAACCGCCGCTCGAACGGCGCGACGGCGCGTTCGAGCACCCGGTTCAGCGAGTCGAGGCCACCGGCGACGCGGGCCGGGTCGGCGTCTTCGCTCGCGGCTTCGAGCAGCACCTGCAGCGTCCGGCCCACGGTGTGCAGGTCCGAGCGCACGGTCAGGCCGTACCGGGCGAGCTCGTGCGCCGGTGCCTGGAACCCTTCGGTGCCGACGCTCGGCCCGGCCGGGTCCGCGATCGAGCGGGCCGCGCCGAGGTCGATGACCTTGACCCGCTTGTCGCCGTGGATCACGTTTTCCGGCTTCATGTCGCAGTAGAGCAGGCCCTCGCCGTGCAGGTAGTCCAGCGCACCGAGGATCGCCCGGCCGTAGACGATCACGTGCTCCACGCGCGGCGGCGGCCCTTGCTTCAGCAGGTCCCGCAGCGACCGCCCGCCGACGTACTCCATCACCAGGTAGGTGTCCGGTTCGCCGCCGCCGGGCGGCGGGTGCTCGACGAAGTCGCTGATGCGCACGATGTTCGGGTGGTCGAGCCGGACGAGCACGTCGCGCTCGACCCGCGCCATCGCACGCAGCACGGCGTTGCCGCTGTTGATCACGCCCTTGAGCGCGACGTGCTGGCCGGCCAGCGCCGTGTCGGCGGCCAGGTACACCCAGCCGAGCCCGCCCCGGGCGAAGCAGCCGAGGACGTCGTAGCGGTCGCCGACCAGCTCGCCGCGTTTCAGCTTGGGCAGGAAGGAGAAGCGCTCGCCGCAGTCTTCGCAGAACCCCTCGGCGAACGCCGGTTCGCCGGCGAAGGCGCGGCCGACGGGTGCCCCGCAGTGGCCGCAGAACCGGTGCTGCTCGGGGTAGTCCGGGTCGGCCAGGACGAGCTTCTCGGGGTCCGGCACCTCGATCGCGGGCAGCGACTGGAAGTCCGCCTCGCCGCTCCAGAGTTCAACACTGCGTCCGAGTTCAACACTGCGCCGGGTGCTCTCCGGGGCCGGTCCGGACGCGGCCGGCGGCTCGGCCGGCACCCGGCGGCGGCCGCACACCTCACAGAACCCGATCGGCCCGACCGGTTGTCCGTGGCACCACGCCGTTTCCGTCGTCACGCGCCCTCCAGCCGGCGGCGGACCGCCCGCACGTACCGCTCGACCAGCCCGGCCGCGGCCTCCGGTTCGGCCGGCCGCGTGGTCAGCGCGGCCATGGCCGGGCGGTACAGGTCGGCCAGTTCCTCGTCTTCCATCAGGCCCGCGTCGGTCGCCTTGGCGTTGTAGCCGCGCAGCCGCCCGTGCAGTTCGTCGTGCCGCGCGGCCAGTGCGTCGAGTTCGGCGTACCGCCGGACCAGCTCCCACCGGGCGGCTTCCGCGTCCCGTTCGGTCGCCGCGAGGGCCCGCCGCACGCGGCCGGGTTCGATCCGCGCGCCCGCCGAGCGCAGCGCGGCCAGCCGCAGGCGCAGGTCCGCGGAACTGCCGGGGACCGCCGTGCGCGAACCGATCCGGGCGGCTCGTTCCCGCGTGCGGTCCTCCTCGTGTTCCACCATGTCGACCAGCAGCGCCAGCCGATCCAGGCGCCGCGCGTTCCGCTCGTTCTCCCAGCGCCGCGCCAGGTGCGCGCCGGGCGAGTCGGGCCCGCTGAACTGGACCAGCACGGTGGCGCCCTTGTCCACCAGCGGCCGCACCACGTCGGTGAGCACTTCTTCCGGGGCGCGGGCGTCTTCGACGCCGGTCACCGCCACCGCGACGTCCTCCGGGTTGGCCTCCAGCACGGTGAGGACCTCTCCGGTGCTGATGCCGGCGCTGACGTGCTCGGCCACCTCGCCGGCGGTCTTGCCGGTCGCGTCCACGATCGCGGCGAGCCGCTCGCCGCGCACCCGGTCCGTCCCCGGCGGACGGGACACCCGGCGTTCGCGCCGCACCTGCGCCAGGAAGCCCTCCCGGACGGCCGAGTCGCGATCCCCGATGACGACGATCAGCGGGCCGGCCGACGGCCGCGGCGGCTCGCCCACCCACCGGGCGACGTCCGGCACGTGCCGGACGATCACCTCCACCGGGATCAGGTAGGCGAGCCCCGCGCGTTCGTCGGTGTACTCGGTGACCACCATGCCGAGCACCGCACCGGTCGCTTTGTCGATCACGCCCGCGCCGCTGAACCCGCGCCGCACGCGCTCGCCCGGCAGCGGCGAGTTGAGCTGGATCCACTCCCCGGCGGCGCCGGCCGGGCCGGCCAGCTCGGCGTTGTTCACCCAGACGCCGTACCGGTGCGGCGCCGGAAAGCCGTAGGTGTGGACCACCCGGTCACGAACCGCACCCAGGCGCACCAGCGGGGCGCCGGGCACGTGGGGAAACGCTTCGGTGAGATCGAGCAGCGCGATGTCGCCGCGGCCGTCGTCCGACGGCGGCACCCAGCAGCCGGGCCGCACGGCGGCGAGCGTCTCCGGCATCCCGTCCAGGCCGACGAAGCGCACCAGCACGCGCGCTCCCGAAAGCGCTTCCTCCCCCGCGGCCTGCACCACGTGCGCGCAGGTGAGCACCGTGGATTCGCCCAGCAGCATCCCGGCGCCCAGTGCCCGGCCGGACGAGTTCACCAGGCACACTCGCCACGGTTCCGGATCCCCCGCGCGCCCCTCGGCAGAACCGTTGAGCTCCCTCACCGGGTGTGACATTACGACCCCGCACCGGCCCTCCGGGACGGGTTCGCCCGCTTACCCCGCCAGATCACCCGATCGGCCGCTGAACTCCGTGCCACCGTGGGAAACTCACGAACCCGCGCCGACGGCCGGTGGCCGGTGTCCGATCGCGCCGGGTCAGGCGATCGTGCGCAGCCGGCGGAGGGCGAAGAACACCAGCGCCGCCGTCAGGAGCACGAAGATCCCGGTCTCGATGCCCTGGAAGAGCCAGAACCGGTCCCCCGGCTGGTACTGCAGCCAGTTGACCGCCCCGGGACCGGCGGGGTTGTCACCACAGCCGGCGGGCGGGCACGGGCCGATCTGCGCGTCCGGCAGGACCAGCTCCCCGGCCGCGTTGCGGACGCCCAGATCCATCACCCAGTTGCCCGACGCCGGATTCGGCGTCTGGCCGCCGGTCGGGGTGAACGTGAGGCTCTGCGCCGGCAGGTACCGCGGCCGGGCGAGGACCTCGATCGCGACGCGGACCGCCGCGAACCCGACCAGGGCGATCCCCATGGCGGGCAGGACCTTCCGCCAGTACGTCCCGGCGAAGACGCCCAGCGCCAGCGCGAACAGCGTGTAGGCAACCGGGACGATTCCCTGCACGTCGAACGAGAGGTAGGTCAGCCGGCCGGTGCTCGCGCCCACCAGCGGCTCGAACCACCACGACACGCCCAGCGCATACCCGATCGCCAGCACGGTGGTCATCGCCCCGACCAGGCCGAACTTGGCCAGCGCCCACTGCAGCCGGGTCACCCCCTGCGTCCACACCAGACGGTGGGTGCCCTGCTCGACCTCCCGGGCCACCAAGGGCGCGCCGAAGAACACGCCGACCAGCACCGGCAGGACCACGAACAGGACGGCGATGAACACCATGCCGCCGTACTCCTGCTGGAACTGGTGGCCGAGGCTTTCGCAGCGCGAACCCGCCTCGGTCTGCGTGATCAGCGACGCGCTGCCGAGCGCCGCCCGGCAAGCGCCCAAGCCGAGGCCGTCGTACTTCGTGTGCATCGCCAGGCCGGTGGGCACCATGATCGCGGCGAGCGCGACCAGGGCGGCGAGGGTGAACAGCGCCTGCTTGCGGTGCTGGCGCCAGATCAGCCAGATCATGCCGGCACCTCCCACGCGGACGCCGGGACGCGGGTCTCCGCTTCGGCGAGGTGGGCCAGCACCACGTCTTCCAGGGTCACTTCGTGCTCCGTCCACAGTGGATCAATCGGGCCGTCGCCGCGGCGGACCAGCAGCGTCGACTGGCGTTCGGTGTGGCTCACGCGGACCACCTCCGCCACCCCGGCGATGGATTCGCTGCCCGCTCGCGGGCCGACGAGCGTGCGGTGGCTGTCGAGCAGCTCGTCGACCGGGCCGGCCAGCTGGACGCGGGACCGCTGCAGGACGATCAGGTGGTCGCAGCTGCGTTCGAGGTCGGCGAGCAGGTGCGAGGACAGCAGCACGGTCGTCTCGCTCTCGGCCACGGCACCCATCAGCGTCTGCATGAACTCGCGGCGCGCGAGCGGGTCGAGGCTCGCGATGGGTTCGTCGAGCAGCAGCAACCGCGGTCGCTTCGCCAGGGCCAAGGCCAGCGCGACCTGGGCACGCTGGCCACCGGACAGCTTCCCCACCGGCTTGTCCGGCGGGATGCCGAGCATGGCGAGCCGGTCACGCGCCAGCGCGGCGTCCCAGCGACGGCGGTTCAGCTTGCCGCCCATGGTGACCAGCTCCGCCGCGGTGAAGTCGTTATACAGCGGGGTGTCCTGCGCGACGAACCCGATGTCCGGCAGCGCGGACCGCGGTGCCCGCCCGAAGACGCGCACCTCGCCCGCGTCGGGTTTCAGCAGGCCGACGGCCAGGTGCAGCAGCGTCGTCTTGCCCGCGCCGTTCGGGCCGACCAGCGCGGCGATCCGCCCGGCGGGCACCTCCAATTCGCAGTCCTGCAATGCCCAGGTGCGCCCGTAGCGCTTGCCCAGCGCCCTGGCTTCCACCGCCGGTTCCATTCCGGACTCCCTACGACAGGTCGTGCGGCACCCGGGTGCCGCGGATCGTGGTTTCGATGAGGGCGGCGATGTCGTCGGGCGACATCCCCGCGGTTTCGGCCCGCTCCAGCCAGGCCACCAGTTCGTCGCGCAGCTGTGCCTGGTGACCCAGGGAAGGCCCGGCCAGGGTGCCGGTGACGAAGGTGCCCACCCCCGGGCGGCCTTCGGCCAGCCCCTCCAGCACCAGCTCGCGGTAGGCCTTGAGCACGGTGTTCGGGTTGATCGCCAGCGCCTCGGCCACGTCCCGCACCTTCGGCAGCTGGTCGTCGGGCCGCAGCAGGCCGACGCGCAACGCCTGCTTCACCTGGACGACGAGCTGCATGTACGTGGCCACCCGGGAACGGCCGTCGAGGACGAACTCGATCACCCTGCCCACCCTCCTATTGTCCTACGACATTAAGACAACACCTGACGGCGTCCGCCTGTCAAGGCATAGGGTCTCGGTCGACGGACGCACACCGGCACCGGGAGGCAGGCATGTCGTTGTTGGACGGGCTGAGCAAGTCGATCGCGGGCGGGGCGATCGAGATCGTCGACCTCACCGCTCCCCTGAGCGCGAGCACGCCGATCCTGCAACTGCCCGAGCCGTTCGCCAACACGATCCCGTTCCGGCTCGAGGAGATCAGCCGGTACGACGACCGCGGCCCGCGGTGGTACTGGAACGACATCCACACCGGCGAGCACACCGGCACCCACCTCGACGTCCCGGTGCACTGGGTGTCCGGAAAGGACGGTCACGACGTCTCGCAGGTCCCGCTGAAGACGCTGGTGGCGCCCGCGGTCGTGCTCGACTTCTCCGCACGGGCGGCCGAGAACCCGGACTTCCTGCTCTCGATCGACGACGTCCGGGCCTGGACGGCGGAGCACGGGCCGCTGCCCGACGGCGGCTGGCTGCTCTACCGCACCGGCTGGGACGCCCGCAGCAACGACCAGGAAGACTTCCTCAACGCCGACGAGGCCGGCTCGCACACCCCCGGCGTCGCACCCGAGTGCGCGCGGTGGCTCGCCGAGGAAACGCCGATCACCGGGCTCGGCGTCGAAACGGTGGGCACCGACGCGGGACAGGCGCCCGGCCTCGAGCCGATGTTCCCCTGCCACGAGCTCCTGCTGGGCGCCGGGAAGCACGGCCTGACGCAGCTGCAGAACCTCGCGTCCCTGCCGCCGACCGGCGTGCTGCTGCTGGTCTCGCCGCTGCCGATCGTCGGCGGCTCGGGCAGCCCCGCCCGCGTGCTGGCCCTGGTGGAGCGGTGAACGTCGCCGAACTCGTCGGCCGCACCCTGGCCGGCCTCGGCGCCGGCACGGCGTTCGGCGTGGTGGGCAGCGGCAACTTCGAGGTGACCAACGCGTTGCGCGCGGGCGGCGTCCGGTTCGTCGCGGCCCGCCACGAGGGCGGCGCGGCGAGCATGGCCGACGCGTACGCCCGGATGAGCGGCCAGGTGTCGGTGCTCTCGCTGCACCAGGGTTGCGGCTTGACCAACGCCGTCACCGGGATCACCGAAGCGGCCAAGAGCCGGACGCCGATGCTGGTGCTCACGGCGGACTCCGCGGCCGCGTCGGTGCTGTCGAACTTCCGCATCGACCAGGACGGCCTGGCGGCAGCGGTCGGCGCGGTGCCCGAGCGCGTGCACTCGGCGGCGACGGCGGTGGCCGACACCGCGCGGGCGTTCCGGACGGCGCGCCAGCAGCGTCGGACGGTGGTGCTGAACCTCCCGCTCGACGTCCAGTCCCAGCCGGCACCGTCACCGCTGCCGCTGCCGGACATCCCGGGCCCGGCTCTCGTGCGACCGGACACCGCCGCGGTGGCGGCGTTGACGAACCTCCTGGCCGCCGCCGAGCGGCCGGTGTTCATCGCCGGCCGAGGCGCCCGCGGCAGCGGAGACGTGCTGCGTGAGCTCGCTGCACGGTGCGGCGCGCTGCTGGCGACGTCCGCGGTGGCGCACGGCCTGTTCCTCGACGACCCGTTCGCACTGGGCATCTCGGGCGGTTTCGCGTCCCCGGCGGCGGCCGAGCTGATCGTGGGCGCCGACCTGGTCGTCGGCTGGGGCTGCGCGCTGAACATGTGGACAACGCGCCACGGCAAGCTGCTCAGCCCGCACGCGAGATTGGTCCAGGTCGACGTCGAGCAGGCAGCCCTGGGCGCGCACCGCCCGATCGACCTGGGTGTCGTCGGCGACGTCGCGGCCACCGCCCTCGACGTGCTCGCCTTGACGCAGGAGCACCGCGGCTACCGCACCGCAGAGGTGGCGGCCCGGATCGCGGCGGGCCGCTGGAACGACGTCGAGCACGAAGACCTCTCCGGCGACGGCCGGATCGACCCACGGACGCTGAGCCGGCTCCTGGACGAGCTGCTGCCGGCCGAGCGGATCGTCTCGATCGACTCGGGCAATTTCATGGGGTACCCGAGCGCGTACCTGTCGGTGCCCGACGAGCACGGGTTCTGCTTCACCCAGGCGTTCCAGAGCATCGGCCTGGGCCTGGGCACGGCGATCGGAGCGGCGCTGGCCCGCCCGGACCGCCTGCCGGTGCTGGGCACGGGCGACGGCGGATTCCACATGGCACTGTCCGAATTGGACACGGCGGTCCGCCTGGAACTGCCGTTGGTGGTGATCGTCTACAACGACGCGGCGTACGGCGCGGAGATCCACCACTTCGGCGACGCGGACATGACGACGGTCCGTTTCCCCGACTCCGACCTGGCGGCCATCGCCCGCGGCTTCGGCTGCACGGGCGTCACGGTGCGATCGGCCGAGGACTTGCCGGCGGTGCGCGAGTGGCTGACGGAGCCGCGTTCGGCCCCGTTGGTGATCGACGCCAAGATCGCCGACGACGGCGGATCGTGGTGGCTGGCCGAGGCGTTCCGCCACTAGTCCGGCCTTGACACGGTCCGCGGCCGCCCTGCTCGCCGCGCTGGCGGACTCGGGCCGGCACCGTCCTGACCCGCCTAGGGCGCGGAGATCAGCAGTGTCTGGCGCGACCCAACGCAGCCGAGCTGCGGGTTCTGGAGACGCCAAGCCGCGTGGGTGTGGGCCCGTAGCCGTGTGGCTGCGGGCCTTTCCCGTGTTCAGGCTGCGAATGGCAGTGGTTGGTGGAGGTTGTTGCGCCTGGGTTTTCGGCGTTTGTCGAGGAATGCTGGTGGGAGGAACTCTGGGAGGCCATCGGCGGCGATGCGGACTTGCCAGCCGGAGCGGTGCAGGAGTCGGTGGTGGTGGGCGCACATGAGGACCAGGTTGGTGAGGTCGGTGGGACCGCCGTCGGCCCAGTGGCGGATGTGGTGGCCTTGGCAGTGGCGGGGTGGGCGGTGGCAGCCGGGGAACGCGCAGCCGCGGTCGCGTAGGTAGAGGGCGCGGCGGAGTCCGGCGGAGATCAGTCTGCGGAGGCGGCCGAGGTTGAGGGGTTCGCTTTTCTCGCCCAGGACGGCGGGGATGAGCATGCTGTCGCAGGCGTGCACCCGTGCTTCCGCGGCGGACATCTCGCCGGTGTCGCCGAGGGTGGCCGTCCCGACCCCGGTCTTCAGGTCCGCTAGCGACACCGCGACCATCACGTGGGCTCGTTCCCCGGCTTGCGTGGGCAGGTCCGGGGAGTTGAGGGCGAGGTCGATCGTGTCGGAGAAGGCGTCGCCGTAGCGTTGGGGCAGGGTGCGGTGGTCGGGGCCCTCGTCGCTGGTGCGGCGCTCGGCCAGGGCGTCGAGGACGGCGCTGGCGCGGGTGCCGGTCTCGTCGTCGAACGTGCCGTTCAGTTCCCAGATGCCGGTTCTTTTGCGGCGCAGGAACAGTTCCCGGGTGGGGGTGGCGGGTTCGGTGGTGGCGGGTTCGGCGCCGTCGGGGTTCAGGTGGGCCAGAATCCTGGCGCCGAGGGCGGCGACCTGTTTGTGTCCGGCGTCGGCGGCGAATGACAGGAGATTCTGCTCAACGCCGGCATGGTGCTCGGGTGGGACCTGGGTGAGGACGCCGGTGATCACGTCGATCATCGGGTTGCTCACCCTTCCCGCCAGCGCCGCGGCACCGGTCGCAGGCGCGAGAGCGGGAATCGGGCTGCCATCGAGGTTGCGGCCCGGGTGGAGAGCCCGGGCGCGTTTCACCATCCGTTCGCCCGCCTGCTTCGGGACATCGGCCAGGTGCTCCAGCAGCCGCGCGGCGGAACGGTAGCCGAACAGCTCCATCACTCCACGCTGCTCAATCTCCACCAGCAGCGCACCAAGTTCGGCCTCGGCGGACCGCATGCACGCGACCAGCTCACCGATGCGGTCGGCGAGGACCACCGCATCGGAGGAGAGGGCCGCGTTGTCGGTCATAACTCAAGATTACCGAGCATCGAACACCAGTTCATCACACGAAAGGGTATAAGGATAAGCCGCTGTCCAAACCCTAGAACATCGGAAAGCCCGGCAGGGCAACCGAAGCGTGGGGAATCGGCGCTACCGACCACGACGCGAACCAGCCACGAGGAGCGCCGATTTCCCACGCCACGGCGAAGCCGTATCTTGAAACCCAGCCACCTGATGTGACACCCCAAGCTGGTCAGGCTGCCTCCACGAACCGAGGCAACCCCGGCGGATAGGGAGCCTCACGGTCTCCACAGCTACCGCGACCAGGATTCCAGTGCGATCAACGTCTTCGTCCCCGTCACCTGGTGGTGCCGGCGGATCTCGTCGATCGTCTTCTGCAGGTGGGCCATGTCCCGGACGCGCAGCCACACCAGCGCATCCGGATCACCGGCGATCGTGAACACCGCCTGAGCCTCGGGCATCCGCGTGGTCGTCCGGAGAATCTCGGCGACCTTCGTGTTGCCGACGAACCGCAGCTCGGTGAACGCCTCGATCCCCCACCCCAGTTTCGCGTGGTCGACCTGGACCGTGAACCCGGTGATCACGCCGCTCTCACGCAGCCGGTCGATGCGGCGCTTGACCGCCGCCGTGGACAGCGTCACGCGGCCGGCGATGTCGGACAGCGTGCGGCGGGCGTCCTCGCGCAGCAGGCCGAGGATCTCGTGGTCGGTGGCGTCGAGCAGCTCTTCGGGCATGCGCCAGCCTAACCTCACGCAAAAATCGGCGTCAAACGCCGCGAAATCCGCAGGAAGCTTGCGTGGAAGACCGCAAAACGACGACGCTTGTTGCGTCACTGTGGCCCACGTCGCACCCTGCCCCGAAGCGCACCGAGGCAAAACCCGAGGCGAAAGGAGCCGCGCCGTGGAGACGTTCACGCTGGAGGACCGCTACCTGCGGGAGGCGGGAACCGTGCACCTGACCGGGGTGCAGGCCCTGGTGCGGCTGCTGTTCGACCGCGTCCGCCACGACCGCGCCCGCGGCGGCGACCCCGCCGTCTTCGTCTCGGGCTACGAGGGCTCGCCGCTGGCCGGCTACGACCTCGAACTCGGCCGCCGCGCGACGCTGCTGCAGAAGCACGACGTCGTGCACCGGCCCGGCCTCAACGAAGAGCTGGCCGCGACGTCGGTCATGGGCAGCCAGCTCGTCGCGGGTGCCGGCGGGCAGCGGGGTGTCACCGGCTTCTGGTACGGCAAGGCGCCCGGTCTCGACCGCGCCAGCGACGCCCTCCGCCACGCCAACCTGGCCGGCACCGACCCGCGCGGCGGCGCGGTCGCGCTCGTCGGGGACGATCCCAACGCGAAGTCGTCCACCGTCCCGTGCGCGTCCGAGCTCGCTCTCGCCGACCTGGCCATTCCCGTGCTCTTCCCCGCCGACGCCCAAGACGTGCTCGACCTCGGCATGCACGCCGTCGAGCTGTCGCGGGCCAGCGGGCTGTGGACGTCGCTGAAGATCGTCGCCAACGTCGCCGACGCGTCCGGCACCGCCACCGTGAGTCCTCAGTGGACCAGGCCCGAGATCCCCGGGTACCGGCACAAGCCGACGTCACGACTGCTCGGCGCGAGCCTCGCCGAACTGGAGCGCAGCCTCTTCACCGTCCGGCTCCCGCTCGCCCTCGAGTACCTGCGCGCGAGCGGGATCAACCGGATCACCCGGCGCGGGCCGGCCGACCGGATCGGCATCGTCGCCGCCGGCAAGTCCTATCTGGACCTCCAGCAGGCGGTGCGCATCCTCGGCCTGGACGGGGAAACGCCCGGCATCCGCATCCTCAAGCTCGGCGCGATCCACCCCCTCGAGCCCACGATCGTCCGCGAGTTCGCCGACGGGCTCGACGAGATCGTCGTCGTCGAGGAGAAGCGCGCCTTCGTGGAGACCGCGCTCAAGGAGATCCTCTACGGCCGCCCCGGTGCGCCGAAGATCGCCGGCAAGAAGGACCACGACGGCCGGACGCTGTTCACCGAGCTGGGTGAGCTGGACCCGGACGGCATCGCCGCCGGGCTGGCCAGGATCCTGCCGGCGGGCATCCCGCCGGTCGACGCCTACCGGGGTCGGCGCCGTCGCGAGCGCATCGCCGTCCCGCTGCTCGCGCGGACGCCGTACTTCTGCTCGGGCTGCCCGCACAACTCGTCGACGAAGGTGCCGGAAGGGACGCTCGTCGGCGCGGGCATCGGCTGCCACACCATGGCCCTGTTCATGGAGCCGGACCAGGTCGGCACCGTCCTCGGCGTGACGCAGATGGGCGGCGAAGGCACGCAGTGGATCGGCATGGCGCCGTTCGTCGAGGCCGAGCACTTCGTCCAGAACATCGGCGACGGCACGTTCACCCACTCCGGCAGCCTCGCCGTGCGCGCGGCGGTCGCCGCCGGCGTCAACATCACCTACAAGCTGCTCTACAACTCCACCGTGGCGATGACCGGCGGCCAGGACGCCGTCGGCGGACTGCCCGTGGAGAAGGTCGCGGAGCTGCTGCTCGTCGAGGGCGCGAAGCGGGTCGTGATCACCAGTGACGCGCCGGCGAAGCACCGGAAGCTGCCGGCCGGCGTCGAGGTCCGCGACCGCGGCGAACTCCTGCGCACGCAGGAGGAACTGGCCGCGGTCAAGGGCGTCACCGTGCTGATCCACGAGCAGGAGTGCGCGGCCGAGAAGCGCCGGAAGCGCCGCCGCGGCAAGCAGACCGCGCCCGCCACGCGCGTGGTCATCAACGAGCGCGTCTGCGAGGGCTGCGGCGACTGCGGCACCAAGTCGAACTGCCTGTCCGTGCAGCCGGTGGACACCGAATTCGGCCGGAAGACGGCGATCCACCAGTCGTCGTGCAACGTCGACTACTCCTGCCTGGCCGGGGACTGCCCGTCGTTCGTCACCGTGGTGCCGACCGGCCGGAAGCAGCGGCGGAAGACCGCCGACCTGGCCGCTGACGTCGTCCCGGCGCCGGAGAACCCGGCGAAGGACTTCACCGTCCGGATCACCGGGATCGGCGGCACCGGTGTGGTCACCGTGACGCAGATCCTCGCCACCGCCGCGGTGCTCGACGGACGGCACGTCCGCACGCTCGACCAGACCGGGCTCGCGCAGAAGGGCGGCGCGGTCGTCTCCGACCTCAAGGTGACGGCGGAACCGGTCGAACAGGCCCCGAAGCTCGCAGCCGGCGAGTGCGACCTCTACCTGGCCTGCGACGCGCTGGTCGGCGCGGACGCGGCGAACCTCGGGGTCGCCGACCCGGCCCGCACGACCGCCGTCGTCTCCACGACCGAGGTCCCGACCGGCCGGATGGTCGTCGACACGACGGTGTCCTTCCCGGACCCCGCCAGCGTGCTCGCGCCCATCGACACCGCCGCGGCGCGCACGGTGTCGCTGGACGCGCGTGGCCTGGCCGAGGAGTTCTTCGACGACGACCAGTTCGCCAACGTGCTGCAGCTCGGCGCGGCCTACCAGACCGGCGCGATCCCGCTGCCCGCGTCGGCGATCGAACGCGCCATCGAGCTGAACGGCACGCAGGTCGCCGCGAACGTGCAGGCGTTCCGCCGTGGTCGCTTGGTCGTGGCCGCGCCCGGGGAAAAGGCGCCGGCACCGAAGCCCGCGCCGGCGAAGCCGAGCCCAGTGCGCGCTCTGGTGCACGCCGAGCCGGGCTCCGAACTCGCGCGGCTGCTCGACATCCGCATCCCCGAACTGGTCGCCTACCAGGACCAGGCCTACGCCCGCGCGTATGCGGAGTTCGTCGAGCGGGTGCGGGTGCTGGAGGACGGCCCGACGGAGCTCACCGAGGCCGTCGCGAAGCACCTGTACAAGCTGATGGCGTACAAGGACGAGTACGAGGTCGCCCGGCTGTCGCTGGACCCGGCGTTGACCGACGGCCTGGCCGAACAGTTCGGCGCGGGCACGAAGTACGCCTACCGGCTGCACCCGCCGGTGCTGCGGGCGCTCGGCATGCGGCGCAAGATCAGCCTCGGCCCGTGGTTCCGCCCGGCGTTCCGGCTGCTGCACGCGCTGCGGCGGCTGCGCGGCACCCGCTTCGACCCGTTCGGCCGCGCCGAGGTGCGCAAGGTCGAGCGCGAGCTGATCGAGGACTACCGCAGCGTGGTGCTCCAGGCGTTGCGCGCCGGGGACGTCGGCAAGGCGCGGGCTCTGGCCGAGCTGCCCGACCTCGTCCGCGGCTACGAAGACGTCAAGCTGGCCAACGTGGCCCGGTACCGGCAGCGGCAGGCCGAAGTCCTCACGCCCGCAGGTAGCTGAGCATCGCCTGGGCACCGTCGGGGACGCGCAGCTTCGTGCTGACGTCCCCGGCGTGCTGCCGCGCCGCGGCGGTGCCGATGCCGAGCAGCCGCCCGATCGTCGGCACCGAATGGCCCTCGGCCAGCAACGCCACGACCTCGCGCTCGCGGGCGTTCAGCGTGGCCACCGGGTCGCCGGGCCGGGGCCGGGCGAGCTGGACCGCCACGACGTCCCGGTCCAGGACCGTGCCGCCCGCGGCGACGCGCCGCAGGGCGTCGAGGAACTCGTCGGGCTTGCCGACGCGTTCCTTGAGCAGGTACCCGGCTCCCCCGCCGCCGGCGGCCAGGAGGTCGCCCGCGTAGCCGTCTTCGATGAACGCCGAAAGCGCGAGGATCGCCAGGCCGGGCACGCGGCGCCGGGCTTCGAGGGCGGCGCGGAGCCCTTCGTCGGTGAACGTCGGCGGCATCCGGACGTCGACGACGGCCAGGTCCGGTTCCACAGCCTCGACCGTCGCCACCAGGTCGCCGGGGTGGTCGACGGCCGCGGCGACCTCGAACCCCTCGCTGCGCAGGAGCAGCACCAGCCCTTCCCGCAGCAGGGCGTCGTCCTCCGCGATCACGATCCGCACGGCGGCTGCCTCCTCGCGTCCACGTCACCCCCTGCCTGGATGCACGGACGCGGGCGGGAAAGCGTTCAGCTCTGGCCGGACCAGCCGCTCAGCCGGGTCAGCAGGCGCTCCAGGACCTCCGGGTCCGCGGCCACCGGGTCGCCGGAGACGGGCTCGTCGACCAGCGTCCGGCGGTCCTGACGCCGGGGCAGGCGCACCTGCCGCGCGGTCATCCCGCCGGGCAGCGGCAGTTCGCACCAGGTGGTGCGGCCGCCGCCGTCGGCGGGTTCGACGCCCAGCCGCTCGCCGGGCCGGGCCTGCGGGTCCGGCCGCCCGGGGATGTCGTCGTCGACCTCGATCGAGAGCACCTCGGCGCGCAGCCGCAGCCGCAGCGTGACGAAGGCGGGGGCCTTGGGGTCACTGGCGTCGACGACGGCCTCGACCAGGCGTCTCGCGGTGGCGGTCACCTGCTCCAGCATCGGCAGCAGGGACCAGTCGGTGAGGATCAGGCGGACGAACAGCTCGGTGACCGGGAGCGCGCTGGGCTGCGCGACGAGCCGGATGTCGTCCATCTGGGAGGTGTGCGCGCTCAAACCCGACCTTCCTCGCCCAGGTGCCGCCCGTGCCGCACCGCGTCAGTCCGCCCGCCGCGGCACGCTACCGCCCGGGCCGGGCGTTGCCGCCGTCGGGGCCATCGGTGCGAGGTCCGGCGCGCCGGCCGCGCGGGCTCTGCCGCGCGGCCGGACTCCGGTGCCGGGTCAGACGTGCGCCGGGACCCACAGCTCGTCGATGATGCGCTCCGCGGTGGCCAGGCTCGCGTCCGCGAGCGGGATGAGCTCGGCCATCGCCGGGTTCACGTGGGCCAGCGTGAGTTCCGCCGTGATGAAGCGGGGCTCCAGGCCGGTCAGCGAGACGCCGTGGGGCAGCCACTGCTCGGCGTGGTCCCAGCCTTCGCGGGGCGTGCCCTCGCCGTACCCGCCGCCCCGGGACGCCAGCACGATGAACTCGCGGCCGCCGAGGAGGCCGGTCTGGGTTGCGTGGTCGACCGAGAGGCCCGGCGCGATGAGGTGGTCGACCCAGGTCTTCACGCTGCTCGGCGCGCCGAAGTTGTAGAGCGGCAGGCCCAGCAGCACGGTGTCGGCCGCCTTGATCTCGGCGACCAGCTCGGTGGTCCGCGCCCACGCGGCCGCCTGCTCGGGCGTGTGCTGGTCCGGCGGCACCATCCCGGCCAGGCCGCTCGCCGCGTCGATGTGGGGCAGCGGGTGCGCGCCGAGGTCGCGGTAGGCGACCGTGCCGTCCGGGTGCGCGGCGCGCCACGCCGCCGCGGCCCGCGCGCTGAGCCGGCGGCTCACCGAACGCTCGCCCTGGATGCTCGAGTCGATGTGGAGGAGATGCGCCATGTCGTTAGCCGTCCGTAGATCGTTGATGTAGGACAAACTATTGATAGCACATGGACCATCGGTCTGCCCATATACTGGGCGTATGACCTCGCTCCCGGTCGTCAACCAGCCCCCGCACCGCTGCGGCGCGCTGGTCGACCACCTCGCGCGCCGGCTGCGGCTGCGCAGCGAGTCGGTGCTGGCCCCGCTCGGCCTGCGGCCGCGCCACCTGATCGCCCTCACCGTCCTGCGCGATCAGGGCGGCAGCGCACAGCAGGACCTGGCGAAGATCCTGGAGATGGACAGCACGAACGTGGTGAGCCTGCTCAACGAGCTGGAGACCGAGAACCTGATCGAGCGGCGCCGGTCACCCACGGACCGGCGGCGCCACCTGGTGGAGCTGACCGACGTCGGCGCGAAGCTGCTGGCCCGCGCCGAATTCGCCCTGGCGGCGGTCGAGGACGAGGTGTTCAGCGGACTGAGCGGAGAGCAGCGGGAGACGCTCTACACGCTGTTGCAGCAGGCGACGAACAAGACGGGCGTGGAAGCCTGCCGGGAGACGCCGCCCTGCTGAGCGGTCAAGCGCCGGTGATCTCCCGCACCAGCTGCTGCGTCTCCGCTCGCGTGAACTTCACCCTGATCTGCGCCGTACCGTCGGTGATGCCGGCATAGATCATCGGCGCGTCGAGTACCCGGCTCTTCAGGAGCACCGCGACCGGCTTGCCGATGTTGTGCCCGGTCCACTCCGCCCACGTCTTCGTCCCCGCTTCGGTGAAGCTGAAGGTGACGATGGAACCCGTCCGCGAATCGACGCCGGCCTCCACCGAAGCCACCTCGGCGCCGCTGAGGAAACCCGGTCCCAGGACGTACCGGGTGCCCCGCGTGTGATCGCAGCTCGCCAGCGGCAGCGCCGGGTCGTCGTGGCCGTCCAGGTCGTCCGGTGCGTCCGGCGCGCAGAGGAGCGCTCGGGCAGCCGCCTCCCGGGTGCCGGGGTCCGTGCTCTGCCGCCCGCCCGGTGGGCCGGCCGCCGGCCCGGACGGCAGTTCGCTCAGGACGGGCCGGAACCGCAGCTGCGTCCCGTCCTTGACGGCGGCACCGGCCTGACAGCCGGCGACGGTCGTGAGGACGGCGATGGCCGCGAGGAAGATCCGCACAAGCGGTCATCCTGACGGGTGCGCACCAGGCATGTCGAGCGGTTTGGGCGGGAAGAGGCGCGGCATGAAGCCGAGCATCAGCGCCGACCAGACCACGTGCGTCAGCAGCGGCGCCTGCACCCCGCCCGACCGGCCGCGCTGCCACGCGAACAACGTCCCCATCACCGCCGAGGCCAGCACCAGCGCGGGATTCCGGGTCGCCGTCGTGGAAAGCACGTACACGGCCGTGGAAGCCCGGGCTCCCGCCGCGTCGTAGAGCGCGCCGCGGAAGAACACCTCTTCGGCCGCTCCCGTGAGCAACGCCGTCGCCGCCACCGAGGCCTTCGATCCGCGGTGGGCGTGGTCCAGGACGCCGGTGATCGCCCGGCGCAGCGGCGGGATGCGACGGGCCACCAGCGCGCACCCGTAGAACACGCCGAACGCACCCGCTCCCGCCACCACCGGCTGGACGACGTCCCGGCGGCCGCGGGGCACCGGTCCGGCCGCCTGGGCTCCGGCGAACCACGTCGCCGCCACCGAGGCCGTGAGCACGTGGAACCGGCGGGAGCCGGGACGGCTGGCCAGCGACGCGCCGAGCAGCCCGGACCCGGCGGTGGTCACCGCGGCGAGGAACGGCTTCACGCCGGCCGCCGGCTCTTCGCCCGCTCGCCCAGGGCCTGCAGGACCGCTTCGTCGTAGCCCATCGGCTCGAATTCGACGATGCGGCGGATCGCGTCGTCGCGGACGACGACCTCGTTGGTCATCGAGTCGATCAGCGCCCGCCCGGTGGTGACGTCGATGTCCGTGACGAGCGAAAGCCAGTACGACGACAGGCGCGGGGAAAGCAGCGGGACCGGCAGGATCAGCAGTGGCCTGCCCTCGATCGCCGCCACCCGCTGCAGCATGTCGCGGTAGGCCAGCACTTCGGGGCCGCCGATGTCGAACGTCCGGCCCGCGGCCTCCGGGTGGTCGAGGACGCCGACGAGGTAGCGGACGACGTCGGCGACCGCGATCGGCTGCGTGCGCGTGCCGACCCAGCGCGGGGTGACCATCGCCGGCAGGTGCTCGACCAGCTGCCGCGTCAGTTCCCACGACGTGCCGCCGTGCCCGATCACGATCCCGGCGCGCAGCACCGTCACCGGCACGCCGGTCTCGTCCAGCAGCCGTTCGACCTCGCGGCGGCTGGCGAGGTGCTCCGACAGCGCATCGGCGTCGTCCCCGAGCCCGCCGAGGTAGACGATCCGGCACAGGCCCGCGCCGGCCGCGGCCCGGGCGAACGCGCGCGCGGCGTCGGCGTCGCGGCGCTTGAAATCCGCACTGTCGAGTGAATGCACGAGGTAGTAGGCGGCTTCGACGCCCTTGAGCGCGTCCCGCAGCGAGCCGGCGTCGGCGACGTCGCCGCGGACGGCTTTCCCGGCGCCGCGGTACTTCGCGGGGTGCCGCGTCATCGCGAGCACCTCGTGCCCGGCCGCCTCCAGCGCCGGGCACAACCGGCCGCCGACGAACCCCGACGCCCCGGCCACCAGCACCCGCATGCCCGCGACGTTAGCCGGGACGGCCTTCGCGCGCAGAACGTCCGCTTCCGGCGAAGCAGACCGCGGCGACGACGCCCGCGCACCCGATCAGCTGGGCCCAGCCGGGTGTCTCCCCGAGCAGGCCGACGCCGAGCAGCACCGCGCCGACCGGCTGCAGCAGCATCAGCGTCGACCCGGTGGTGGCGGACATCCGGGGCAGCGCGGCGGAGATGAGCAGCCAGCCCGCCAGCTGGCCGACGCCGGCGAGCGCGAGCAGCCAGCCGAACGCGGGCCAGCCCGGCGCCAGGTCGAGCGTGCCGGTCGGGACCCCCAGGACGACGGCCACCACGCCGGCGGAGACCGTGGCCAGCACCAGCGAGTGCGCCTGCGTGCCCGTGCCGCCGCTGAGCCGGAGCAGGAAGAGGTACCCGGCGTACCCGGCACCGGCGAGCAGCGCCGCGACGGCGCCGGTGACCGGGTCCGAGCCGAACGAGCCGGTGCCGGCGAACCCGCCCGCCAGCACGATCCCGCCGAGCAGCACCGGTACCGCGGCGAGGAACCGCTTCGAGGGCCGCTCGGCCAGGAACGCGAACGCCAGCAGCGGCACGATCACCACCTGCACGGCGAGGAGCACGGTCGCGATGCCGGCGCCGACCCGCGGGATCGCTTCACCCCAGAGCACGAAGTCCAGGCCGAGCCCGGTCCCGGCCAGCAGCGGGAAGAGCACGCGGCGGCGCGGCGCGGGGCCGGCCTTCCGCCGTTCGCGCCCGGCGAGCAGGAGCAGCACCGGACACGCGAGCAGGCAGCGCCAGAACGCACTCGTGCTGCCGCTGACGTGCGAGACCTTGATGAAGACCGACGACAGCGAGATGCAGAAGCTGCCGAGCGCGGCGAGCAGCCGCGGGTCGAAGCGATGGGTGAACGTCGGGGCGTCGGTCGTGAGCACATCTCCAGCGTGCGGTGGGCGACTGTCAAGGACAAGCGAATGTTTCTGCGCGGAATTCGGTAGCATCTCTACCGTGTACGGACTCGAGCGGATGCGGGCGCTGCACGCGGTCGCAACCCACGGCTCGGTCGCCGCGGCGGCCGAGTCCCTGCACGTCACGCCGTCCGGGGTGTCGCAGCAGCTCGCGAAGCTGGAACGGGAGGCGGGCCAGCCGCTGCTGGAGCCGCGCGGCCGCGGCGTCCGGCTGACGAAGGCGGGCCAGGTGCTGGCCGGGCACGCCGAGCGGATCCTCGCGCAGGTCGCCGCCGCGAAGGCGGACCTGGAGCTGCTGCGCGAGGACGTCATCGGGCCGCTGCGGATCGGCGCGATCCCGACGACGGTCCACGCGCTGCTGCCGCCTGCGCTGGCCATACTCGCCGAACGGCACCCGCGGCTGGCCGTGACGCTGCACGAGGGCGAGGCCGAACAGACGCTGCCGCGCGTGCTGGCCGGCGACCTCGACGTCGGCGTGCTGGAGAGCTGGAACGACCGCCCGACGGTGCTCCCGCCGTCCACGACGCGCATCGCGCTGTTCTCCGACGTCGCGGACCTCGCCCTGCCCGCGGGGCACCGGCTGGCCCACCGCAAGGCGGTCGACCTGTCCGAAGTGGACGATCTGCCGTGGATCGGCTGGAACGCCGGGTCCGGGTGTTACGAATGGCTGGTGCAGGTGCTGCGCAAGCAGCGGCTGGAGCCGCGGATCAGCTGCACGGTGGGCGGTTACCCGACCCAGCTGGCCCTGGTGGCCGGCAACGTCGGCGCGGCGCTGGTGCCCCGGCTGGCCCGCGACCGGCTGCCCGACGGGGTGCGGATCCTGGCCACGCGCCCGGCGCTGACCCGCACGATCTACGCGGTCTGCCGGGCCGGGGAGGAGGATCGCGGCGCGGTGCGGGCCTGCCTGGACGCGCTGCGGGCGGCGTCGGCGCGGTTCGAGACCGCGGGACGGACGACCGGCCGGATCACCGGCTGAGCTGCGCCACCATCTCGGTCACCAGC
Source organism: Amycolatopsis mediterranei (assembly GCF_026017845.1). Classification (NCBI taxonomy): domain Bacteria; kingdom Bacillati; phylum Actinomycetota; class Actinomycetes; order Pseudonocardiales; family Pseudonocardiaceae; genus Amycolatopsis; species Amycolatopsis mediterranei. The sequence continues at coordinate 6,797,688 of NZ_CP100416.1, forward strand.
GAGCCCGGACGCCGGTGGTGGACCAGGAAGATCTCCCGCGCCGGCCGCGCTCGAGGTGATCACCCCTGCCTCCCTACGCTGATCTGTCACATCAGCGTAGCAGTTAAATGCCTCATCAGTGTGGCATTTAGTCCTAGGGTGTAGAGAGAGTGGGAGCCGACGCCGCACCGCAACCTCGAACTCCGGCTGGCCACGGGCGTCCGCCTGCTCGCCGAACGCTCGACCGGGCACGCCCGGGGCTGCCGGAGATCCAGTCCTCCGCGGCCAGCGCCCGCAGGGTGAGGCGGCGGGCGCGCCTTCGTGTGCCCCTTCGGCAGGATCAGCCGGAACCGCTCCGAACGCAGCAACGACCGCTACAGGCCACGCGGGTCGGGCAGGGGTGCGCCGGGGTAGCGGTGGGTGATCAGCAGGTCGAGCTCGCGGGAGCTGACCGGGCCGTACCCGTCCGGCGGCTCCAGGTCCAGCAGCCGCAGCGCCACGCCGGGGTGGTCGCGGCGGAAGCCGGCGAGCGCGGCGGGCACCAGGGCCATGCCCGCGCTCGCGAACGTGCCGACGGTGAGCTCCTCGTCGAGCAGCGCGGACCGTCCGCTCGGCCGTGCGCAGTTCCCCCACGATTGCTTCGGCATGCCCGAGCAGTGCCTCCCCAACCGGCGTCAGCGTGACGCCGCGAGCGTGCCGGTCCAGCAGGCGCGCCCCGACGTCGCGCTCCAGCTTGGCCAGCTGCTGCAGGACGGCGGACGGGGTGAACGAAAGCCGCTGGGCGGCCGCGGCGATCGAGCCGGCGTGCGCGACCTCGGCCAGCACGGCCAGGCGGTGGGCGTCGAGCACGGGAGCCTCCGGCCGTAAGTTCTGCTAAATCCAGCACAGGAGACGTCGCTGGTGCTTACGGTGGCTCGCGCGCATGCTGGAGCCATGATCAGCACTGCGGATGTGGAACGGGCGGCCGTGCGCATCGAGGGCCGGGTCCGCCGGACGCCGGTGCTCGCCGCGGACGAAGGCGTGTGGTTCAAGCTGGAGCAGCTGCAGCACACCGGGTCGTTCAAGGCCCGTGGCGCCTTCAACCGGATCCTCGCCGCCGGCGCGCAAACCGGGGTGGTGACCGCCTCGGGCGGCAACGCCGGGCTCGCCGTCGCTTACGCTGCCCGCGAATTCGGCCTCCCGGCACGGGTCTTCGTCCCGGCGACCGCGCCCGCGGTGAAAGTCGCGAAACTCCGGCAGCTCGGCGCGGCGGTTGAACTCGCCGGTGAGAAGTACGCCGACGCCTACGACGCGGCCGTCAAGCACGCGGCGGACTCCGGCGAGCTCTTCTGCCACGCCTACGACCAGCCGGACATCTGCGCCGGCCAGGGCACCCTCGGCCTCGAACTGCTGGACCAGGCGGGCGGCCTCGACACGATCCTCGTCGCGGTCGGCGGCGGCGGGCTGCTGGCCGGCGTCGCCGCCGGGGTCGAAGGCCGGGCACGCGTGATCGGCGTCGAGCCGCGCACGATCCCGACGCTGCACTCGGCGCTGGCCGCCGGCGAGCCGGTCGCGGTCGGCGTCTCCGGGGTCGCCGCCGACTCGCTGGGGGCGTCCCGGCTCGGCGACATCGCGTTCGCGGTCGCCACCCGCACGGACGCGGGCTCGGTGCTGGTGGACGACGCCGCGATCATCGAAGCGCGGGCGGTGCTGTGGGACCGCTACCGCCTCGCCGTCGAACCCGGCGGGGCGACCGCGTTCGCCGCCCTGCTCTCCGGCGCTTACCGGCCCGACCCTGGTGAACGGGTCGCCGTCCTGCTGTGCGGCGCCAACACCGACCCCGCCACGCTCACTTCCCCGACAGCCGCGCCACCACCGGAGCGAACTCCTCGAGGAACGCACCGTTGACGCTGAAGTAGGACACGCCCTGTTCCTCGCGGCGGCGTTCGAGCTCCGCCACCATGTCGTCGACGTCGCCGCGGAGCAGGCCGAGGGAGTCGTGCTCGATGAGCGTCTCGGCATCGACGCCGATGAAGCCGCGGATCCACGGCGGGACCGTATCGCCGACGACCCAGATGTTCATCGCGAACTCGACATCGCGGTCACCGGCCGCGGACCGGACTTCGCGCACGTACCCGGTCATTTCCTCGCGGGTGGTCAGCACGTCGCCTGCCATCGTGACGATGTCGGCCTTCATCCCGGCGAGGCGGCGGGCCTTCGGGCCGCCCGCGGCGACCATCACCGGCGTGTGCCCGTCGCCGTCCAGCCGCCGGACGTGGTCGATCGTCTCGGAAATCGAGTCGAGGCGCTCCTGCCCCGAGCCGTACGGCAGCCCGAGTTCTTCGGCCTGCTGCCGCATTTCCGGCCGCCCGGTGCCGAGGCCGAGCTCGAACCGGCCGTTCGTGACGACGGTCAGGCTGCGCGCCTCCCAGGCCGCCGCCCGCGCGGTGCGCAGCGGGCTCGCCCAGACGAACGAGCCGACGCGCAGCTCGGTCGTGGCCGCCGCGGCCGCCGCCAGCGCGGCGGTCGGCGTCGGCATGTTCAGGTTGTCCGGGCACAACAGCGTCGAATAGCCGAGTTCCTCGGCCCGGCGAGCGGTGGCGAGCCAGCCGGCTGCGTCATTGGCGCCCGCGACCACGCCGAACCGGAACGCCTTCTGCGGCATCGAAGCACCCCCACGTCGTTGGTCCTTCGATCAAACCACCGGTGCGCCCGGCCGTGCCACCACGGCCGGGCGCGCGCCCGGCATCAGCCGCGCTGGTACTCCTCCCAGGTGACCTTCGCGACCTGCGGGCCGTCGTCGGCGCCGCGGCCGGCCAGGCCGTTCATCCCGAGGTAGTAGTCGCCGGTCTGGTGCTGCGCACCCGAGGACAGGTCCGGGTCGGAGATGGCCATCGCGTGGATGTGGTACTCGAAGCCTTCCGCCGGCGTGCGGTACCAGGCCGCGAACCCGACGTTGCGCAGCGCCTTCAGCAGGGTGTTCCGGGTGGTCGAGGACATCCCGGACACCGAGATGTCCATCGCGCCGCCGCCGTCGTGCGTCCCGGCCGAGGCGTCGACGCCACCGGGGTTGTACGAGCCCTGCGTCAGGCTGACCTGGAAGCCGGCTTTTCCTTCCGCGGCAACGAGCATCGCCTTGGTGCGGGTGTTGAGGGTCTGCCCGTGGTAGGTCACCTGGCTGCCCGCGGAGACGGCGTTCGTGACCGTGTACCGGCCTTCGCCCAGCTTCTCCAGCGAGGTCTTGCCCGGCAGGCCGGAAGCGTCGAGACCGGTGTAGCCCAACGACTTCTGGTACTGCGAGTACGCCGTGATCGTCGTGGTGCCGAAGTAGCCGTCGACGTACTGGCTCGCCAGCAGCCCCTTCGCCTGCAGCGCCTGCTCGACGAGCAGGACGCTGTCGTGCGCGCCCGGGGTCTGGGTGTCGTCGGCGCGGCGCGGGTCGATCTGGGCCGCCTTCAGCACGGCCTCCATGTTCGCACCGGGCAGCACCGTCGTGACCGCAGTCTCGGCCTGAGCCGGTGCGGCCACGGCGAACGCGGCGGCGGTGAGCGCCGTGAGCACGGCGGCCTTCGTGAACATCCTGGTCCTCCATGGGTCGGAATCCGTTACGGCCATGAGGATCACGCAACCGGATACAAGGGACGTACAAACCGGATTCACGTGTCCGGGACCACTTTTCCGCCGTGACGACGTGTAATCCCAGCCACAATCCGTTCGGGTTCCTCCAGGTCCAGGCGTGTGATGTCGCGTCACGGACAGTTTCCGGCCACCCGCACTGGACGTTCCCGTGCTCGTTTCGTAACCTGTTCGAGATCTCGCGGCCCCCGGTCGTCCCCCGACGGCGACGCGAGATCGCCGCCGATACCCCCCTGCCGGGTACCGGACCCCACCGCGGGCTCTTCCTGTTGCGGTCGAGCGCGCCCTGGGCACGGGCGAGGCCCCCGGCTCGCCGTCCCGGTACCCGCCGGCGGCCGATCAGCAAAGGAGACCCGCGCGAGAATGCGTTCGCATCCCGTCAAGCGCGTGGTGTCAGGTGCCCTCGCCGCGGCCTCGGTGATCACCCTCGTCACCATGGCCCAGCCGGTGGCCACCGCCGCCCCCGTCCCCGTCCTCCAGGCGCCGCCCCCCGCCGGCTCGGACGCCCTCGCCAAGTACCGCGATCTTGCGGCACAAGCGGAAAAGCTCAACGAAGACCTGCTCCGGGCCCAGGACGACCTGACCGCGAAGCAGGGCCAGCTCGACAAGGCCAACGCCGACGTCGACGCCGCGAAGAACGCCGGTGCCCAGGCCATCCAGGCCAAGCAGCAGTACCAGTCCGAAGTGGACAAGTTCGCCGGAGCTTCGTTCACCAGCGGCGTCCAGATGAACAAGCTGTCGGCGCTGCTGGCCGGAACGTCCACTCAGGACTTCCTGGACCGCTCGGCGGCGCTCGAGGTCATCGCGACCGACAAGAACGCCGCGATGGGCAACCTCAACGGCGCGGCGGCCAAGGCCCAAGCGGCCGAGAAGTCGGCTGCCGACGCGGCGAAGCGGGCTCAGGACGCCCGGGACGCGGCGGCGAAGCTGGCCTCGGACATCCAGGCCAAGAAGAAGGACCTGCAGGGCCAGATCGACCAGATCGAGGCGCAGAGCCGGAACCTCAGCACCTCCGACAAGGCCGCCCAGAAGGACACCGGCGGTGCGGCGCCGACCGTGAAGGCGCCCAGCGCGGCGGCCCAGAAGGCGGTCGACGCGGCACTCAGCAAGCTCGGCAGCGCCTACGTCTGGGGCGCGACCGGGCCGAGCACGTTCGACTGCTCGGGCCTGATGCAGTGGGCGTACAAGCAGGCCGGCATCACCCTGCCGCGGAACTCCGCGGCACAGGCCGGCTTCGGCACCCCGGTGTCGCGCGACCAGCTGCAGCCCGGCGACCTCGTCGCCTACTACTCCCCCGTGTCCCACATCGGGATGTACATCGGCGACGGCAAGATGGTGCACGCGCCGACGAGCGGCGACGTCGTCAAGATCTCGCCGCTGATGAGCGAGTACGCGGGAGCCACGCGCCCCACGGCCTGACGTCCGGCCGGTGCCCCGTTTCGCGAAGTGTAGAAATCGCGGAACGGGGCACTTTTCGCGCATGGACGAGAACCCTGACGCCGCCACCGTCGAAGCCGTCGGCAAGGTGACCGAGGCGCTCGAGACGATCGAGCGCGCCCGCGGGCACCTCTACTCCTTCCACCAGCTGACCGGCAGCGCGGACCTGGCCCTCGGGGAGGCCGTGGAGCAGCTCGAGAAGGCCGGCCACGGCGACTGGGCGCGGCGGATCTCCGAAGAGCTCATCGGGCTCAACGTGTTACCCGATCGGTGGACTTTCCAGGTCGTCGAGGAGTACGACGACGGCTACTACAAGGCGTGCCGCGACCTTGAGCGCGAGCTGCTCACCTCGCTCACCGGAGGGCGCCGCCACCTGCACGAACAGCAGATGAAGGACGACCGCCGCACGCACGGCCGGCCGGGTCACGAGGCAGGCGGCCCGAGCACGCCCCCGGCCGGCTCGTGAGCGGCGATCGTCGGATCCCTGCGCTACAGTCGACCGCAGGCGAACAGATGTTCGATGGGAGCTGAGATGACCGATCAGGTGGAACCGAACCCCGAGAAGGACCCGAGCGACTGGACCACCGGCGACGAGCCGATGACCGGGCCGCAGAAGTCGTACCTGCAGACGCTGGCGCAGGAAGCCGGTGAAGAGGTACCGGACAACCTGACGAAGGCGGAGGCGTCCGAGCGGATCGACGCCCTGCAGAAGACGACCGGCCGCGGCACCTGAGGGTGCGCTGCGGCGGCTCGGCGGGGTGAACCCGGCCTTCGCGCCGGTGCGCACCTGAGGGTGCCACGAGGTCTGGTGTCCGGGTGCCGCGCGGGCTCGGCGGATGGAGCCGGTGCGCCGACTGGGGCCAGCGGTGCGCCGGCCCGTGGCCAGCGGTGTGCACCTGAGGGTGCCACGAGGTGCGGTGCCTGGGCGCCGCGCGGGCGGTGCGCCGGCCCGTGCCCACCCGGTGCGCCGGCCCGTGGCTGCCGGTGTGCCCGACGCCACGGCTTGTCACCCGTCGGTGGGGGTAGTCATCCGAGAGGTGCTACTCCCCCGAAGGAGGACATCCCGTGTACGTGACCGTTCTGCTCGTCGCCCTGGCCGGGCTGCTCGTGCTCGGTGGATTCGCCGTGCGGGAGCTGCCGAAGCCGTATCCGCTCACCGCGAAACGGACCCTGGTCGCCGCCTGGGTGGTGGCCGCCGGCGGGGTCGGGTGGTGGGCCTTCGCTCCCGGGGCCGCGCCGCTCGTCGTCACCGTGGTCGGGTTCGGGTTTCTCGTTGCCACCCTGAACCGCGGGCCCGAACGGGCTTCCTACCCGCCGTCGACCCCCTACCAGCCGCCCCGATGAGTGAAGGTTCGCGTACCGGGTACCTCTCGGGAATGTCTCATCCGAACGAACAACAACCCGAGATCGCCCGGCCCGAGACCGAGGATCCCGGCCGTCCCGAAGACCGGCTCTACCGGCCCGGAGAGGGCGAACCGGCCGACAGTCCCGGGGAAGCCCGCGGCATCGGCGCGAAAGTGATCGGCGAACTGCGGGAGCGGCGCGAAAGCTGAGCGGTCAGGCCGCTTCCGGCAGCGCCGCACCCGTCACGCGGAACAGGAACTCGGCGTTGGAGCCGGTCTTGCGCAGCTGCTCCAGCAGCTGCTCGATCGCGTGCGGGCCCGGCAACGCCCGCCGGACTTCACGCATGGCGGCGAGTTCGCCGGGGGTGACGAGCAATTCTTCGCGCCGGGTGCCGGAGGCGGCCACGTCGACCGCCGGGAAGACGCGCCGCTCGGCCGTCTTGCGGTCGAGCTTGAGCTCGGCGTTGCCGGTGCTCTTCAGCTCCTCGAAGAACACCGTGTCGGCCAGCGAACCGGTCTCCACCAGTGCCGACGCGATGATCGTGAGCGAACCGCCGCCCTCGATGTTCCGTGCGGCGCCGAGGATCCGCTTCATCGGCTGCAACGCGGCCGCATCGACACCGCCGGAGAGCGTCCGGCCGGACGGGCGCGCCGAAAGGTTGTACGCGCGGCCGAGCCGGGTCAGCGAGTCGAGCAGCAGGACGACGTCTTCGCCGTGCTCCACCAAGCGTTTCGCGCGCTCGACGGCGAGTTCCGCGACAGCCACGTGTTCGGCAGGCGGACGGTCGAAAGTCGACGAGATCACCTCGCCGCGCACGGTGCGGCTCAGCTCGGTGACCTCTTCGGGACGTTCGTCGGCGAGCAGGACCAGCAACCGGCAGTCCGGGTGGTTGACCGACAGCCCGTGGCCGATTTCCTGCAGCACCGTGGTTTTCCCGGCTTTCGGCGGCGAGACGACCAAAGCGCGTTGCCCCCGGCCGAGCGGGGTGACGAGGTCGATGACGCGGGGCAGCAGCCGCGCCGGCGTGGTTTCGAGCAGCAGCCGGCGGTCCGGGTGCACCGGCACGAGGTCGGCGAAGCACGGGCGCGGCTCTTGCGGGTCGCGGCCGTTGACGCTGGTGATCTTCTCGGCGGTGCCGGTGATTTCGTCGCCGGGCCGCAGGTTGTGCTTGCGGACCAGGGAAAGCGGGACGGCGACGTCGTCGGGCGCGGGCCGGTAGCCGGGCCGGGCGAACGGGGTTTTGCCGGACAGGTCGAGGATTCCGTGAAAAGACATGGGTGTCTCCTGAGATGGTGATGGGCCCGCGCACAGACGGCGAGGCCGGAAAGAAGGAAAGAGGCCGACTGGCCTGGATCCGGGGAGCTGCCTCCGGGCGGCCTAGGGGCCGACATCCGCGAGGAGCGTCTCCACTGTAGCGACAGATCTCACGAAGCACAACGGGTAAGACTCCGTGGCGGTGGGTAGTCCATCGGAGAAGCCCGCTGAAACGGGGGAACCGCGGCTGAACGATGGGAGCGGATCGTGTATCGACATACCCCGGAAGCTGGCGTCGATACGGGCGAGAGCCCCGACGCCGACCAAGCCGGGACCACGGCCCCGGAGCGCTTCACCTCCGGAGCCGTGGTCGCCCCGGCATTCGAAGAACTGGCGCCGGCCCTGCCCAACGAGATGGCCGGCCTGCGCCGCAAGCTGATCCACTGGCTGAGCGAGTTCCCGCTCGACCCGGACAGCAAGCACGACATCACGCTGGCGACATACGAGGCCTTGGCCAACGTAGCGGCCCACGCCTACCCGGACGGCCACGGCTGGGGCCGCTTGCAGGCCCGCCGAGAGGGCGACGCGATCACGGTGACGGTCACGGACACCGGCTGCGGCATCCCGGCGACGCGCCCGCGAGTGGCGGGCCTGCGCACTTCGGGTGGCCGCGGCCTGCTGTTGATCGACCAGGTGACGGACCAGTCCGACATAGCCACGAGCGCCACGGGAACGACGGTCCGCATGACGTGGCGCCCGCCGTCCCTCCGGGACGCAGGCTAGCCGCCCCCTCGCGACCCGGCCCAGCTGTCAGTCCCGAGGAAACCGCCGGCCGACTGGCCCCGCCGAGCGCCACTGAACCCCACGCCCGCCGGCTCGCTCACCAGCGCGCCGGCGGGTTCGTGCCCGGCGGCCAGGCGCCCCCCTCGAACTCCCCCAACAACCTCCCTCAAGCCACTTCGGCCAGGCGGATCAGCCTGTTCCTCGGGTACGAGACCAGCTCTCGCTCTTCGTCCGTGGTGAAGATCTCGACGGAGTCCTCCCGCAACTCCGCCGAATTCACCTGCAGCTGCCACGCGGGCAGCCCCGGCGCCGGCTCGTGCCAGAACCACTGGCCCTTGGTGAGCTGGTGCGCCGGGACTGTCGCGTCGTCCGTTTTCATGTGCTGAGGCTATCCGTCACCACCGACAGTTTCCGCAGCACCTCGAACCTGTGATCACGACCACTATGGACTCGCGCAGGTCACCGTCGGGGCAGTCAGGTTGCCGCCGTGCTGGACCGTGAAGCCGATGACGTTGCCGCTTCCGTTGGGCCTCGCCGTCAGCACGTAGCCCGTGCTGTCCCACGTTCCCGTGTAGTTCCAGCTGCCGATGACCTTCTGGGGCGCGTGGAACGTCACCGTGAGCACCCAGTTGTCGGTCCCCGACACCGTCACCTGGCCGTTGAAGCCGACGTTCCACTCCGCCGTCTTGACGTAAGCGGCCGAACAGCCACCGGGTGACGGAGTGGTGGGGGTGGTCGGGGTGGTGGGAGTGGTCGTGCCGCCGTCCGGGGGTGCTCCGCCGTTCAACGCCTCGAGCACCGCCGTGTAGGCCGCCTTCTTCTGCCCGTTGCCGTCGAACAACAACGGCGTGGCCGACGCCCGCCACGAGTCCGTGTCACGGATGCCCCACACCGTCATCCCGGTGCAGCGCGCGACCGCGAGGCACGCCTGCGTGACCGTGCGGAAGTTGTCCGCCTGCGCGGTCCCCGAGCCCTCGACGTCCAGCTCGGTGATCTGGACGTCCACCCCGAGGTTCGCGAAGTTCTGCAACGTCGTCTGGTAGTTCGACGGCACCGGGCTGTTGCTGTTGAAGTGCGACTGGAAGCCGACGCAGTCGATCGGCACGCCGCGGGACTTGAAGTCCTGGACCATGCGGTACACGGCCTGGGTCTTCGCCTGGTTCCAGTCGTCGGTGTTGTAGTCGTTGTAACACAGCTTCGCGTCCGGGTCGGCCGCCCGCGCCGCGCGGAACGCCGCCTCGATCCAGTCGTCGCCCGTGCGCTGCAGGTTCGAGTCGCGCCGGGCACCGGAACCGCCGTCGGCGAACGCCTCGTTCACCACGTCCCACGCGTAGATCTTGCCGCGGTAGTGGGACGCGACCTGGGTGATGTGGTTCAGGATCGCCTGCCGCAGCGCCGCACCCTCCATGCCCTGCATCCAGCCGGGCTGTTGCGAGTACCAGGCCAGCGTGTGCCCGCGCATCCGGGCGCCCTGGCTGGTCGCCTGGTTCACGATCCGGTCCGCGTTGGTGTACGAGAACTGGTTCTGCGAAGGCTCGGTCGCGTCGATCTTCAGCTCGTTCTCCGGCGTGATCATGGAGAACTCGCGGCTCAGGATGCCGGTGTACACGCTGTCCGACAGCTTGCTCGCCGAGACCGCCGTGCCGAAGTAGCGCCCGGTCCGGGCCGCCGCGTTGCCGAGCGTGCTGCCGGCGGGCGGCACCGAAGACGTCGTGGTGGTCGGCGTGGTGGGCGTGGTCGTGGTCGAACCGCTGTTCAAGCCCAGGAACGCGATCGCGTACTGGACCATCCCGTTCTGCGGCAGCGAGTGCCCGGCACCCTGGACGCTGATGCCCTCGACCGGAGCCTGCGTGCCGGTGGCGCCGTACCGGGTGCGCGTCCAGCCCGACTGCGGGGAATCAGTCGACGACGGCGTCTGGCTCACGCCCTTGAGGTTCGTCCACTGCTTGATCTCCTCCCCGAAGTTGGGGTAGCGCAGGGTGTCGTCGGCCGTGCCGTGCCACAGCTGCATCCGCGGGAACGGGCCGGTGCGCCCGCCGCTCATCTGCCGGGCCTGGTCGCCCCACTGCTGCGCGGTCTTGATGAGCTGGCCGCCCGAGCACTGGCTGTTCCAGCTCGACCCGTCGGTGGTCGCGAAGCAGCCGGCGGGCACACCCATGAACGCCGAGCCGGCGGCGAACACGTCCGGGTACTCCGCGGCGAGCACGTTCGTCATCATCGCGCCCGAGGAGAAGCCGGTGACGTACACGCGGGAGGGGTCGACGTTGTAGCGCTGCTTGGCCCAGCCGACCATCGACAGGATGCCGACGGGGTCGCTGCCGCCGCCGCGGGTGAGGGCCTGCGGCGAGGAGACGTCGAAGCACTGCCCGCTGCGGGTGGCTTCCGGGAACACGATGACGTACCCGTACTGGTCGGCCGCGGTGACGTAGTCGCGGGCGTAGCCGTTGAAGACCCCCGACGCCGAGCCGGTGCAGTAGTGGACGGCCACCAGCAGCGCCGGGCGGGCCGCCACGTGGTCCGGGACGTAGGTGTACATGTTGAGGTTGCTGGGATTGCTGCCGAAGTCGGTGACCCGGGTCAACGTGGCCGCGGACGCCGGCTGCGCCGCCACGACCAGCACGATCGCCGCGGCGATCGCCAGCACGGCGGCGGAAAGGGCAGTGAGGAGTCTTCGCACTCGAGGAAATCCTTTCCGGGGGCGGGAACGCAGCTGCGACGATGGTTCGTCCGCGCGCCCGGCCGGTCAACGATTATCGAAACCTTTCGGGAAGTTTCGAGCGAGCCGGTCAGCGTGCACCACGCCTCCGTGGCCCGGGCCGAGTTCCGCGGCCGGCCCGAGGGTGGGTGTGGCACGGCCACCCGGGTGAGCCGATTCCGGGTTAATCTCGAAGCATGGTCAAGGACAACACCCTCGGGGAGTTCCTCCGGGCCCGCCGGGAACAGGTGGGACCGGAGGAACTCGGCCTGCCTCCGGGCGGGTCACGAAGGGTGGCGGGCCTGCGCCGCGAAGAGGTGGCGCTGCTGGCCGGGGTCAGCACCGACTACTACGTCCGGCTCGAGCAGGGCCGGGAGCGGAACCCGTCGGCGCAGGTCGTCGACGCGCTCGCCCGCGGGCTGGCACTGGACGAGGACGCCTCGGCCCACCTGCACCGGCTCGCCCGGCCGGCGCCCGCACGCCGGCGGCGCACCCGGCGGCCGGAACGGGTCAGCCCGAACCTGCTGCGCCTGATGGACGGCTGGCCGGCCACGCCCGCGGTGGTCCTGGGCCGCTGTCTCGACGTGCTGGCGCACAACGCGCTGGGCGAGGCGTTGTTCGCCGGGCACGTCTACAGCGGCGACCTGATCCGGCTGGTGTTCCTCGACCCGGACGCCCGCGAGTTCTACCCGGACTGGGAGCGCGTGGCCGTCAACACGGTCGGCGGCCTGCGGGCGGCCGCCGGGATCGACCCCGACGACCCGCAGCTCATCGACACCGTCGGCGAGCTGTCGGTCAAGAGCGCGGACTTCCGCCGGCTGTGGGCGCGCCACGACATCCGGCAGAAGACCCACGAAACCAAGCGGTTCCGGCACCGGCTGGTCGGCGAGCTGGAACTGAGCTACGAGGCGCTGACCGTCAACAGTGCCCCGGGCCAGCAGCTGATCGTCTACCAAGCCGAACCCGGCAGCCCGTCGGAAGCCGCACTGGCCCTGCTGGGCAGTCTCGCCGCTTCCTGAATCACTTTCCCTATCCTCCCACAATGGACGGAGTACTTCGTCGTGCCCGAAAACTTGCCCGAAAGCACCGTCTGGTTCATTACCGGCTGCTCCACCGGCCTCGGCCGCGCACTGGCCGAAGCCGTGCTCGACCGCGGAATGCGCGCGGTCGTCACCGCCCGCGATCCGGCGCGGGTCGCCGACCTCGCCGAAGCACACGGCGACCGCGCGCTGGCCCTGCCGCTCGACGTCACCGACCACGCCCAGGTCGCCGCCGCCGTGCAGCGGGCCGAAGCGGCGTTCGGCCGGATCGACGTCCTGGTCGGCAACGCCGGCTACGGCTACCTCGCCGCGGTCGAGGAAGGCGAGCCCGAGGAGATCCGGAAAGTGTTCGACACCAACGTCTTCGGCCTCGCCGACGTCACCCGCGCGGTCCTGCCGGGCATGCGGGCGCGCCGCAGCGGCCACGTCGTCACCGTGTCCTCCCTCGGCGGCCTGGCCGCGTTCGGCGCCACCGGCTACTACCACGCGACGAAGTTCGCCGTGGAAGGGCTTTCGGAGTCCCTGGCCGCGGAAGTGGCACCGCTGGGCATCAAGGTGACCATCGTGGAGCCCGCCGCGTTCCGCACGAACTGGTCCGGCCCCTCGATGCGGCAGTCGGCGATCCGCATCGACGACTACGCCGAGACCGCGGGCGCCCGCCGCGAGGCGACGCTCGCGACCTACGGGCGGCAACCGGGCGACCCGGCCCGCGCGGCCGAAGCGATCCTCACCGCCGTCGGCAGCGACGAACCGCCGCTGCGCCTGCTCCTCGGCCGGGCCGCCTACGGCATCGCCACGGCCCGGCTCGACAACCTCCGCGCCACCTTCGACACCTGGCGCGAGACCACCCTCTCCGCCGACTTCCCGGAAGGAACCCCGTGAAAACCGTCCTCATCACCGGAGCCAGCAGCGGCATCGGCCGCGCCACCGCGCTGCGCCTCGCCTGCGAAGGCCACCACGTCGTGCTCGGCGCCCGGCGCGAAGACCGGCTGGCGGACCTGGCCAAGGAAATCCACGACAACGGTGGCATCGCGGACGTGTACCGCCTCGACGTCACCGACCGCGCGGACGTCGCCGCGTTCGCCGACGCCGCCGCCGAGGCGCACGGACGGCTCGACGTCTTCGTCGCCAACGCCGGCGTCATGCCGTTGTCGCGTTTGGACTCACTGCACGTCGGCGAGTGGGACCGGATGATCGACGTCAACGTCCGCGGCCTGCTGCATGGGATCGCCGCGGCCCTGCCGCACTTCCGGCGGCAAGGCGGCGGCCACTTCGTGACGATCGCCTCCACCGGCTCGCACGAGGTCGTGCCGACGGCCGCGGTCTACTGCGGCACCAAGTACGCGGCCCGGGCGATCACCGAAGGCCTGCGTCTGGAGGCCGGCCCCGGCCTCCGCGTGACGACGGTCTCCCCCGGCGTCACCGAGTCCGAGCTGGCCGACACCATCACCGAGCCCGGCGCGCAGGAGGCGATGCGCGTCTACCGGGCGGTGACCCTCCCGGCGGACGCGATCGCCGGGGCCGTCTCCTACGCGATCGGGCAGCCGGAGGGCGTGGACGTCAACGAGATCGTCGTGCGGCCCACCGCCCAGCGGTGACGCCGTGTCGTCCGCCGAATCACGCGTGTCGTCCCTTCAATCACGCGTGTCGTCCCTTCCGGCACAGCGTCCGGAGGGGCTCGGCGTGATTGCGGGGCCGACACGCGTGATCAGGAGGTCGACACGCGTGATTGCCGGGTCGACACGGCTCAGCGCTCCAGCTCGGCGATGACCCGCGGGATCTCCGCCACGAGTTCGCGTGCCAGCAGGCCGGTGCTGCCGGTGTCCGGGATCAGCCGCTGGCCGGCCACGGCGTGGACGTGCGTCGCCCAGCAGGCGGCCTGGTCCACGGCCGCGCCGCGGGCGAGGAAGCCGCCGGTCAGCCCGGCCAGGACGTCGCCGCTGCCGGACGTCGCCAGCCCGACGTGGCCACTGCCGTCGCGCCAGGCGCGCCCGCCCGGCTCGGCGACCACGCCCATGAGCTGCACCACGCCGCCGTAGCGCCCGGCGATCCGCACCGCCGTTTCCAGGTCGTCGACGTCCTTTTCCTCGCAGCCGTCGAGGAAGGCGGCTTCGACCCGGTTCGGCGTGAGGAGCAGCCTGCCCGCCAAGGGTTCCGCGAGCGAAGGGTCCCGGCTCAGCGCGCCGAGCGCGAACGCGTCGAGCACCACCTTCGCGTCCGGGGCGATGGCGGGGACCAAGCTCCGCAGCAGCTCTTCGGTCTCCGAAACGCCGATGAGACCGGGGCCGACCACGACGGTGCCGGCGTCGGGGAGCACCTCGGCCAGCCGGTCGACGGCACCGGCGGCGATCGCGCCGGTGCCGGTCTCCGGCAGCCCGAACACCGACGACTCGGGCACCGAGACCCCGATCGCCGTGGCGTGCCGGTCGGCGACCGCCAGCTGCAGCGTGCCGGCCCCGGCGCGCAGGGCGGCGGTGCCGGACAGCGCCGGCGCACCGGGCACGGTCCGGGCGCCGCCGACGACGAGCACGGTGCCGCGGTCTTCCGCGCCGATCCGCCAGTCCCGCAGCAGGGCCGGGCTGATCGGCGCCGGGTCAGGAGAGCTGCTGCGCGGCATCGTCGTCCGCCGTCGGCGGGGTGTCGGTGGCGTGCAGGTGCCCGACTTCCTGGGCCAGCACCATGGTGAACCCGCCGTCGGAGTCGCGTTCCCAGGCCGTCACCGAGCCGTTCGGAACCTCGGTGGCGTCGGCGGCACGCAGCAGGTCGGGTTCGGGCAGCCCTTCGAGCAGGTAGCGCAGGGCGAAGACGGTCATCTCGTGGGCGGCCAGCAGAACGCGCTTTCCGGCGTGGTCCACGCTCAGCTCGCTGAGCAGGGACCGCAGCCGCAGCACGACGTCCGCCCAGGACTCACCGCCCGGCGGCCGGTAGTAGAACTTGCCGAGCCGCCGCTTGCGCCGCAGCTCGTCGGGCCACCGCTCACCGACGCCGTGCGAGGTCAGCAGGTCCAGCACGCCGAGCTCGCGGTCGCGCAGCCGTTCGTCCGGGATGATCGTCACCCCTTCGGGGGTGGCCAGCCGGGCGGTGTCCCAGGCACGGCGGTAGGTGGAGGTGATGACGACATCCGGCGGCTGCTCCGCGAGGAACTTCCCCGCCGCCGAAGCCTGCTCCCGCCCCAGGTCCGTCAGCGGCACGTCGGCGTCGCGTTCGGCGATGTCGATCACGTCCGCGCCGGCCGCCTCCGCCTCTTCCCTGGCCACGTTTCCGGTGCTTTGGCCGTGCCGCAGCACACCCACCCAGTCCAAGTCGACGTTCACGACGGCCTGGTACCCCGGGAGACCCGCCGTCGAAACCCGGGATGGTTAGGCCCGCAAAGGACTTGCGGCTAGGGTCGTGCCATGTCGCGAAGTCTCGACGCCGAAAACCGGCTGCAGCAGCTGGAGGCGATCATCGGTGCTCCGGCCACCCACCTCGGGCTGGCCGAGATGCTCGCCGAAACCCTCCAGAGGCTGCGCGAGGTCATGGCGGTCGACACCGCGACCGTGCTCCGTTACCAGCCCAGCGGCCGCCAGCTGGTGGCCTTCGCGGCGGCCGGGATCGAGGAGGAGGTCCACCAGGGCGTGCGGGTGCCGGTGGGCCGCGGCTTCGCCGGCCGGGTCGCGCTCGAACGGGCGCCCGTCATCCTCGACCACGTCGACGAAACGACCGTCGTGAACTCCCTGCTGTGGGAACGCGGGCTGCACTCCATGCTCGGCGTGCCGATGATCGCCGGCGGCGAGCTCGTGGGCGTGCTGCACATCGGTTCCGTCGCGCTCAGGCAGTTCGGTGAGTCCGAAGTGATCACCATGCAGCTGCTCGCCGACCGCCTGGCGATGGCCGTCCAGGTGGAGGCGCTGGAAGAGAACCGCACGGCCACCATGGCACTGCAGCGCAGCCTGCTGCCCAGCAGCCTGCCCGAGGTGCCGGGCCTGGCCTTCGGCGCCCGGTACGTGCCCGGTGCGGAGACCGGGCTCGGCGGGGATTGGTACGACCTGTTCTCCCTGCCGGGTGACCGGCTCGGCGTCGTGATGGGCGACGTCTCCGGGCACGGCCTCGACGCGGCAGTGATCATGGGGCGGCTGCGCAGCGCCCTGCGGGCCTACGCCCTCGACTGCGAAAGTCCCGCCGAGGTGCTCGCCAAGCTCGACCGCAAGGCCAACCACTTCGAGCACGGGGCGATGGCCACGGTGGCCTACGGGATCATCGGCGCGGACCGCGAGACGCTGACGCTGTCCCTCGCCGGGCACCTGCCCCCGGTGCTCGCCCTGCCCGGCGCGGCGGCCCGGCTGGTGGACTCGCCCCCGGATCCCCCGATCGGGCTGACCATCGGCGTGCCCGAGCGGCGCACCACCGTCGTCGAACTGCCCTCCGACGGCGTGCTCGTGTTCTACACCGACGGGCTGGTCGAGCGCCGGGACCGCCCGGTGGACGTCGGCATGGAGCAGCTGGCGCAGGCCGTGCGCGCCGGGGATCCCGAATGGGTCTGCGCGCAGGTCATGGCCGCGATGATCGGCAGCAGGCCGGCCCAAGACGACGTCGCCGTGCTGGCCATCCGGCGCCGTGACGTCCCGGCCGGCGCCTGAGCGGGGCCGGGACGATCCGGATCAGGACCCGGCCAGTGCCGCTTCGCGGGTCGGGAAGAGCGAGAGGCTCTCCTCGAGCCCGGTCAGCTGGATCGGGCGCAGGGTGGCCCGGCCGGAGGCGACGATCCGGACCGCGGTGCCGGTTCCGGCGTTGCGGTGGATGGTCAGCAGCGCGGTCAGTCCGGGCGAGGCGAGGAACTCGACCCGGCTCAGGTCGACCACCAGGACCGGCGGCTGCTCGGCCAGTGCCTCGTCCGCGGCCTGCACGAGCGCCGGCGCGGTGGTGGTGTCCACGTCCCCGGCGACCTCGACCACGGTCGCTTCTCCCTGCTCCGTCCGGGCGATCCGGAATTCCCCGAACGGCACAGCGGTGGCCGAGCTTTCGAAGTGGGTGTGCTCGGTCATGGCGTTTGTCTCCTCGCCTTCGGCAGCACCCTCCGGCAACCGGTGGGCGTGCGTGTTCACGAAGGCTGTCTGCTCAACCACTGCCAATCATGCCTGCCCGGGCGACACACCGCCGTGTCAGCACCCCCTCGGCTTCCGGTCGCCGCGCCGAACAGGCAGGATGTCGCCATGGGCGAACGGGACGTGACCGGGGACTCACTCGACGACGCAGCCAGTTCGGCGGGATCGGTCGCACTGGAGAACCGCGACGGCGCAGTGGTCCTGCGCGTCGACGGCGCTCTCGACTTGGCGCTGGCACCGAAATTACGCCGATTGGCCGAACGGGCGGCGCGGCTGGGGCCGTCGCTGCTGGTCATCGACCTCACCGGCGTCACCTTCCTGGCCTCGGCGGGCATGGCCGAACTCGTCCGGGCGCACCGCGGGCCCACCGCGTCGGCACCGCTGCGGGTGGTGGCCGCCGGCCGGATCACGCTGCGCCCGCTGCAACTGACCCGGCTGGTCGACGAACTCGCCATCTACCCGTCGCTCTCGGAAGCGCTGGCCCCCTGATGACGTCCCGGCCGGAATTCGACGCAGTCGTGGACGCCGTGCGCGGGGCCTTCGCCGGCCGCGACGGCGCTCCGGCGGCCACCGCGGTCCGCTCGCTCGGCCCGGTCGAGGTGCGCGCGGTGCTCGGCGACCACCTCGTGCTGACGGTGACCGACCGCACGGTCCTCGAAGAACTGGTGCCGGGCAACGAGATCACCCACGCGATCGCCGTCGCGGCCGACGACGGCGAGTACGGCGCATTGGTCTACACCACCGAGGAGATCGGCGAAGGTCCTCCGGCCGTCGCCGCCGCCATCGAGGCCGCCACCGCCGGGCTGGCCGCCACCGTCCGGCGGTTGCGGAGCGAAGCCGCGGTCCTCGACGCGCTGCACTCCACGGGCCGCGAACTGACCGCACAGCTGGACATCGACCGGATCGTCCAGGACGCGACCGACGCGGCCACGAAAGCGACCGGCGCCGGCTTCGGCGCGTTCTTCTACAACCTGATCGACGAGTTCGGCGAGTCCTACACGCTGTACACGATTTCCGGGGTCCCGCGGGAGGCATTCGCCCGGTTCCCCATGCCGCGCAACACCGACGTGTTCGCGCCCACCTTCGACGGCACCGGCACGGTGCGCAGCCCCGACATCACCCAGGACCCGCGGTTCGGGAACAACGCGCCGCACCACGGGATGCCGGAAGGGCACCTGCCCGTGTGCAGCTACCTGGCCGTCTCGGCGATCAGCCCCACCTCCGGCGAGGTGCTGGGCGGGTTCTTCTTCGGCCACCCCGAACCCGGCCGGTTCACCGCCCGGCACGAGTACCTGGCCGAAGGCATCGCTGCCTACTCGGCCATCGCGCTGGACAACGCCCGGCTCTACGAACGCGAGCGCACCCTCGCCACCGAACTGTCCCGCAGCATGCTGCCGGTGGCCCCGCCCACCCCGGGCCTCGACGTGCTCACCCGGTACCTGCCCGCGGCCACCGGGAGCAAGGTCGGCGGCGACTGGTTCGACGTGATCCGGCTGCCGTCGGGCGCCACCGCGTTCGTCATCGGCGACGTCGTCGGCCACGGCGTCACCGCCGCGACGGTGATGGGCCAGGTCCGCACGGCCGTCCGCAGCTACGCCCTGCTGGAACTGCCGCCGTCGGAGGTGCTGCGCAACGTCTCCGAGCTGACCGCCGGCCTGTTCGGCGAAAGCTTCGTGACCTGCTTCTACGCGGTCCACCAGCCCGCCGACGGGACGCTCGCCTTCGCGAACGCCGGCCACCTGCCCGCGATCCTGATCCGGCCGGGCGAGCCGCCCGAGCAGATCGGCGAGGCGCTGGCGCAGCCGCTGGGCGTCGGCTCGGTCTTCCCGCAGCGCAGCGCGGGCTTCCCGGTGGGCGCGGACCTGGTGCTCTACACCGACGGACTGGTCGAGAGCCGAACCCGCGACCTCACCCTGGGCATCGAATGGCTGCTGGCGGGTATCCCGGGACTGCTGACCGCGGACGACCTGGAAACGGCGTGGGACAAGCTCGTCGACGAACTGACGCGCGGACGGCACGACGACGACATCGCCGTCATCCACGTGCGCCACCGCGGAGAGGACACCCCATGACGGACCCCCTCCCCCCGGGCGCGCCCGCTCTCCCGGTTTCGTTCCACCAGCGCACCGCCGCGATCGCCGAACGGCTGCCGGCCCTGCGCGCGGCCCTGGCCCGGTGGCTGGCCACGCTGAGCCGGTTCGACGTGCGCTTGAGCGTCGAACGCCGGGAGGACATCGTGCTCGCCGGCTACGAGGCGATGGCCAATTCGGCCGAGCACGCCTACCCGCACGGGGAGGCGGGCCCGGTCGACGTCCGGGCCGAAGCACAGCCCGGGCGGCTGACCGTGACGGTCACCGACTACGGCACCTGGCGGCCGCCGGCCGCCTCCGACGGGCTGCGGGGCCGCGGCCTGCTGCTCATCGACACCCTCGCCGACCACAGCGCGCAGGTGCACCGCGACGACGGCACCACGGTCACCATGACCTGGCTGACCGGCTGACACCCGGCACGGTGGGGGCCGGTCGAGTAGGCTCGGCCAGGGCCGCGTGAACCTGGAGTGTGATGAGCGTCGGGGAAGAGGCCGGCCACCGTGCCGTGTTTCCGGGCAGCAGCCGGATGGCCGCCCGGATGCGGGACTTCGACTGGACGACGTCTCCGCTCGGGCCGCCGCGGGACTGGCCGGCCAGCCTGACGACGGCGGTGCGCATCTGCCTGACCTCGCGCTTCCCCATGATCGTCTGGTGGGGTCCGGAGCTGCGGTTCCTCTACAACGACGCGTACCTGCCGCTGCTGGGCACGAAGCACCCGGCGCTGGACAAGCCGGGCTCGGAAGTCTGGAACGAGATCTGGCACATCATCGGCCCGATGCTGGACAGCGTGATGACCACCGGCGAGGCGACCTGGTCGGAGGATCTGCTGCTGCCGATGAACCGGCACGGCTACTGGGAAGAGACCTACTGGACGTACTCATACAGCCCGGTGCACGACGACCGCGGCACGGTCCGGGCGGTGTTCACCGCGGTCTCGGACACGACCGAGCGCGTGATCGGCGCACGCCGGCTGGCGACGCTGCGCGAGCTCGGCGCCCAGGCCGGGGTCGCCCGCACCGTGGACGAAGCCTGTGAGCTGGTCGCCGGCGTGCTGGGGCGCGCGGAGGCCGACGTCCCCTACGCCGCGATCCACGTCCGCGGGGCCGACGGCGAACCGGCGCTCGCGGCCGTCACCCCCGGTGGCGCCGGCGCGGGCGACGAGACCGCGTGGCCGCTCAAGGACGTGCTCGCCGACGGGGTCGCGCGGACGGTCTCGGACGGGATGCTGGGCGAACTGCCCTCGGGCGGCTGGTCGACGCCGCCCGCCGAAGCGATGGTGCTGCCGCTGCCCGGCGACGCCGGTGATGCCGCCACCGGGGTGATCGTGCTGGCCGCGAGCGCCGGGCGCGCGCTCGACGAGTCCTACCGGACCTTCCTCGGGCTGGTCGCCCAGCAGACGACGGCGCTGGTCAACGGCGCGATCGCCTACCAGGTCCAGCAGCGGCGCGCCGAGGAGCTGGCCGCACTGGACGCGGCGAAGACCACCTTCTTCGCCAACATCAGCCACGAGTTCCGGACCCCGTTGACGCTGATCCTGGGCCCCGCCGCCGAGCTGCGGGAGGCGCTGGCCGGCGCCGGCGAGCGGGTGCGCGAGGAGGTCGACGTCATCCAGCGCAACGCGTTGCGGCTGGGTCGGCTGGTGAACAACCTGCTCGACTTCTCCCGGATCGAAGCCGGCCGGATGCAGGCGCGCTTCGAACCGGTGGACCTCGGGACGTTCACCGCGGAGCTGGCGAGCGTCTTCCGCGCCGCCGTCGAGCGGGCCGGGCTGGCGTTCGACGTCGACTGCCGCCCGTCGGACGAGCCCGTGCACGTCGATCGCGGGATGTGGGAGAAGGTCGTCTTCAACTTGCTGTCCAACGCGGTCAAGTTCACCTTCGACGGCGCGATCCGGGTGACGAGCGCCGTCGAGGCCGGGCACGCCGTGATCGCGGTGTCCGACACCGGGATCGGGATCGACGCCGCCGAGCTGCCGCGCCTGTTCGAGCGGTTCCACCGGATCCCGTCGGCGCGGGCGCGGTCGAACGAAGGCAGCGGCATCGGCTTGGCGCTGGTGCGCGAGCTCGTCGGCATGCACGGCGGCAGCGTCGCGGTGGAAAGCACGCCGGGTGCCGGGACGACGTTCCGGGTCCGGGTGCCGCTGGGCACCCGGCACCTGCCCGCCGAGCACGTCGTCGAAGAAGCCACGACCGGCCAGCTCGCCGCGGATTCCGCGGAACCGTACGTGCAGGAAGCCCTGCGATGGCTGCCCGACGGCGACCGAGCCGGCCGCCCGGCGGTCGACGGCGACCAGCACCTGGGCGCCCGCGTGCTGGTCGCCGACGACAACGCCGACATGCGCGACTACCTCGTCCGGCTGTTGCGCGACGACTACGCGGTGACCGCGGTGCGCGACGGCGTCGAGGCGTTCGCCGCCGCCTGCGCCGAGCCGCCCGAGCTGATCATCAGCGACGTCATGATGCCGCGGCTGGACGGCCTCGGCCTGCTCGCCGAGCTGCGGGGCGACCCGCGCACCGCCGCCGTGCCCGTCCTGCTGCTGTCGGCCAGGGCTGGTCAGGAAGCCGCCGTCGACGGGCTGGCCGCCGGTGCGGACGACTACCTCGTGAAGCCGTTTTCGGCGCGGGAGCTGCTCGCCCGCGTCCGCACGACCGTCCAGCTGGCGAGGCTGCGCACGCAGCACGCCCGGTGGCGCGCGGCGATGATCGACTCGCTGCAGGAGGGCTTCTTCGTCTGCGACGCCGACGGACGGGTCGTGGAGATCAACACGGCGTTCACCGAACTGCTGGGCTTCGGCACCGGTGGGCTGCCCTACGCCCCGCCGTTCGCGTGGTGGCCCGACCGGGACGCCGAACCCGCCGCCTATCACCAGGTCGCGGACGCCTTCGGCGGCGCTTGGGACGAGCCGGGCGGCAGCTTCGTGCTGCCGATGCGCCACCGGGACGGGCACCGGTTGTGGGTCGCGGTCGCCTACAACCAGCTGCAGGACGACGAGGGCAGGCGGCGGCTGGTCGGCACGATCCGCGACGTCACGGCCGAGCGCTACGCGGTCCAGCGCGAAAGCACGCTCGCCTCGATGAACCAGCGCCTCGCCGGGATCAGCGGGGCGCCGGAGGTGCTCCGCACCGCGCTGGAGCTGCTGCGCGAGCTGTGGGACGCCCAGCGCGTCCTCGCGGTGACCTGGCCCCGCGACGGCGAGCCGGAGCTCGCGTCCACCGATCCCGCCGACCGGCTTTGGCCGGACCTCGCCTCGCCGCTGCGCGCGACCCTGGACCACCTCCGCTCGCTCCCGGCGTTGCACGCGACCCCGGCCGGCAGCGGCGCGGGTACCACCGTCGACCACCCCGGCGGCCGGCTGACGCTGTGGGTCGAGCCCGCGCCGGGCCGCCCGCTCGGCACCGAAGACCGGACGCTGCTGGCGCTGCTGGCCGGGACGCTCGCGCACGCCCTGCGCCGCGCCCACCGCGACGACCGGCAGCGGGAAGTCGCCCTCGCGCTGCAGCGCTCGATCCTCGGGCCGGCCCGGCTCCCCGACGGCTTCGCGGTGCGCTACGAGCCGGCGAACCCGCCCCTGGAGGTCGGTGGCGACTGGTACGACGTCGTCCCGCTGGCCGGCGACCGGATCGGCATCGTCGTCGGCGACTGCGTCGGCCGGGGACTCGCCGCGGCCGCGGTGATGGGCCAGCTCCGCAGCGCCTGCCGCGCGCTGCTGCTGGAAGCCAGCAGCCCGGCGCACACGCTCAGCGCACTCGACCGCTTCGCCGGGCGGCTGCCGGGTGCGTTGTGCACCACGGTCTTCTGCGGGGTGCTCGACCCGGCCACCGGCACGCTCACCTACAGCAGCGCCGGGCACCCACCCGCCACCCTCGTGCACCGCGACGGCACGGCGGACTTCCTCGACGCGGGCGGCAGCGTGCCGCTGGCCGTCCGGGTCACGGTGTCGCGCCCGGAAGCCACGGCGGTCGTGCCGATCGGCTCGCTGCTGATGCTCTACACCGACGGGCTGGTCGAGCGCCGCCGCGAGTCGCTCGACGACGGCATGGACCGGGCCACCACGGTCGCCCACGACACGCGGGACGCCGAGCTCGGCGAGCTGGCGACCGCCCTGATGGACCGGCTCCGGCCCGCCGACGGCTACGAGGACGACGTCGCGCTGCTGCTCTACCGCCGGTCGGTCCCCGCGCTGGACTTCGAGTTCGCCGCGCACCCGGACCACCTCGCCTCGACCCGCCAGTGGCTGCGCGCCTGGCTGGAAAACGCGGCCCTCGAGCCGGACCTCGCCCAGGACGTGCTCGTCGCGGCGGGCGAAGCCTGCGCCAACGCCGTCGAGCACGCCTACCTCGAGGGCACCGGGGCGACCGCGCACCTCTCGGCCCGGCTCACCGGCGCCCACCTGGTCGTCACGGTGACCGACCGGGGTCACTGGAGACAGCCGCCGCCGGACAACCACGTGCTGCGCGGGCGCGGCGTGCCGATGATGGAAGCGCTGGCCGACGCGGTCGCCTTCCGGCACGACGCCACCGGAACCACCGTCACGCTGGAATGGAGGATCGGTTCGTGACGACGGCACTCACACTGGCCGGCGGCCAGGGCGACGACGGGGACCGGGTCCTTTCCGTCGCGGGGGAGATCGACATGAGCAACGCCGCGGAGTTCGGCGCGGCGCTGGACGGCGAACTGGCGGCGGGCGCCGCCGTCACCGTGGACCTCACCGGGGTGTCCTACCTCGACAGTGCCGGCGTCGCGGTGCTGTTCGACCGGGTCGGCGAACACGACCTGCGGCTGGTCGCCCCGCCGCTGCTCGACCGGGTACTGCGCGTGTCGGGGCTCACCCAGGTAGCGAAGGTCATGATCCGCTGAACGGTTGACCGCCCGCTCACGGGGTAAGCGATCCGCAGCGACGGCGGGTCGGGTGGGTTGTGCTGCCGTTCGTCGCGAGGTGGCCCCGGCGCCCAACCCACGACGTTCAGCAGCGAGCGCCGGGCCGGAGCCACCGCCCCCTCTCCCGGAACCCCGGTGTCGCGCGGTGTTGTTGCGGAAGGCGCGGCGGACGCGAGTAAGGTTTTGCCGTTCCGTTGAAGCAGCAGCGGTTCGGCACGAACCGCAGCGGTCCGGGACGGAGACGATGCCAATGACCGGTGAGCCCATCCTGCCCGAGCACCTCGACGAGCTGACCGCCGCGATGGCGGACCTCACGGGCGCCCTGGAGACCGAACCAGCCGACGGGGACATCCTCGACGCCGTCTGCGCCGAAGCCCTCCGGGCCATCCCGGGCGCCGACATGGCCAGCATCACCGCGATCCGGGACGGCGAGCCGAAGACGGCGGCCAGCACGGACGAGCGCGCCGTCGAGATCGACCAGGCCCAGTACGCGGCGGGCGCGGGTCCCTGCCTGCAGGCCGCGGAGACCGGCGAGATCGTCCGGGTGCCGCTCGCCACGGCGGGGGCGGCGTGGCCGGAATTCACCGGACGCGCGCAAGAACTCGGGGTCGGCAGCTACCTCGCCGCGCCGCTGCGCGTGGACGAACGCCTGTCCGGGGCGCTCAACCTCTTCGGCTACGGCGACCACGGCTTCGCAGAGACCGATTCGCGGCTGCTGCAGCTCTACACCACGGTCGTCTCGTTCGGGCTGCGCACCACGCGGCGCTACCACCAGGCCCGGCAGCGGGCCGTCGAACTCGAAGCGGCGATGCGGTCGCGGGCGGTGATCGAGCAGGCCAAGGGCATCCTGATGGCCGTGCACCGGATCAGCGCCGACGACGCGATGAAGCGGCTGGTCACGGAGTCGCAGCGGACCAACGTGAAGCTCCGGGACATCGCGGCCAGGTTCGTCGAAGACCTGTCCTCGACGAAATCGAGCTGAACCTCAGGCGCTGCGGCGGGCCGGGAACGGCCAGGTGAGCGTGATGACGGTGCCGCCGTCGGTCGAGCGGAGGTCGAGCCCGTCGACCAGGGCCTGGATCAGGCGCAGCCCGCGGCCGCCGTCCGCGCGCTCGGCCACCGACTCCCAGCGGCCCTGGTCGGCGACGGTGACGATCAGCACGTCCTGGTCGATCCGGGCGCGGACGTCGATCAGCCCCGGCCGGCCGTGGTAAGCGTGGCCGAGCACGTTGGCCATCGCTTCCCAGCAGGCCAGCACGACGTCGTCGGCCTGCCGCCCGACCTCGTCACCGGCGCGCCGCCGCAACCAGGACACCAGGTGCCGGCGCAGGCTCGGCAGCGTCCGTGGCGAAATCGTGCCGCGGTACCGCCATCCGTCCGATCCCAGCTCTTCCACGTTCACCTCCTCGGGGGATATCAGGTTTGCTACCCACCGGTTCGAATTCTCAATCACCGGTAAAGCCGCCCTCGCGCCGTTCGGACCTGGTGCGCGCCGGGGCGGTCGTGGTCGGATGGGCGGATGATTCGGTCGACGTCGTCCGTGGTGCTGTGCGCGGTGCTGGCCGCGACTCTCCTGCCCGCTGTGTCCGACACAGCCGACGCAGCCACCGCGGCGCCCGGACCGGGCGCCGTCTCGCACTTCGGCCTGGCCCGCAAGGACTGCCTGGGCACCGCGCGGAACACGGCGAGCAAGGCGTGGTTCACCGTGGCGGGCGGCGTCCTCTCCGACGTCTACGCCCCGGTGATCGACAACACGAACGTCGAAACCCTGCAGTTCGCCGTCACCGACGGCCACAGCTTCACCGACCTGCAAGCCCGCGACATGACCTACACCGTCCGCACGAGCGCGGGCGGGATGGCGTGCGAGGTGACGTCGACCGCGCGCAGCGGGCGGTACCGGCTGGTCACCGACTACCTGGCCGACCCGGCCCGGACCGGCGTGCTCATCCGCACCCGGCTGGAGCCGCTGCGGGACTCCGGGCGGGACCTGAAGGTCTACGTGCGGTTCGACGCGAGCGTCAACGGCAACGGCGGGGGCGGCCCGGCCAACGGCGGCGGCGACACCGCCACGGTCGACGCGGCGACGTCCGCGCTGGTCAGCGCGGACACGAACACGGTGTCCAGCGCGCCGGCCCGCGACTACGGCACCCCGCTGGCCGCCGCGCTGCGCGCCGACCGCCGGTTCCTGGCCACGAGCAGCGGGTACGCCGGCACCGCGGGCGACGGGCTGGCCCAGCTGGACCGCGACCACCGGCTCACCGACACGACACCGTCGGCGGTGAACGGCAACGTCGTGCAGACCGCGCAGCTGGACCTCCAGCCGCGCCGCCCGGCGGTGCTGGCGCTCGGCTTCGGCGCGGACGCGCGCACCGCCGTCGCCACGGCCGGGGCGAGCGTGCGCACGCCGTTCGAGCAGAGCTACCGCCAGTACGCGCGCGAGTGGCGTGACTACGACAACGGGCTGATCCCGTTGCGGGGCAAGGATTCCGACGCGTACTACCAGTCCGTCAACGTGCTGAAGGCGAGCGAGGACAAGACTTTCCCGGGCGCGGTCGTCGCTTCGCTGGGCAGCCCGTGGGGGCAGGCGGTGTCCGCGGGCGACGCGCCCGGCGGCAAGCCGGTCTACTTCGGGTCCTACCGCGAGATCTTCGCCCGCGACCTCTACGAAAGCTTCTCCGGCTTGCTGGCGGCCGGCGACCGCGAGACGGCGCGGGCGAGCGTCCGGTGGCTGTTCGCGCGCCAGCAGCAACCGGACGGCCGGTTCCCGCGCAACTCGCTGCTCAACGGCAAGAAGGCGCCGGACTCCGGCGGTGACCAGCTCGACGAGAGCGCGTACCCGATTTTGATGGCGTTGCAGGCCGGGCTCGACCGCGACCGCACCCTCTACACCGAGCACATCCGCGCCGCCGCCGACTTCGTCGTCGCGCACGGGCCCGCGTTCGGCTCGGAACGCTGGGAGGAGCAGGGCGGCTACTCCCCCTCGACGATCGCCGCCGAGATCGCCGGGCTCGTCGCCGCGGGGGTGATCGCCGACCGCAACGGCGACAGTGCGCGCGCGAACGTCTACCGCGCCACCGCCGACCACTTCCAGCGCAGCATCAAGGGCTGGACGGTGACGCAGAACGGCCCCTACGGCGGCCGGTACTTCCTGCGGCTGACGAAGAACGGCGACCCGAACTCGGAGTGGAACTACAACCTGGGCAACGGCTCGGTCGACGCCGACCAGCGCGCGGTCGTCGACGCCGGGTTCCTCGAGCTGACGCGCCTGGGTGTGCTGCCCGCGAACGACCCGGACGTCGCCGCGTCGCTCGGCGTGGTCGACCGCGTGATCAAGCGGGACACCCCGGCCGGGCCGGGCTGGTACCGCTACGGGACGTCGGCGCCGGGCAGCGAAGACGGCTACGGCGACTGCTACGAACCCGACCCGACGAACTGCGCCCCCACCGGCGCTCCCTGGCCGTCGACGAACACCGGGTCCGGGCACCTGTGGCCGGTGCTCGCCGGCGAACGCGGCGAGCAGGCCGTGCAGACCGGCGACCGGGCCGGCGCGGCCGCGCTGCTGCGCGCGATGCGGGCCCAGACGAGCGGGGCCGGCCTGATTCCGGAGCAGATCTGGGAAAACCCGGCGCTGCCCGCGTCGCCGTACGGCGCGGACCCGAAGACGGCGTCGATCGGCTTCACCCCGGGGCAGTCCGTCGGCTCGGTCGCGCCGCTGAGCTGGGCGCAGTCGCAGTCGGTGCGGCTGGCCAGGGCCCTCGACGACGGACGGCTGCCCGAGCAGCCCGCCGAAGTCCGCTCCCGGTACACCACGCCGCCCGCGGCTTTGGCGGTGACGCTCGACGCACCCGCGTCGGTGTCCACCGCGACCGCCCAGGTCACCGGCACCGCGCCCGCCGGCAGCCGCGTCGACCTCGCTGTCTCGGCCACCGACGCGGGCACGACGACGGTGCTGTCGACCCGGGCTTCGGCGGCGGGGACGTTCAGTGCCACGGTGCCGACACCGCTCGGCGCGAACGTCGTCACGGCGGCCGCGACCGGCGCGGGGACCGGGTACGCGCAGAAGACGATCAGCTCGGACTTCGTCACCGGCACCGTGCTCCTGGACACCACGGACCCCGACGGCGACGACAACGGCCCAGGCACGTACACCTACCCGACCGCGGGCGACTTCCACGCGGGCGCGTTCGACCTGCAGCGGTTCCAGGTCATCGATTCGGGCACCAGCCTGGTCTTCCGGGCGCAACTGCGTGACCTGTCGCCGACGTTCGGCTCGCCGCTGGGCGCCCAGCTGCTGACGATCTACGGGCACGACCCGGCCGCGACGGCGACGTCGACCGCGGCGCCGTTCCCGAGCCGGGCGTACACGATCGCGCCGCAGGACGCGTGGAGCCGGCGCATCGAGGTCCAGGGCTTCGCCGAGCCGGCACTCGTCGACGCTTCGGGCGCTTCGCTGGCAACGCCCTCCGTACAGGCTTCGCAGGCCACGCGGTACATCACGGTCAGCGTGGCGAAGGCGGCCTTCGGGACGCCGGGACCGGGCTGGACGTTCGCCGTGGTGCTCACCGGGCAGGACGGCAACTCCTCCGACCAGGCCCGGCCGTTCACGCCGACGGCGGGCCAGTACACGTTCGGCCTCTGCGCGACCGGCGGGATGGCACCGATCTGCACCGCGGACCCGGCGACCGCCCCGAAGGCGTTCGACGTGCTGACACCGTCCGATGTGGACCAGCGGGCGGAGCTGGACCCGACCCGCGGCCCGGTTTCGCTGCGCGGGGTGCCCGTGGGCTGACAAGCTGGTCGTCATGATCGACGAGTTCGCGAAGAACTATCTGCACGGTGACCTGCGCGAGATCCGCGAAGAGCTGCTCGGGAAACTCGACGGGCTCGGCGAGTACGACATCCGCCGTCCCCTGACCGCGACCGGCACCAACCTGCTCGGTCTCGTCAAGCACCTGACCCTGACCGAAGCCCGGTACTTCGGCGAGATCTTCGGCCGCCCGTTCCCCGAGCCGCTGCCCCGGTGGGACGACCTCGGGGCGCGCGGCACGGACATGTGGGCGACCGAGGACGAGACGCGCGCGGAGATCATCACCCGTTACCGGCGCGCGTGGGCCCACTCCGACGCGACGATCACCGCGCTCGCCGTCGACGCTCCAGGGCACGTGCCGTGGTGGCCGCGCCCGGACGTGCTGCTGTTCAACGTCCTGGTGCACGTGCTCACCGAGACCAGCCGCCACGCCGGGCACGCCGACATCCTGCGTGAACAGCTCGACGGCTCGCTCGCCACCGACGGCCACCGCGACGCGCAGTTCTGGGCGGCCCGGCACGCGGCGGTCGAGCGGGCCGCCCGGGCCGCCCGGGCCGCCGACCGTCCACTGTAGACGTCAGACCGGCAGATCCGCGTTGAGCCGGGCCAGGATGCCGTGCGGGAACGGCAGAGCGGGGGCGCTCACCTCGGTCAACCGGTCCAGTTGGGCGCCGGTCACGTCGAGGGCGAGCGCGCCGAGCGTTTCGGCGAGCTGCTCCGGTGTCCGCGCGCCGATCAGCGGCGCGGGCATCGACGAACGGCTCGTCACCCAGCGCAGGGCCACCTGCGCCGGGGTGGCGCCGGTTTCGGCCGCGACCTCGCGCACGGCGTCCAGCACCGCCCAGCGGGTTTCGGGCAAGGCGCGGAAAGCGGCCGCGTCCGGGCCCGCGAGCCGGCCGGTGCCGGCGCCGTCGCGGGTGTACTTGCCGGTGAGGAATCCGCCGCCGATCGCGCCCCACGGCTGGATCGCGATGCCGAACTCGCCCGCCAAGGGCACGTACTCGGCCTCGATCGCCCGCTCGACCAGCGAGTATTCCAGCTGCAGCGCCGTCACCGGCGGTCCGCCGAGCATGGCGGCCTTCGTCGCGTACCACGCGGGGACGTCGCTGAGCCCGACCGCCCGGATCTTCCCGGCGCGCACGAGATCGCCGAACGCCGCCATCACCTCTTCGGCCGGGGTGCGGCCGTCCCAGATGTGCAGCCAGTACAGGTCGACGTGGTCGACGCCCAGCCGTCGCAGCGACGCCTCCAGCGAGGCGATCATGTTCTTGCGCCCGTTGCTGCGGCGGCGCGGGTCCGAGTGCGGTGCGCCGCCGCTGAAGCCGGGCCCGGAGTACTTCGTGGCGAGCACGACGTCGTCGCGGCCGACGTCGCGGAGGAAGTCCCCGACCAGTTCCTCGCTGCGGCCGTTGCCGTAGTTGTCCGCCGTGTCGACGAAGTTGCCGCCACGCTCGACGTAGGCGCGGAAGATCTTGCGGGCGGTGTCGTCGCCGGCGCAGAAGGAGCCGGTGCCGAAGGTCATCGCGCCCAGCGCCAGCGGGGACACGCGCAGCCCGGAGCGGCCCAGCGGCCGGTAGTCGTCCAATGCGGTCATGCCCCGATCGTGCAACCCGGACCGCGCTCCGGGTCAACCCGCACCGCCGCCGCTAAGCGAGCGGCTCCACCCCGGTCAGCGCCACGCTTTCCGTCCACAGCCGGGCGGCGGCCGCGTCGTCGGTCAAGTTGGCCCACCGCTGTTCGAGCCGCGGCCGGCCGCGCAGGCCGAACACGCGCGGGCCCCACAGCCGGCCGCCCTCGACGTCCGGGTCGAGCACCGCGCGCACCGCGGGCCGCGCCCCGGCGTCCTTGCCGTGCAACACCAGCCGGGCCGGCAGCCCGCGCAGCCACGCGCCGGTCGTGCGCGTGTGCACCGGCGGCCGCGACGGCGTCAGCGAGTCGAGCGCGCCGCCGGGGTGGGCGAGCACGCTGACTTGCCGTGCGCCCGCTGCCCGCAGCCGCCGGTCGAGTTCGAGCGCGAACAGCATCTGGGCCAGCTTGGACCGCTCGTACGCGCGCTTCGGCTGGTAGTCTCGCTCGCTCTGGAGGTCGGCGAAGTCGAGGCGAGCGGACTTCGCCGCGAAGCTGCCCGTGGTGACGATCCGGGCGGTCGGCGTCAGCACCGGTAACAGCCGCGCGATCAGGGCGAAGTGGCCGAGGTGGTTGGTGCCGAACATCAGCTCGTGCCCGTCCGCGGTTTCCCGCCGCGGCGGGGCATCGAGGGCCACCCCGGCGTTGCACAGGACGGCGTCCAGCACGCCGGCGTCCGGTTCGAGCGAGCCCAGGTCGGCCAGGTCCAGCCGGACGTGCCCCACCTTCGCCCCGGAAACCCGCGAACGGATCGATTCGGTCGCGGCCTGCGCCTTGACCGGGTCGCGGCTGCCGATCACCACCTCCGCGCCGGCCGAAGCCAGCTGCTCGGCGGCGAAGTACCCGATGCCCGCGTTGCCCCCGGTCACCAATACCCGCATCGCGACCCCTCCGTGCCAAGCTGTCCTTCGTGGACAACGCTACCGACGACCCGGCCCGGCCGGGCTACCGGCGCTCGGCCGGGTCGCCCCGCGGCGAGGCCCGGCGCCGGGAACTGCTGGCGAAGATCACCGACGACGTCGCCGAGAACGGGCTCGTCGACTTCTCGCTGCGGCGGGCCGCCCGGGCGGCGGGGACGACGCACAAGGTGCTGCTCTACCACTTCGAAGGCACCGAAGACCTGCTGCGGCAGGTGGTTTTCGCGTTGCGCGAACGGCGGATCGGCAACGCGCTGACGGCCGTCGCCGCGGAGTCGCCGACGCTCGCCGGCCGCGTCCGGGCCGCTTGGGCCAGCCTCCGCGCCGAGGAGACGCAGCTGCGGCGCGTCCTCGACCAGGCGATGGGCCTGGCGATGTACGACCCGGGCCGGTACGCCGCGCTCGGCCGGGGTGCGTCGCAGCAGTACCTGCCGACGCTGGTGTCGTTCTGCCCGCCGCACTGGCCGGAGCGGCGCAAGCTCGAGGTCGCCGAGATGATCCTGGCGACGCTGCGCGGTTTCCTCGTGGACCTGCTGACCAGCCCGGACGGCGACGGCACGGAGGCCGGCGTCGCGGCCTTGCTGCGGGCGGTCGAACGGGAGGAAGCGGCGCCCTGATCCTCGACAGTTTGCGAACCACGTGGTTCACTTCTGCCCAGGGGGACGTCACTGGGAGGCCGGCATGCAGGTCGAGTTGTCCGCGGGCACCGTCGAGTACACGGACACGGGCGGGGCGGGCCCGGCCATCGTCTTCGTCCACGGCCTGCTGATGGACGGCTCGCTGTGGGACGGCCCGGTCACCGGCCTCGACGGCCTCCGCCGCGTCGTCCCGACACTGCCGCTGGGCGCGCACCGGCACCCGATGCGGGACGACGCCGACCTTTCGCTGCCCGGTCTCGCACGGCTGCTCGCGGAGTTCCTGGAGCGGCTCGACCTGCGGGACGTGACCCTGGTCGGCGTCGACACCGGCGGCGCGCTGGTGCAGCTGCTCATGGCGGACGACGCTCCGCGGGTCGGCCGGGTCGTGCTCGCCTCCTGCGACGCGTTCGACAACTTCCCGCCCGGCCTCACCGGCAAAACGCTGTTCCTGACCGGAAAACTCTCGCCGCGCCTGTTCGGGGCGTTCATGCAGCAGATGCGGCTGCGCGCGGTGCGCCGGCTCCCGATCGCCTTCGGCTGGCTGACCAAACGCGGCGACGCCGCCACGGCCCGCTGGATCCGGCCGCTGCTGAGCCAGGCCGGCATCCGCCGCGACACGGTCCGCGTCCTGCGGGCGGCAGCTGCCGCGCCGGGCATCCTGCTGGAGGCGGCCGAGCGGCTGCCGGGCTTCGACCGGCCGGCACTGGTCGTCTGGGCCACCGAGGATCGCGTGATGCCCCTGGAGCACGGCCGGCGGCTCGCCGCCCTGCTCCCCCAGGGAAAGCTCGTCGAGCTGGCCGACAGCTACACGCTGCTGCCGCTCGACCAGCCGGCGGAGTTCGCGCGGCTGGTCCGGGAGTTCACAGCCGGCTGAGGCCGTGCAGGATGCGCTTCATCAGGTCCATGCTCGGCCGGTTGCCGTTGCCCCGTTTCGTGGTGTGCACGGCGACGAGACCGCGGTCGGCGAGGTCCGACAGCAGCACCCGCGCCACCCCGAGCGGCAGCCGCCGCCGCGCGGCCACCTCGGCCACCGACTGCGAAGTGCGGCACAGCACGCAAATTTCCGACTCTTCCTGGGTGCTCCCGCGGGTCATGGCCCGCCCGCGCGCGGTGGTCGAAACGAGCGTCTCGACGGGAAGGTCCCTGGTCGGGCGCGTTCGGCCATGGGTGCGGAAGTACGGACGGACGAGCCCCGCCGCCCCTCCGTCTTCGAGCGCGGTCCCCCAGTGCACAGCCAGCTCCTCACGGCGATTAATCCTTGTAGGCGATTATTCGACACCGTGATCCACTCCACCGCAATCGACCGAACAGGCTAACGGACGGTAAACTGCAGGTCAGTCCGGCACCGTTGAACGACACCACTCCGCCGGGCGAAGGTCATCCAGCGGGATTATCAGGGTTCTGACAACTCGGCCGGCGTCCGCGCCTTCCGGGCGCGGGCCCACAGGCGTGCCAGCTTCCGCCGCCACCCCCGGGCGGCGGCGAACTCCTGCCGGACCTCGGCCATGCGTGCGCGGAGGTAGGCGTCGGTGATCATTTCTGCTCCCCTGGTCGTCCGTGCCGTCACGGTGCGCCGGGGCCATTGGGAAAATCTTGAACAGACCTTGTCGGGAGGACGCCGATCCGCTACGCCTGAGGCTGGGAGGGATCGGTCGTGGTGGAACTGCGGGTGCTGGGCGCCGTCGAGGTCGTGGCCGGTGGCACCCGGCTCGACATCGGGCACGCGCGGCAGCGTGACGTGCTGGCGGTGCTGCTCCTCGACGTCGGCCGGGCGGTCCCGGTCGACCGGCTCATCGACCGGGTGTGGGGCGAACGGCCACCGCGGCAGCCGAGGAACTCGCTGTACGCGTACGTCTCGCGGCTGCGTGGGCTGCTGAGCGCACTGGACGGCGTGGCGATCGAACGCCGGCGTGACGGCTACCTCCTCGTCGCCGATCCGCTGGTGGTGGACGTCCACCGGTTCGAAAGCCTCCTCGGGCGGGCGAGGACGACGGAGGACGACCACGCCGCGCTGGCGCTGTACGACGAGGCCTTGGCGCTTTGGCGCGGGACACCGCTCAGCGACCTGGACTCGCCGTGGGTGGACGATGTCCGCGGCGAGCTGGAGCGCAAGCGCGAAGCAGCCGTGCTGGACCGCGACGACCTCCGGCTGCGCACGGGTGCCCACGCCGCCGTCCTCGCCCAGCCCGTCCCGGACGGCGTCGGCGGCGAACGGGCGGCGGCGCAGCGGATCGAAGCGCTGTTCCTCGACGGCCGTCCGGCCGACGCGCTGCGCGAGTACGAACGGGTCCGGGTCCGCCTGGCGGACGAGCTCGGCACCGACCCGGGCCCGCGGCTGCGCAGCCTCCACGAACGCATCCTGACCGGCGGCGACACCGGGCCGGAACCGCGGCAGCTCCCGGCCGCGGCGCCCTCGTTCTCGGGACGCACCGCCGAACTGGCCGCCCTCGACCGGATGCTGACCCCCGACGGCGCCGTCGCGGTGATCTCCGGCGCGGGCGGTCTCGGGAAGACGTGGCTGGCCGTGCGGTGGGCGACCGGCCACGCGAGCCGGTTCCCCGACGGCCAGTTGTACGTCGACCTCCGCGGCTTCGACCCGGCCCACGAACCGGTGCCCGCCGAGCGCGCGGTCCGCGGCTTCCTCGGCGCACTGGGCGTCGCGTCCGCGTCGATCCCGTCGGAGCCGGAGGGGCAGGCGGCGCTGTACCGCAGCCTGACGGCCCGCCGCCGGCTGCTGGTAGTGCTCGACAACGCCCGCGACACCCGGCACGTGACCCCGTTGCTGCCCGGCGGGCCGTCCTGTTCGGTTCTCATCACCAGCCGTCACGAGCTCGGCGGCCTGCTCACCACGCACGGCGCGAGCGCGCTGCCGCTGCGCACCCTCGACGAAGACCAGGCCCGGGAGCTGCTCGCGCACAAGCTGGGTGCGGCTCGGCTGGCCGCGGAACCCGAGGCGGCGCAGGAGATCCTGGACCAGTGCGGCGGACTGGCCCTGGCGCTGGCGATCGTGGCCGCCCGCGTCGCGGCCCAGCCGCAGCGGCGGCTCGCCGCGCTGGCCGCCGAACTGCGCGAAAGCCGGCTGGACGCGCTAGACACCGGGGAGCTGGCCGCGAGCTTGCGGGCGGTGTTCGACGCGTCGTACCGGTCTCTCTCCGTCGGCGCCGCCACCGCGTTCCGCCTGCTGGGGCTGGTCCCCACCGAGGACATCGAGCGCGCGGCCGCGGCGGCTCTGTTCGGCGACGCCCGGGCCGTGCGCGTGCTGTGCGCGGCCCACCTCCTGGAGGAGCACCAGCCGGGCCGCTTCCGGATGCACGACCTGGTCAAGCTCTACGCGGCCGAGCTCGTGGCGGCCGACGACCCGGCCACCCGCCTCGCGGCGTCGACCCGCTTGTTCGACCACTACCTGTGCTGGGCGTCGGCGGCGATGGACCGGTTCTCACCGCACGAGCCCTACCTGCGGCCCGACGTGAACGGGCCGCGCCCGTTATTCGCGTCCGGCGAAGCCGCGCGTGCGTGGCTGGACGCCGAGCGGGCGACGATGGTGGCGCTGGCCACGAGCGCCCCGGCGGCCTTGGCGGGGCACGTGGTCCGCCTGTCGGCGACGCTCTGGCGGTACCTGTACGTCGGGGCGCACCATTACGAGGCCCTCGCGCTGCACACGACCGCGCTCGCGCTGACCGGCCCGGGCACCCGGGAACGGGGATTCGCGGGCCACGCCGTCGGCAAGAGCTTGATCTTCCTCGGCCGCTTCGACGCGGCCGCCGAGCAGCTCGAGCAAACCCTTTTCCTGGCGTTGGAGCGGGGAGACGACCTCCTGGAAAGCATGGCCCGCAACAGCATCGCCACGATCGCCGACCACCGCGGCCACCGCCGGGCGGCCCGCGAGCAGTACGACCTGGCCCTCGCGGCGGCGCGCCGCACGGGCCACGCGCTGCTGGAGGGAATAGCGCTGTGCAACATCGGCGAGCACCACCGCTGGTGCGGCGACCACCGGAAGGCGGTGGAGTACCTGCAGCGAAGCGGCCGAATAGCGGAGGACCTCGGCTCGGCGGGCTTGGGCGCCCCGGTGCTGGCGGCCTTGGGCAGCGCGTACGCGGGCCTGGGCCGTCCCGACGAAGCCGACGAGCACTTCCGCCGGGCCTTGGACTTCGCCCGGGCGGGCGGCAACACGAACCTGGAGGTCACGGCCCTCAACGACCTGGCGGCGACGAAGACGGGTGCGGAGGCGATTTCGTTGTATGAGAAGGCGTTGGCTCTGGCCCGCCGGAGTGGTCACCTTCGGGAGCGCGCTGTCGCCCAGCACGGGTTGGGGGTGGCGCACCGGGTAGCCGGGAACGAGGCTGAGGCGGTGTCGCACTTGGAAGCGGCTTTGGTCGCGTACACGGAGTTGAGGGCGCCGGAGGCCGAGGAGGTGCGCGTCCTGCTCGGGGGGCGGGAGAGCTGAGCCGCCCTGCGTCGAGCGTCTCTCATCGGGGATGTGCCACTGAACAAGGAGCCAGTCGTTGCTTCGCCGCAAGATGCCCGTGACTTCTGCATTGTCGCCGCACAGGTTGTTCCCACTCTCCTCATCGCTCTTTTTGTCGTTAATCGAGTGGTGGTTCCCCCTGACGGCAAAGAGATCGAAAAAGTCCATAAAGAGTCTTTCGACTTCTTGAATGAAATCAACCGCAGAACAAAGTCGACCCAAGAGACTCTCGACGAAGCGACCGCACTACTCGACACGACGGACGACCTTCGCGAGCAAATCGAGATACAAAATCGCATCACCAGCGCCCTTGAAATGAGGGACAGCTTCGCAAAGCTCACGATTGCAGCACAAGAAGCCAAGGACAGGGCCGATAAACTGGTAGCCGGATCCCAGATCGAGACACGTCGCGAACTCCTGCTACTGAGCATCTATACCGTACTGGCCTTTGCGGCAGGTATCGCGGCAGAGTGGTGTGCCATTGCCGGAATATTGAAGGTATTGGATGCTCGGACGGCAGCGATGTTTGCTGCCGGAGCCACCGTGCTGATCACCTGCAACTTGGCACTGGAATCCTGGCGAGCCCTGCTTCGGAACAATCAAATTCCCGCCATGAACACGAAAATGGTCACGATAATATTGGAAGGTATCACCCTGGTCATCACCTGCTCACCAGCCGTGTTGATACCACTCCTGACCCATTCGTTATGACATGCCAACAGCAGGTCAGAGGCGGATCGGTTTCTTGTTCATGAACTATCCAGGCGGTCGGTGGGCCTGGGGGCGTTCTTGGGCTTACCGCCTCTGACCTGCTCTTTTGCGCCTGTTGGGTCCGGTCGCGTCCGAGTCTGTCTGGACGTCTGACGGCCTGTAGACGGCCTGGCTCCTCGCCGCCCCTGTGCCCGTCTGGCCTGGTGGCAGCCCTCCCCCGTCTTCCTCGTCCCCGCTGCCGTTAGCGCCGGAGGGCCGGTGTCAAGGGTGGGCGCTTGCGACCATCGCGCAGCGACGCCGTAGGCGCCCTTGATGGCGGTCGGCCGGTGTTAAACGATCGCTGACGAGGGAGCGGTCACCTGATCGTGGCCTGATCCGGCGTAACACTGATCGACTCGGCGACGTCTCTGGGCGTATGTGGACGGGTGGATCAGTCAGCTCTCGGCGGCGCGCGTACGCGGCCGGCCCTCCGGCGGGCCGCCCGGCGACCGGCGGCCGAAGCGGAGCGGCAGGCCGTCCGTGTCGCGACCGGGCGAGCCCGCCGCGCGGGCGGTGACGTGCGCGCCGCCGCTGGCGGCGCGCCTTGATCCCATAGAGCCAAATTCGGCAGCATGCGACTATTTTGACGCGAGGACGATCATGTCAACTGAATCCGAGAGCACAGCGGACCAGGCGGGTAAGACCGCCGGAGATA
The DNA here is from genome assembly GCF_026017845.1 of Amycolatopsis mediterranei. Classification (NCBI taxonomy): domain Bacteria; kingdom Bacillati; phylum Actinomycetota; class Actinomycetes; order Pseudonocardiales; family Pseudonocardiaceae; genus Amycolatopsis; species Amycolatopsis mediterranei. Next base: position 6,835,745 of record NZ_CP100416.1, read on the forward strand.
GCATGATCGCAGTAAGCATACAAGGATCGACACCAGAGCAAGTCCGCGCAGTCGCGCAGCGATTGTTCGCGGACAACTTTCCAAGATTGAGCCAATCCGCACAGGAGACAGTCACTTCCCGGGCTTCCGACCTAGCGGAAGCGTTCATCGAAAAAGCAATAGACCGCGGGGTTAGCCTATCGGCGGCTGCCGACCCAGATGTTCAATATCTATTGCTCGCTAGCCAGCGTGACTATGCCAGGTCCGGAAACGACTCTCTCAAGAAACTTCTTGTCGACCTACTGGTCGAACGGAGCTCTGCGCATGAAGATCTAGAAAAAATCGTACTAGGCGAAGCAATAGAGACAGCGCGGAAGCTTACTTCAAAGCAGATATCCGCACTAACGATCTGCTGGCTGCTTCGGTCGACCACGCCGACCAGCGTTCAAACCTTCGACGACTTCATCGACTATGCACAAGTAAACTACCAACCGTTCTGCTCGAACCTACCTGTCAATAATTCAGAATATGCTCATATTCAGTACACCGGCTCCACCATCCCAGGCATGGGAAACAGTCTCGGATACTTGCTATCAAATCAGGTCCCCGGGTTATTTCAACGCGGTTTTCCAGTCAACGCAATACCGGAACCACTGTGGCAAGAACCAGTGAGACAAGAGCTATTCTCGGTAAATTTGTACGACTCGACTCTCTGGCAGGTTGACGCACCGGACGAGCCGAAGGCGCGCGAGAAGCTAGCTAAAGTGGGTCTTAGCAATCTTGAGCAGCAATATGTTGGCCTGCTCAACAGCTATCGCCACAGCGACGAAGAAGTCGAAAAGAGGCTTATTGATTCAGGAGCATTCTGGGCGGACTTGATTCACGTTTGGCAGAGTACTAATCTTTCTTCACTCACCGCTTCCAGCGTTGGAACGGCGATCGCTCACAGCAATTGGGTGGCCGTGACAGGTGGACTAAGTCCACTTTCTACCTGGATCACGGAGAATAAACACTAGGCCAGCCCGGAAGGCGGGGGCAAGGAATGACCACGCTCGACTACTTACGGGAGCTCACCAGAGAGGCTATCGAGGCATGCTCGAACCAATCTGTTAGAGTTTCCACTTCGCTCCGAAGGGCGATACGCATAGCTACCCTTAGGAACGACGTTTTTGCGCTCATATGGCTTGAGATGGAGGCAGATTCACATATTGGAACATCGCGAAACGAACGAGTATTGAGGCGCGCTGAGCTATCCGCACAAATCAATGCCACCGGAGATGAAGACGACTCGACGTTGCGCGCCGCTCAAATTTACTTCACTGGGCGTAAGATTGGCGCCGATAAGAATTCTAACGTACTTCCTAGCTCAGTCCGAGAGCTTGAGATTTCGGCACAAGACATGCGTGAGACGTTGGACATGCTCGCGACTCCCGCCGGAATGCACCCTCAAGACACTTACGTCATGTCAAAAAGCAACAGAGATCATGCGCTCACATTGCGAGAACATCTCCGGGAAGTTGAGTCAATTCTCTCTCGCATCGAAGACCGCATCTACCTATTTCTGGTTCGAACCGAAGCGCAACTTCTTTTAGGTCGAACATCATCAGACATATTTGAGCGGGCGCGCACGTTCGTCGATTCGAAGCTTGCCGAACTTGCGCCCGAGCCACTTGAACAGTTCCAAGCGGCGTACAAGCGTTTACAAGAGGGTGACATTGAAGCTCGATCACACGCGCTCACTTCCTGCAGAAGGATAATCAAGACTGTCGCCGACCTCGTCTATCCGCCCAAGAAGGAACCCGTCAAGGGATTCGACGGCAAAGAGCGAATACTCAACGCCGAGAAATATATCGGCCGGTTGCTGCAATACATCACCGAAACTATTGGGCCTCACGGGTCCGCAAAGGTTGTCTCCGCAACGCTTGAAAGCCTTGGCAGGCGGCTTACAAACCTGAATGAACTTAGCAGCAAAGGGGTTCATGCTGATATTACAGCCGACGAGGCAGATATGTGCATAATTCAGACGTATCTACTAATTGGGGAGGTCTTGCGCTACCGCGAAGGGAATTTCGCCCTGATCGACGAAGACCTGGCCGCCGGAGAGAACCCAAACCCCATTCAAGATTAACCGAAATCCAAACACAGCAGCCGGCGAAGGACCACATGAGCGACCAGTTCAGCAATGTGAAGATCTTAGATATTTGCCAAGATTTGATTGCACTCTGGAAAACCCGCAAAGATAGCGAGATGCGCTATCGAGACCGTCGCACGAATCCTGGTCTCATGAAGTTCCTATCGGTACACGGACTTGTCGCACACACTTATCGTGTTGGCGAGCAGGCTCTCACGATGTGCACCTCGGGCGCAACCCTGGAAGCCATGCCGTTGATACGTATGTCATATGAATCGGCTCTAACCTCGCATTGGATTGCGCAGAATATCGATGGAGCAGAGGCACTTCTGAACCGCGACGTTCACAGCAGAGAAATCGCAATTAGGACACTACTGAACGCTCGATCAGAAGTGCTGCGTTCAGGAGCACAAGATTTTCCCGCCGCAGACGCGGAACTTCTCCGGACATCTTCCAAGGCGCAGGCACGAAACTTTGAGCAGCTCTGTCGCGATCTAGAGCCTGGTGGCGTAGACGCATACGCGTACTACCGCTTGATGAGCTGGTACTCCCACCCAAGTTCAAGAATCATCGATAGTTACGTAGTTCCCACAGAAGACAGACAGAATATTTCTGCACTGCGTCTCGAACCTGCCGAAACAGACACAATAATGTGGGTTCACTTCCTGGCTTATTCGTTCGTATGGGCGGGCCGAGCAGTCGACTTCGTAGATGCTGATCGTACGCATCGCAACAAGCTTCGCGATGCGGCACGTACGCTTGGAATTGCTGAAGTACTCAAATTGTCTGACAAAGCTAAGCTTCGAACAGCGAAGGCCGAGAAGGAGGAGCGGCGCGCCAACTGGAAGAGTCCAAGACAGAAGGACTCTAACGAATCTCCATAACGTAGCGAAGTTCGTATCGGTCGACCCGGAACAGGATCTGGGCTGTCTCTACTGAGATCGTCTTTGGCACCAAATCCGTCTACAACGAGAAGCGTCTGTGCAATCTGGACCATCGGCCGGTTCGCCGCGATGTCTAACAGCTCAGCTTCCTGCTCGACGTGAGCTGTCGTGGCGGAGCAGATGAGAGGAAGCAGGCAGGGCACCGCCGGACACGGTTGTGGTGTGCAGCCGGCGGCAGGGTCGACTTCGCCCCAGGCTGTAATCTGAGGTCATGCGTGGTGCGGGTGACCAGCTCAGCATCGGTGAGCGGATCGCGTTCTACCGGCGGCGGCGTGGGCTGTCGCAGGCGGTTCTTGCTGACCTGGTGGGCCGTACCGAGGACTGGTTGAGCAAGATCGAGCGTGGTGAGCGGGACATCCGCAGGCTGGACGTGCTGGCCGACCTGGCGCGAGCGCTGCGGGTGACGCTGGGTGACCTGCTCGGCGAACCCGTGCTGATGGAAGAGCAGGACAAGCACGACGACGTACCGGCGATCCGGGACGCGCTGATGGCTCCCCGCCGGCTGTCGCGGACGTTGTTCTCCTCGGCCATGTCGCCCGAGTACATCGACCCGCAGCCTGTTCGGCAACTGGTCGAGGGTGCCTGGTCGAGCTACCAGAAGGGTGACCTGGGGCGGGTCGTGACCGCGCTGCCTGGGCTGATCAAGACGACGCAGGCGATGGAGGCTGCCTCAGCGGATGATGCCGGGTACAAGCGGGCCTGCGCGGCGATCTCGGCACGGGTGCACCATCTGGCCGCGACGACATTGAGCAAGATCGGTGAGGCTGACCTCGCCTGGATCGCGGCCGAACGCGCTATGCAGGCGGCGGACGACTCCGACGACCCACTGGTCCTGGCCTCCGCCGCACGCTCCGGCACGCACGCGCTCCTGGCCGTGGGTCGGTTCGATGACGCGCTTGAGCTGGGCGACGTCGCGGCGAAGTGGCTGCTGCCAAGGATGGCCGAAGGTGATCCTGCCGCGCTGAGCCTGTACGGGATGCTCTACCTCCGTACGGCTGTCGCGGCGGCGCGTCACCAGGACCGGACTACCGCGAACGACCTCCTCGGACACGCGAAAACCGCCGCTGACCAGCTGGGTGTGGACGCGAACTACTGGCAGACCGGGTTCGGGCCGGCCAACGTCGAGCTGCACCGGCTCTCAGCCGCGTTGGACCTCGGCGACGTCAGCCAGGTGATCGAGACTGCTCCGCGCGTCAACGTCGACCACCTGCCCGTGGAACGCCAGGTCACGCACCTGATCGACTTCGCCCGTGCACTCAGCCTGCTCGCCAAGGACGACGACGCCCTACAGGTCCTCCTGGAGGCCGAGCAGAAGTCGCCGACCATCGTCCGGCACAACACGATGGTTCGGGAGGTCGTGCGGTCCATGTACCGGCGTGCCCCGGCCACGGCTGGCAAGTCCTCGGCGCTGCTCGCGCTGGCTGAGCGCTGCGGCGCGGTGAGGTAGCCGCATGTCTCGAGTTCTCGGGCTGGTCGCCTCCGGGGCCGGCGGGGTCGAACACCTGCTTCCACGCCTGATCAAGCCTGCCCAGGAAGCAGGCTGGACCGTCGCGGTCACCCTGACCCCCACCGCCGGCCGCTGGCTGGCCGAGACCGGGCAGCTCGACGAGATCGGGCAGGCCACCGGCTACCCGGTGCGGGTCGAGCCCCGCTCGCCGTCGCAGAAGAGCCCGCACCCGGCCCCGAGCTGCTACCTAGTGGCGCCGGCCTCGGCGAACTTCGTCGCGAAGATGTCCCTCGGCATCGCCGACAACCAGGCGCTGACGCAGGTCAACGAGGCGATCGGGACGCTGAACCTGCCGGTGATCGTGTTCCCGCGCGTCAACGCGGCCCACGCGCGTCAGCCGTTCTGGACCATGCACATCGAGAACCTGCGGCGCGTTGGCGTGGACCTGCTCTACGGTGATGACGTCTGGCCGCTGCACGAACCACGGTCCGCTCCTGGCCGGGATCTGCCCTGGTCAGCCATGCTGGACGCGATCGAGAAGGCCGTTCCGGCCGACCGCTAGAACCCACCCGGACAGTTTGTCCGGGTGATCTCTCCCACGCGGGTGTCTCCTGATCACAGCGCGCCCGATCGGACGCGCGAAAGCCGAGACATCGGGAGAGCACATGGGCATTCACGTGGTGATTCAGCCCCTCGTCGGATACGGCGCTGCCGTCGTGTCACCTTCCCCGGGAGTCCGCCAACTGGTGGCCGGGGGCGATGAAACCGCGATCATGATCCAGGTACCGGCTCGGATCGGCGGCCTGATGGACACCGCGCGGTTCGCGCGGAGCCTCGCCGTGGCCGCGAACGAGTTCGGCGAGTGGTGCGAGACGCAGAACCGCACCCGCACCTACTCCTCTCCTCTCGGCGACCAGTGGTCGGAAGAGCGCGACTGAGCGCGAAGAAACCCATACCAGTAAAGGGAATTCAGCATGGCTATCGACAAGGGACACCGGTTCGACATCGACTTCGACCACGCGTTTCCGCAGGGCTTGGTCATGGTGGGCGAAGTGTCGCCGGACAACGAGTACCAGTCGCGTGAGGACCGGGCCGCCAATCGTCCGGTCAGGCAGCGGGTCGACGAGGTGACCGGCAAGCGGCAGTGGAAGGTCATGGTCACCGACCCGGCCGAGACCCGCGCGAAGCGGGCGTCGTTCGAGATCACGCTTCTCGCCGACGTGCAGCCGGTGCCGACCACCTCGGAGGCGCTGCCCGGAATGCGACCGATCGAGCTGGACGGGCTGACGGCGGAACCGCGCGTGGCTGGGCAGGGCGAGTTCAAGTACCAGTCGTACGTGTTCCGGGCGACCGGCTTCAAGCAGGCCAACAGCAACGCGAAGACGTCTCGGTCCGGCGGCACCGGTGAGACGCCGAAGGCGGCGTGACAGCGATGGGCTTCCGCGAGCAGGTAGAGGCGTGGGAGCGGGCGTATCGGGACTACATGGCCGCGTGGGAACACGGCCGTGCGGTGCTGTCGCCGATGAGTGCGACGAACACGGCGAACGCTGCTCGGCGGGTGTCGCGGGCGTGGCACGAGCTGGCGCAGGCGCGCGGGTTGCCGTGGTGGTGCGTGGCTGCGCTGGAGTCGGCGGCCGAGGGGTTCGCCGACCTGGCCCGGGATTGGGAAGAGCATGACGGCAACGTGGGACGGGCTGGGGCTGCGGTGGACGGTGGGGCCGGGTACCGAGGTGACGGTGGAGGAGACCGGGACGGGCGCGTCACATCCGCCGGTTCTGGTGCTGGCCGGTGGGCTGTGCGTGGTGACGCTGGTGCCGCCGGAGGACCAGACCGCCTGGACGGGATGCGCGGTGTTCCTTCGCCGGCTCCGCGACCACGCCGAGGAACTGGCGGTGCTGCTGGAAGCCCGCGCGGGGAGGCGTGATCGTGGCGAAGGGTGAGCCGAAGACGCTGCGGGAGGCCCACGAGGTCGTGATGGACCGCCGACCGCCGAACAACGCGAACCCGTCAGCGTGGCTGGCGTTCCGGCTCGGCAACGCGCGGTTGTACAAAGCGATCGCAGACGTCGACCGGGGCCACCACCACGAGGCGCTGTACTGGGCCGGATACGAGGAACGGCAGGCGGGTGAGATCTCGGCCGAACTGCAAGCGGAAGGCAAGTCCGCCGATTAATCGCATGTAGACGACCAAAAAGTCAACAGTAAAGCGAAAACGCACGCTATGACGTGCGGCGATGAAGCACGTCCTGTTGCGGGTGCGTGTGATCCGTAAGGCGCAGAAGCGGAACCTGGCTACCAACCTTGCCGCTCCTGCGCTGTCCACAACCAGCGGAAGTGAACAATGACAACGCTAAACGATGACAACGGGCGAGCGTCAACGGGGGTCACCCGAACGCGCTGCGCCTCCTGCAAACGATTCGCCAAACTGCTGCCCGGCGAGACCCAGTGCGCTCCCTGTTTGGGGATGCTGCCGCTGGACCTGCGGGTGAAGCGGGGTGGTCGGTGATGTCTCCCGGCTTCGCGGTGATGGCCCTGGCTGGGCTGGGGCTCGGTGTGTGGGTGCTGCACAAGGTCGGCCGTGCCCTGGCGTCGATTCTGGAAGCGTTGGCTGCGGCGGCCGTGGTGTTCGTGGCGCTGTGGTGGCTGTGCAAGGCCGTGGTTTGGATGCTCGCGCAGGTCGTGACGCGGTGGCGGACGAGCCTCGCCGTGGTCGCGGTCTACGCCTGGTGTGAGCTGTTCGGCTGGCTCTCCCTGGCGATCACTGTGGGCAGCGTCGTGGTGGCGTGGTGGGTGATCGACGCGGTCTCGTTCGATCAGTGGTGCTGGCGGTTCCTGCGCTCCTGGTGGGTGCGGTGGGCCGTCTACGGCCGGAAGCTGCCCGGGTGGCTGCACGCCTGCGGTCTATCGGTGCGGGACGAGGCGCTGCCGGTGGTGGTGAACGTGAACCTGGTCGGTCGCCGACGCGCGCTGTCCCGCTCGACGTCGAACCGGCCGAACGCGCGGATGCCGAAGGTGCTCGGCGTCCGCTCCGGCGCGTCGTGGGATGAGGTGCGGGTGGAACTGGTGGCTGGCCAGAAGCCGGAGGACTTCGACAACGCTGCCCGGGCCTTGGCGGTGGCGCGCAAGGTCGCTCGTTGCCAGGTCCGTGAACTGGCACCGAACGTGGTGTCGATCGACTTCCAGCGGCGTGACCTGCTCGGCGGCGGAGTGGCCGGCCCTCAGGTCCCCGATGGCGTCGACTTGTCCGGTGTGGACTTGCGCAACGTCTGGGCGGGCCGGACCGAGTACGGGCGTGACTGGCGCGTCCCGCTGCTCGGCTCGGGTGCGCACTGCCTGACCGCCGGTGCCTCCGGGGCGGGCAAGAATTCGGTGATGTGGTGCCCGCTGGTCGCGGCGGCCTCGGCGATCCGGGCCGGGGTGGTACGCATGTCCGGCATTGACCCCAAGGGCATGGAACTGGCCTACGGGCGCGGCATCTTCACCCGGTACGCGGTTGGTGGTAAGGACGCGGTCGAGCTGCTTGACGGCCTGGTGGAGGAGATGGAATCCCGCAAGCGGATCTTCGCCGGTCGGCTGCGGACCGTCCCGGTGTCGACGGAGTATCCGTTGGAGCTATTGGAGTTCGACGAGATCGGCGCGCTGACGAAGTACACGGACCGCAAGACCCGTGAGGCCATTGTGGAACGTGTCGCGCTGCTGACGACCCAGGGGCGGGCGTTGGGTATCTCGGTCCGTGGCTATGTCCAAGAACCGACCAAGGACACCGTTCCGGTCCGCGAGCTGTTCACCCGACGCGTGTGCCTGCGCGTGACGTCCAAGACGCACGTCGGGATGGTCCTCGGTGACGGCGCGTATGAGCGTGGGGCGTGGGCGAACCGGATCGGTGATTCGGAGGCCGGCGTGGGCTACGTGTGGGGTGAAGGCATCCGCGAACCGCTGCGCATCCGGGCCGGGTGGGTCTCCGACGGCACCGTGAAGGCGCTGGAGGCGTACGTGACCAATGGGGGTGTCGCGGATTTGCGACACGGCGGCGAGGGGGTGGCCGCGTGAACCGGCTGATGATCTTCCTCGACGCCATCCGCGATCACCTCGACTCCCACCAGCTGCCGCCGGCCGCCTCGGTCGACGTCAACGCCTGGTCCAGCCCGATCACCGTCCAACTCGACGTCGACGGCCTCGCGAAGGTCGCTCGGGCGTTGCTGGTGTGGAGCCAGACGCTCGAGGACGTCTCGGCCCGGCTGTGGCGGCTGGTCGACGGCAAGTGGGTGCACATCTCGATCACCGGCCGGACACCCTGCGGCATCCCCGTCGCGGTGTTCGGCGTGGTCCGGTTCGAGCCGAGCACGTTCCCCGACCTCCCGGCCGGGGCAAAGCAGGACATGCCCGTCTACCTGCTGCGCGGCTGGTCGACGCCCGGGGAAGTGGCGGCCTGATGACCGAGACACGCGCCGAACGGATGCGGACACCGCTGGCCGCCGACGTCATCCGGGCGACGGCCGAGAAGCACGGGGTCTGCGTACGACCGTTCACGATGGAGGTCGGCGACACCGCGACCGGCGAACTCCGCTACGTCCCGGTCCCCTGCGGCTCTACCGTGGAATCGGTGTGCCTGCCGTGTGCGCGGAAGGCGAAGGCGCTGCGGCAGGCCCAGTGCCGTGAGGGCTGGCACCTGACCGAAGAGCCCGATCTCACCCCGGCTCCGCCGTCCGAGGGTCACACGGAGCTGCTGACCTACCGGGCGGACCTGGTGGCGGCTTACCGGGAGGTGGTCGAGCACGACCAGGCCGAGGCCGAGGAGTTGCGGGAGGAGGTCGCCGGGGTTGATGCGGAACTTCGGCAACTCGGGATGCGGGGCCGGCTGCCCGCCCTCGACGTGCCGACCAAGCGGGCGGTGAAACGGTCGACCAAGCGGCGGCAGGACGCTCCGAACCTGCCTCGGCGGAAGGTCGCGAAGACGACGGTCGGCCGGGAGTTCGCGGGGAAGTTCCGGCCGTCGATGTTCGTGACGCTGACCTGTGACACCTACGGGCCGGTTCGTGGCGACGGTGCCCCGGTCGACCCGTCCCGGTATGACTACCGGCGGGCTGCTCGGGATGCGGTGCACTTCTCGGCGCTGGTGGATCGGTGGTGGCAGAACCTGCGGCGGGTTGTCGGCTGGGATGCGCAGTACTTCGCCACGGTCGAGCCGCAGCGTCGGGCCGCTCCGCACCTGCACGCCGCTATTCGGGGCTCGGTGCCGCACGACGTGATCCGCCAGGTCACCGAAGCCACCTATCACCAGGTCTGGTGGCCGGCGCATGACGAGATCGTCTATGCCGACCGGCGCCCAGTGTGGGACGGCCCGGACACCGGCTTCGTCGACCCGGAAACGCGTCAGCCGCTGACCCGCTGGGACGACGCGATAGAGGCGGTTGAGTGCCCGGCGCACGTCGTCACGTTTGGGCGTCAGGTGCACTCGAAGGGCATCCTCGGCGGCACTGAGGAGGCCGGCCGTCACATCGGCTACCTGACCAAGTACCTCACGAAATCCACGGGTGAGGTGGTCGAGGCGGACAGCGCGTCGCAGGCCGATCACCACGACCGGCTCCATGCCGAGCTGTCGGTCACGCCGTGTTCGCCGCGCTGCGCGGTCTGGCTGCTCTACGGCGTCCAGCCCAAGGGCGTCACGGGCAAGACCACCCCCGGGCACTGCCAGGGCCGGGCTCACCGCCGGACGACGCTCGGGCTGCCCGGCCGCCGTGTGCTGGTCTCCCGGAAGTGGTCGGGTAAGACGCTGGTGGATCACAAGGCCGACCGGCGAACGTTCGTGCTGCAAGCGCTCGCGGCGGTCGGGATCGAGAAGCCGGAGACCGACCGGTCACAGCAGGTCTGGCGGAAGGTCGAGCCCGGCGATCCGCAGGTCCCGCCCCGGCCGCACCTGGTAATGCGTGCGATCGCGGAACGGATCACGTGGAAGGCCGAGTACGACCGGGCGCTACTGGCAGCGGAGAGACCTCCAGAAACTTCGGCAACTGGACTCGCTGCATGACAAAGGGGGAAGCAATGGAAGCACAGGTGAAGGTCGTCAGCGTCGAGGGACTGTGGACTCCGGATGATCTGAGCACGTTCCTCGGCATACCCGTGAAGACGCTGCGGGACTGGCGTTTCAAGGGCTATGGCCCGCAGTGGCTGCGGCTGGGAAAGCACGTTCGGTACGACCCGGAGACGGTGCGCCGGTGGCTCGACACGCTGAACGGATCGACAGAAGCCGCATAGCGATCAACTACCCACGACGAGGACCTACCCCATGCCTCCACCAAGAGGCATGGGGTAGGCGATTTTTCCTATACAGCAAGAGAAAGGCGAGTTCATGAAAGGCCACGTGCAAGACAGGTGGTGGCGGCAAAAGAAGGACGCGGAGGGTAAGCCGGTCTTCAATGCCAAGGGTCATCCGGTCCGCGAGAAGACCGAACTGTTCGGCAAGGGCGACCGGTACAAGGTCCGCTACTACGACCCCGAAGGCAACGAACGCAGTAAGTCCTTTCCGGACAAGCAACTCACGAAGGCCAAGACCTTCCTGACCAAGATGCAACACGACGTGCTCGCCGGTGAGTACATCTCGGCCGAGTCCGGCGAAGAGAAGTTCCGCGACTACACGGCCCAGTGGCGCAAGGGCCAGTCCGCCGACGCGGGGACCCGGCAGACCGTGAGCAACCACCTCAAGACCGGGATCTTCCCGTTCCTCGGCGACAAGCCACTCAAGGTGGCTGCGAAGACCGACACCATTCGGGACTGGCTCGACTGGTTGGAACGGCCGAAGAGCGAGGCGGACGCGGCCTGATGGCGTCCACTCGCGCGGTACTCTTCGACACCGTATCCGCCATCCTCCAGGCGGCCTACGACGATAAGAAGATCCGGGCGAACCCCTGCCGGGCGAAGAGCATCAAGCGGCCCAAGCCCGTCCAGCGGAAGGTCATCCCGTGGCCGGACAGCCGGGTCCGCGCGGTGCGGCTCGCCCTGCCCGCCGAGTACACCGTCACGGTGCCGCTCGGGGCCGGGCTCGGCCTACGGCAGATGGAGATCTTCGGGTTCAGTCCGGATGACGTCGACCGGGACGAGATGATCGTCAACGTTCAGCGTCAGATCCGGTGGATCGGCACTCAGCCGGTGTTCTCACCTCCGAAGGGTGGCAAGACGCGTGTGGTGCCGCTCGGGCAAGGCGTGCTCAACGACATCGACGACTACATGGCCACCTTCGAGCCGGTCACGCTGACGCTCCCCTGGCTCGAACCGGGTGGTCGGCCCGAGACCGTGCGCGTGCTGATCGGCCGGACGACGAAGCGCAGCGTCTACGCGGGCCAGCCGATCAGGAACGTGATCAAGGGCGCCAACTTCGCATACCACGTCTGGCGGCCGGCCTTCGCGAGCGCGGGACTGGACTACGTCGAACGGCGAGACGGGATGCACGCCATGAGGCACTTCTTCGCGTCCACGATGCTCGCCAACGGCGTGTCGATCAAGGAAGTCGCCGAGTACCTGGGTCACCACGACCCCGGATACACGCTCCGGATCTACACGCACCTCGTCCCGTCGAGCCACAAGCGGGCTCGGGCGGCTACCAACAAGGTGTTCAAGCCCCGCCGGCCGGAGCAGACGGCCCAGGATTCCGAGACGGCCTGACGACGGCCTGGCGGGCCAAACGCAACAAAACAGCAGGTCAGAGGCGGATGGGCTTCTTGTTCATGAACTCCTCGATCCCCAACGGCCCCAGCTCGCGTCCCATGCCCGACCGCTTGATCCCGCCGAACGGCAGGTCCGCCTCCGACCCGCCCGACTTGTTCACGTACACCATTCCCGCCTCGATCCTCCGCGCCACGCGAGCCGCCCGGGTTCGGTCGGCTGCGAACACGCTTGCCCCCAGCCCGAATGGTGTGTCGTTGGCCAGGGCGACCGCCTCTTCCTCCGTCTCCGCCCGGAACAGCAGCGCCACCGGGCCGAAGATCTCCTCGTGGTACGCCGCCATCTCGGGCGTCACCTCCGTCAGGACCGTTGCCTCCACGTACGCGCCCGGGCCCGGGATGCGGTGGCCGCCCGCGCGCAGCGTTGCTCCTTCGCGGATCGCCGTCTCTATCTGGGCCGACACCTCGTCCGCCGCCGCGCTCGAGGCCAGCGGGGGCAGGGTTGTCGACGGGTCGGCCGGGTCGCCCGGGACGTAGTACTCCGTCACGCGCTTGGCGAACCGGTCGGTGAACTCTTCGTACCACCCGCCCAGCACGATGATGCGCTTCGGCGCGTTGCACGACTGGCCGCAGTTGCGCATCCGGGCCGTCGCCGTGATCTTGACCGTCTCGTCGAGGTCGTCGGTGTCCAGCACGATCAGCGGGTCCGAGCCACCCAGTTCCAGGACGCACTTCTTGAGGTTGCGCCCGGCTTCGGCCGCCACCGAGATGCCCGCCTGCTCACTGCCGGTCAGCGACACCCCGGCGAGGCGCGGGTCCGCGAGCATCCACGGAACTTGGCGGCTCGACGCGAACACGTTCACGTACGCGTCCGCCGGCACGCCGGCGTCCCGCAGCACCGCCTCGATCGCGACCGCCGAACGCGGGCAGATCGACGCGTGCTTGAGCAGGATCGTGTTGCCCAGCACCAGGTTCGGCGCCACGAACCGGGCGACCTGGTAACACGGGAAGTTCCACGGCATCACGCCCAGCAGTGCCCCGATCGGCTCCTTCGTCAGCACCGCCTCGCCGCCGCGGATGGCCAGGGGCTCGTCCGCCAGCAGGTCCGGGCCGCGCTCGCCGTAGTACCGGAAGATGTCGGCGACGACGCCCAATTCGCCGCGGCCTTCGTTGATCCGCTTGCCCATCTCCAGCGTCATGATCGCGGCGAGCTCGTCCGCGCGCTCGGCGAACAGCTCCCCCGCGCGCCGCACGATCGCGGCGCGTTCGGCGACCGGCCGGGCCCGCCAAGCCGCGTACCCGCGGTGCACCCGGTCGATCGCGTCGCGGACCTCCTCGTCGGCCGCGTTCGGGATTTCGTCGACCAGCTCACCCGTCGCCGGGTTGATGACTGTGTACACAGCGGCCTCCTTCGTCAGCCTACTGGATACTGTATACACTATGTGAGCAATGATCGACACCCGCGCGGCGGTACCCGGCGCCACTTGATCGACTATCGTTCCCCCATGACGCTGGAACTCACCGGCGGACCCGCTTTCGCCGCACCGGCCCCGAAAAACCCGCGCTGGACCCGGCGGTACACCGCTGCCGCGGTCACCTTCGGCTGCCCCGCCCGCACGCCGGAACGCACGCCACGAGTGTGGAGCGGACGCGGTCTCGGCCTGCCGGAAGCCGAATTGGCGGGCTTCGCGGCGCAACTGCGCCACGTCATGAAGAAGGACGTCTACTGGATCGCCCGGGCCAAGTGCCCGGACCGGCACGCGGGTGACGCGGCCGTCTGGTCTCCAGGCCACTACGACGACGAAGACGGCTTCGTCTACTTCGCCGGCCCCTGCGCCCACGGCGGCCCGTGGCCCGGCTACCGGCCCGCGCGGGCGTTCAGCATCGCGCTCCCCCGCGTCCGCGGCCTGCGGATCCGGGTGGCGGCGTACCTGGCCGGATGACACCGGCTCGAGCAGGGGCCGTCGCCGCCGTGGTGAGCGGTATACCGTCGACCGCCCACGCGCTCCTCACCGGCCGTGACGTCCTGGCGGCCACCCGCGCGGCGGGCACCCTGCTGCCGGGACGGCGCACCCGGCCCGGCGTCGCCGCCGGGCTGATCGCGCACGTCGTCGTCTCCGCCGCCTGGACCGGCGTGCTCGCCGCGATCGCCCGGCACCACCGGCTCAGGGCCGGCGGCGGCGCAATCGCGGGCCTGGCCATCGCGGCGCTGGACCTCGGGATCGCGGCCCGCGCGTACCCCGCCGTGCGGGCGTTGCCACGCGGGCCGCAGATCCTGGATCACCTGGTGTTCGGCGCCGTCACCGGCGCGCTCCTCGATCGTCCGGTTTGGACGGATCAGGGCACGACCTCGACGACGTCACCCGGGTGCAGCGAGTTGTAGAACGTCACCGCGGAATCGTGCGAAAGGTGTACGCACCCGTGGGACTTGACCTTCAGGCTGCCCTGGTGGAACGCGACCCCGGTGTTGGTGAAGAACACCGAGTACGGCATCGGCCCGTTGAACTGCTTGCTGTAGTGGTCGATGTCCTTGTACTGCACGTGGAACTTCCCCAGCGGGGTCGGGTACTTCGGCAGCCCCACGGTGATCGGGACGCCGCCGTAGGTGACGTTCCCGGCGCCGTCGGTCAGCCACGCGGTATTCGAACTGCGCTGGACGCAGGCTTTCGCTTCGGCACTGCACGGCGTCGGCGCCGCTTCGGCCGTTCCCGCGAACGCCACGGTCCCCGCCATCGCGGCGACCCCGCCCAGTAGTGCGATCATCCTCCGGTTCATCGTGTGCCTCCCGTTGTCGTTCGGCTACACAAAGAGAGTGCCCACTCGGGCGATCTTCGAACCCGCAGGACCGAAAAATCAATGCTGCGGTTGCGAAAGCCCGAGGAATTCGGCCTGCTCGCGGTCATAGCGGCGGGTCAGGCCGGTGCCGTAGCGGTCCCACCAGTTCTGCGTGTGCCCGCCCTGGGTGGTGTTCGTCCCGCCGTAGATCTGCCGGTCGTATTCGACGCGGGCGTCGCGGAACTCCTGCTGGAACTGCTCCGGCGTCAGCCCTTGGACGTGCTGGATGGTCGCGTCGCCCAGCGTCCGCGAACTGCGCACGATGTCCTCCCCCGCCATGTGGTTGAGGATCGCGCGGACGCCGCCGGCGCCGCGCATGTGCGCGCCGGACATGATCGCGGCCTGGGTGCCGGGATCGGTGAAGTTGAGCGCGCCCGCCGTGCGCGCGTTCGCGGTCATCAGGTCGGCGACGACCGCGCGTTCCTCGGCGCTGCCGATCCCGTACTCCTCGCGCGCGGCGATGATCCGGTCGTAGCCGTTGTGCATGTTCTGCCGGAAGCCGTACGCCTCGGGCACGCCGCCCTGCTCGCCCGTCGCGCCTTCGGACCGCATGATCGAGTCGACGACCCGGGGGTCCAGCTGCTGCGGCGCGGCTGCCGCGGCGGCGCCGCCCCCGCTCTGCCCGCCGCCGTAGGCCTGGGCGACGTCGGAGTCGGCGGCGCGGTATCCGTCCGCGGCCGTCCGGACGTTCTGGTTCACGTTCGTCAGGAGGTGCAGGAGTTTCTGCAGGGCACTGCCCAGCGTCGAGTGCAGCGCCGAGTTCGCGGCCGCGACGCCGCTGCCGATCCCGGCGAACGACAACGCGTCCAGCACCAGGCCTTCCAGGTCGCGGGTGGCCGACAGGAAGGACGACCCGACGTCTTCGACCGCGTGGGCGATCGTTCCCATCTCCGCCGTTTCGGCGTGGTAGGCCCCGGCACTCATGGTCTGCTCCCTCCGGACACCGGCTGTGCGCATCGAGAATTCCCCACCGCGCCGGACCGGTCCACGGCCGAATTACCCACTGATCGCGGCCGGACTGCCCACACCGGCGCTAAGGTCGGGAGATGAGCACACCCGACGGCGACCCGAACGTGGTCGAGGGCGAGATCGTCGACGACACCCCCACCGCGGCACTGGCGATCCCGTCGCCGCCGCTGCCGGACCCGGACTACAGCGAGGGCGGGGTGCCCAGCTTCGACTTCGTCCGGGACAAGATCGAGAACCGGTACACCACGTCGCTCGGCTCGGTCGACGTCGCCGGTCTCGGCACCGAGAACACCGCCGAGACCCTCGACAAGCAGATCGCCGACCGCGACCAGGCGGCCAAGGACCGGCTGGCCGAGATCCGCCGCTCGATGCGCGGCGAGTGAGCGCGCACCCTCACATCCGGCGCGCGGCGCTCGTTCCGCACTCCGGCGCCCCGCTGCCGCGGAGGAAGTGCGCGGCCGCGTAGCCGGCGTGCCCCGCGACCGTGCCACGCAGCCACCGGTCGTCCGCGGACGCCGGCGTGCCGTGCGTCCAGCACTCCGCCTCGAACGTGCCGCCCTCGGCGACCCAGCCGGTCCGGCGGCAGGTCGCGGCCGCGCACGAGCGGACGTTGAGGCCGTTCTTGCCCGTCCCGGCCACGACGTACGGCGTCGGCACGGTCCGCGCGAGCAGGTCACTGCCGCCGGCGGCGGGAGCGGCGGGCGGCGGGCCGGATGAGCCCGCCGGGCCCGAGGCGAGGCCGCCGAGCAACAGGTAGAGCAGGAAGGCCACGAAGGCGGTGGCGGCCAGCACCTTGATCAGCACACCCGGTCTCAGCACGACGAACATGGCGATTCCTTCCCCTCGGCGCCGTCGGCCGGTCCGGTCCCTGTCGTCGTCCTGGTGCGTCCTCACTGTCCTGGGTCGTCCTGGGTTCCGGGCCTGCTCCGGCCTTGTCCTGCAAGTGTCGCTCCGGGAAGTCTCGTTTTGCAATTCCCACGGGGGAATCCCAGGGTGGAACACCCGTTCGGCCCAGCAGGCGGCTCACCAGCGGAAACCCACCAATTGACGCGATCGAGGGGTGGCTTACCACCATCAGCGACCGAAAGGAGTAGGGTCCGCGGCGCGGTGGGAAACCCACGAGCTGGATCCCATCGCGAACGACCCACCGCGAGAACGAAGGTCCCATGGCCCCCATGCAAGGTCCGATCGTGCCGCGTCGCCGGATCGCGGACACGTTCAAGGGCCTGCGTGACGAATCCGGCCGGACCCTCGAGGAAGTGGCCGAAGCGCTGCTGATCTCGACGTCGAAGCTGTCCCGGCTGGAGAACGCGCAGGGCAGCCCGCAGGCCAGGGACGTCCGCGACCTGATCCGCTTCTACGGCATCGAGAACACGCAGCTGGCCGAGCGGCTGATGCGCTGGGTGAAGGCGTCC
Organism: Amycolatopsis mediterranei; assembly: GCF_026017845.1. Taxonomy (NCBI): domain Bacteria; kingdom Bacillati; phylum Actinomycetota; class Actinomycetes; order Pseudonocardiales; family Pseudonocardiaceae; genus Amycolatopsis; species Amycolatopsis mediterranei. The sequence goes on from NZ_CP100416.1 coordinate 6,853,122, forward strand.
GGGCGGCAGGGCTGGTGGACCGACTACTCGCAGACCACGGCGACCCCCGGCCTCGACGCCCACCTCGCGTACGAGTCCGAAGCCTCGGTGGCCCGGATCTACACGATCCCGCTGCTGCCGGTGCTCCTGCAGACCCCCGACTACGCCCGGGCCCAGTATTCGACGCACGAGCCGTGGTGGTCGGCCGAGGAGGTCGACCGGCTCGTCGACCTGCGCGAGCACCGCAAGCACGTCCTCGCCGAACGCGAGGACATGGAGCCGCTGAGACTGGTCGCGGTGACCCACGAGTCCGCCCTGCGGCAGTTCGTCGGCTCCCGCGAGATCATGCACGCCCAGCTGGACCACCTGGTCGAACGGTCGACCGCGCCGAACATCGAACTGCGCGTGTTCCCCTTCGCCCATCCCCCGCTGTTCTCGATGAGCTGCATGTACGCCTACTTCGAGTTCGAGAACGAGCTCGACCGCGACATCGTGCACATCGAAACCCACGCCGGGTTTCGGCACATCGAAACCGCCAAGACGGTCGAGTACTACCGCGGCTACCACGACGCCCTCGTGGCCGCCTCCCTCGAACCCGACGAAAGCCGCGCCCTGATCCGTGAAATCCAGACCGCGCAGTTCGGCTGATCCCCTTCCCTTCACGTTGGGACAACGCATGGCTTTCGACTTTCCCGTTCCCGCAGGCGAAGAACTCCACCTGTACCGGAAGCGGCTCGACACCGACGGCTACCTCGTCGTGTCCGACGACGAGCTCGGGCTGCCCGGCGCGCGCCTGCGCGAGCACCTGCTGAGCACGTACTTCACCCCGGACGTCCTCCGCTGCTACCCCGGCGACATCCCCGCCGACCGGGAGCGCGCCCGCGACGTCGTCGAGTACGCGTGGGACGGCGAGACCCCGGTGCTCACCGAGCACTCCGAAATCGCCATCGAGGACCGGGGCGGCCGCCCCGGGCGGCGCGAGTACGCCCGGACGCCCGTGGCGCACGATCCGCTGTTCGCGTCCTGGATCCGGGCCGCGCTCGGCCTCATCCCGGAAGGCCGCCGCCAGCTGCGGGGAACGTTCGGCGTCAACCTCTTCCGGACGTTCACCAACGTCGTGACGCGCCCGCACGCCGACGGCGAGGAGTTCGTCTTCGTCTACGTCGTGGACCGGGCCGGCGCCGGCGCGGAGACGTCGCTGTTCCGCCCCGGCGCGCCGGGGACCGCGGTGCACACCCAGCGGCTGGAGCCGGGGCAGCTGATCGTGTTCGAGGACGCCCGCTTCCTGCACACCGCCAGCCCGCTGATCGCCCCGGACGGCGGGCGCGCCCGGCGCGACGCCCTCGTCTGCACGGTCGACCACCCGCAGACCTACGGCCTCGGCTGACGCTGACGCTGACGCTCAGCAGGGCAGCCAGCGCATCTCGACCGGCTGGTAGGCGGCGATCGTCGCCAGGCGGTCCGGGAACACCCGCACCAGCTCGGCGAGCCCGGTGCGGCGGACCACCCGTTCGACGCCCGTGCCCGGCGAGGCGACCAGGCACCCCGGCAGGCCCCGGTCGCGGCAGCGCTCGATCGCCTCGAGCAGGCCGCGGACCCCGCGTTCGGAGAGGAAGTCCAGCCGGGCGAGGTCGATCACCAGCAGCCGGGGCCACGGCAGTCCGCAGAGAGCGGTCTCGAGCACCGACGCCCGGCGCAGCACCGTCGTGATGCCGGGCTCGCCACACATCTCGACGACCAGCACGCCGCCGGAGCGTTCCGAGGCGATGTCGTCGTTGCGCATCGCGCCTCCCGGGAGTCATCCCGTCCCGGGACCATCGTCCCACGTCACGTCAGGCTTCCGTAATACCCGCGTGGAATCATCGCGGGTCCGGGGCAGTTGTAACGGGCGGTAGCACCGCACGAGGAGAAGGAGTGACGCCGTGACCACGTCAACCGAAAGGGCCGTCCTGGCCGGCGGCTGCTTCTGGGGCATGCAGGAGCTGTTCCGCCGTCAGCCCGGGGTGATCTCGACCCGGGTCGGTTACAGCGGCGGCGACGTCCAGAACGCCACTTACCGCAACCACGGCACGCACGCCGAGGCCATCGAGGTGATCTACGACCCCGCGCAGACCACGTTCCGCGACCTGCTCGAGTTCTTCTTCCAGGTGCACGACCCCACGACGAAGGACCGCCAGGGCAACGACATCGGCCTGAGCTACCGCTCGGCGATCTTCTTCGAGAACGACGAGCAGAAGCGGGTCGCCGAGGACACGATCGCCGACGTCGACGCGTCGGGGCTGTGGCCGGGCAAGGTCGTCACCGAAGTCAGCCCGGTGGGTGACTTCTGGGAGGCCGAGCCGGAGCACCAGGACTACCTGCAGCGCATCCCGAACGGGTACACGTGCCACTTCGTGCGCCCGGGCTGGAAGCTCCCGAAGCGCGAGAAGACCGCCTGACACCAGTACCACCGAAGGCCCCTTCGCCGATTGGCGAAGGGGCCTTCGGCGTTTGGACGCAGTGCCATCCGGGACTCCGCCACCCGGCCCCCGATGCAGCGGTGAAGATCGCCCGAACGGCGGTGATCTCCATTCAGTCCTCAGTGGACACTCGTCGCCCAAGATCCCAATCGTGTCGAATGTCCCATTTGCGATGTATTGCTACTCGCCGATAAGACTCCTACGTTCGTCGCTTGTTCACGGGGCTTTCACACCGGATGCTGATTTCCGCTAAGCCGCACCATTTTTCCCCGTCGTCCCCGTTCTCGGCCCGGCTCGACCCCGGGCCGGTTCGCCCTGCCCGGAGGAGCTCCCCCGATGCACCTGAGACGTCCATTGGTCTTGGCCGCCAGCGGCGCGCTGATCGCCGCGGTGTGCACGACCACCACCGCCCAGGCCCAGCCCGCCACCCCGAACGCCGTCCCGGACGCCCAGACCCTGGCCGTGTCGGCGGCGGCCGGGCTCGTAGCGAGCCGTCCCGCCGCGCTGCACGCGAGTGCGGACGACGTTTTCCTGGCCCAGAAAGCGATTTCCGCGACCAACGGCCTGAAGTACATCCCCTACGAGCGCAGCTACAAGGGCCTGCCCGTGGTGGGCGGCGACTTCGTGGTGGCGACCGACTCGACGGGCCAGGTGCTCGGCACCTCCGTCGCCCAGGACCAGACGATCGACCTCGCCACGAACACGGCGAAAGTCTCGCAGGCCGCGGCCGAGGCGACCGCGCGGCAGCAGCTGTCCGCGGTGGACAGCGTGAGCCCCGCGCAGCAGGTCGTCTTCGCGCTCGGTTCCCCGACCCTGGCGTGGAAGAGCACCGTCGTCGGCCGCGACGCCGAGGGCCCGAGCCGGCTCGACGTCATCGTCGACGCCACCACCGGCAAGGTGCTCAAGACCCAGGAGCACGTCCTCAACGGTGACGGCACCAGCGCGTGGAACGGGCCGAACCCGGTGCACCTCGACACCACGCACTCGGGCAGCACGTACTCGCTGAAGGACCCGACCATCACCAACACGTCCTGCCAGGACGCGGCCAACAACACGACCTTCAGCGGACCGGACGACCTCTGGGGCAACGGCACCGCGAGCAACCGCGAAACCGGTTGCGTCGACGCGCTGTTCGCCGCGCAGACCGAGAACAAGATGCTCTCGCAGTGGCTGGGGCGCAACAGCTTCGACGGCAACGGCGGCGGCTGGCCGATCCGCGTCGGCCTGAACGACCAGAACGCCTACTACGACGGCAGCCAGGTCCAGATCGGCAAGAACACCGCCGGCGGCTGGATCGGCTCGATCGACGTCGTCGCGCACGAGCACGGCCACGGCATCGACGACCACACCCCCGGCGGCATCTCGGGTTCGGGCACCCAGGAGTTCGTCGCGGACGTCTTCGGCGCCTCGACCGAGTGGTTCGCGAACGAGCCCGCTCCCTACGACCAGCCGGACTTCCTCGTCGGCGAGCAGGTGAACCTGGTCGGCTCCGGCCCGATCCGCAACATGTACAACCCGTCGGCGCTGGGCGACAAGAACTGCTACGACAGCAGCGTTCCCAACGGTGAGGTGCACGCGGCCGCCGGCCCCGGCAACCACTGGTTCTACCTGCTGGCCGAGGGCACGAACCCGACCAACGGCCAGCCGACCAGCACCACGTGCAACAGCTCGACGGTCACCGGCCTCGGTGTGCAGACCGCGGTGAAGATCTTCTACAACGCGATGCTGCTCAAGACCTCCGGCAGCTCGTACCTGAAGTACCGCACCTGGACGCTGACCGCGGCGAAGAACCTGTTCCCGGGCAGCTGCACCGAGTTCAACACCGTCAAGGCGGCGTGGGACGCGATCTCCGTCCCGGCGCAGTCGGCCGACCCGACCTGCTCGGCGACCGGCACGGTCACCGTGTCCAACCCGGGCAACCAGTCGACCGTCACCGGCACCGCGGTGAACCTGCCGCTGTCGGCCTCGGGCGGCACCGCGCCGTACTCCTGGACCGCCACCGGCCTGCCGGCCGGCCTGTCGATCAACGCCTCCACCGGCGTCATCTCGGGCACCGCGACCACCGCGGGCACCTCGAGCGTCACGGTGACGGCGAAGGACGCGGCCAACAAGACCGGCACGGCGTCGTTCAGCTGGACCGTCGGCACCACCACCGGCTGCTCCGGCCAGAAGATCGTCAACGGCGGCTTCGAATCCGGTAGCGGCAGCTGGACCGGCACCACCGGCTCCATCGGCCAGTGGGCCTCGCAGGGTCAGGCCGCGCACGGCGGCACCTACTCGTCCTGGCTCGACGGCTACGGCTCCACCACCACCGAGTCGATCGCGCAGTCGGTGAGCGTCCCGGCGGGCTGCCACGCCAGCCTGACGTTCTACCTGCACATCGACACCGCGGAGACGACCACCTCCACCGCCTACGACAAGCTGACCGTGACCAACGGCAGCACGACGCTGGGCAGCTACTCCAACCTGAACAAGGCGTCCGGGTACGCGCTCAAGACCATCGACGTCTCGTCGGCGGCCGGCGGCACCCTCGCGCTGAAGTTCACCGGCACCGAAGACAGCTCGCTGCAGACCTCGTTCGTCATCGACGACGTGGCCGTCACCCTGAGCTGAACAACTGAACCGTAGGAGCGGGGAGGCCGGGATTCCGGCCTCCCCGCTTCCGCGTTTCCAGGAGCAGAATCGGCGGATGGACACCGAAGAACTGCGGGCGACCCAGGCGCCGCTGAAGGACAAGTACCGCGAGGACCCGGAAAGCGCGCTGATCACGCTGCACGCCGACGCCGAGCTGGCCGGCCTCGGCATCTCGTGCAAGGTCGAAACCGGCCGCGCGGTCGTGGAGGCCGGCCTGCACCCGGCCACGGGCGGCGACGGCACCCTCGCCTGTTCGGGTGACATGCTGCTCGAAGCGCTCGTCGCGTGCGCGGGGGTGACTCTGCGGGCCGTCGCGACGTCGCTGGGCCTGACCGTCCGGGGCGGGCGCGTGCGGGCCGAAGGCGACCTCGACTTCCGCGGCACCCTCGCCGTGGCGAAGGACGCTCCGGTGGGCTTCCGCGCTATCCGGCTGGCGTTCGACCTCGACACCGACGCGAGCGAGGACCAGCTGGCGACGCTCAAGAAGCTGACCGAGCGCTACTGCGTCGTGTTCCAGTCGCTGCGGACGCCCCCGGAGTTCGCCGTCACGCTTTCGGCAGGCTGAGCCGTCTCAGGGAGAAACCCCGAGGACAAACCGGGCAGGGTGGCCTAGCTTGTCGGGGTCACCTGAAGGGGGAGCCGCCATGCCACAGCCGGAACCGGACCCAGCCGTCCGGGTACGCGGGCTCGTGAAAACCTACGGTTCGACGCGCGCGCTCGACGGCGTCGACCTCGACATCCCGGCCGGGCAGGTGCTCGGCCTGCTCGGCCCGAACGGCGCCGGGAAGACCACCACCGTGCGCATCCTGACCACGCTGCTGCGCCCCGACTCGGGGTCGGCGCACGTGGCCGGGTACGACGTGCTGGCCGAGCCGGACGAGGTGCGGCAGCGGATCGGGCTGTCCGGCCAGTACGCCGCCGTCGACGAGAACCTCACCGGGTTCGAGAACCTCTACATGGTCGGGCGGCTCTACGGCCGCAAGAAGGCCGCGGCCCGCTCCCGCGCCCGGGAGCTGCTCACGCGGTTCCGGCTCGAGGAGGCCGCCGACCGGCCGGCGAAGGGCTATTCCGGGGGCATGCGGCGGCGTCTCGACCTGGCCGGCGCGCTGATCGCCGAGCCCACCGTCGTGGTGCTGGACGAGCCCACCACCGGCCTCGACCCGGGCGGGCGGCTCGACACCTGGGAGGTCATCAAGGAGCTCGTCGCCGACGGCACGACCGTGCTGCTGACCACGCAGTACCTCGAAGAGGCCGACCAGCTCGCCGACTCGATCGTGGTGATCGACCACGGCCGGGTGATCGCCCGCGGCACGGCGGACGAACTGAAGGCGCAGACCGGCGGCGAACGCCTGGAGCTGGTCGTCGCCTCGGCCGCGGACCTGCCGAAGACCCTGGATGTGCTGCGCGAGGTGGGCACCGGCGAGCCGGCCGGCGACGCCCACACGCGGCGCGCCGAAATCCTGGTCGACACCGGGCCGAAAGCGCTGATCGAGGCCTTGCGGCGGCTCGATTCCCAAGGCATCACCGTCCAGGACGTCGGCCTGCACCGGCCGACGCTGGACGACGTCTTCCTGTCCCTGACCGGCCACGGCGCCTCGTCGACCGAAGGGGTCTCGAAATGAACGCGTTCGCGAAGGGCATCTCCGACGGCGGCATCGTCACGTGGCGCAACCTGATGAACGTCCGCCGCAACCCCGACTGGCTGATGGCGGCGACGCTGCAGCCGATCATGTTCGTGCTGCTGTTCGCCTACGTCTTCGGCAACGCGATCGGCGGCGAAGCGGGCGGCGCCGCGTACCGCGAGTTCCTGATCGCCGGGATCTTCGCCCAGACGGTGGCGTTCAACTCGGCGTTCACGGTGATCGGGTTCGCGAACGACCTGCAGAAGGGCATCATCGACCGGTTCCGCTCGCTGCCGATGTCCCGCATCGCGGTGGTCCTCGGCCGCACGACGTCGGACCTGGTCGTGAGCGTGGTGGCGCTGATCGTGATGTCGCTGTGCGGGCTGCTGGTCGGCTGGCGCATCCGCGGCAGCTTCTGGGACGCGCTGCTCGGCTACCTGGTGATGCTGATGTTCGCGTGGGCCCTGTCCTGGGTCGGCGCCCTGATCGGCCTGGCGGCGCGCAGTGTGGAGGTGGCGCAGAGCGCCGGGCTGATCTGGATGTTCCCGCTGAGCTTCATCTCCTCGGCGTTCGTCCCGACGGACACGCTCCCCCCGTTCCTGAAGGCGATCGCGGAGTGGAACCCGTTCACGGCGGTGATCAACGCGACGCGGGACCTGTTCGGAAACCGCTTCGGCGTCCCGCCGACAGGCTGGCCGGCGGAGAACGCGGCGCTGTACGCGATCCTGTGCTGCTTGGCGATCATCGCGATCTTCGCCCCCCTGGCGACGGCGCGGTACCGCCGCGTGGCGAGCAAGTAGGACCGTCCGAAGAGGACTAGATCAGTCCTCTTCGGACAGTTCCACGATCGGGATCACCCGCCTGGCCTGCCGGGCCTTCGCCTGGTGATCCGCCAGGAACGGGTACTCCTTCTCCAGCTCCGTCCACGTCCGCACGTAATCCGCGCCCAGCAGCGGCAGCGCCTCCGCGTCGAAGGACCGGCCGTCCACCTCGACGCGCACCCGCGAGTCGGCCTCGAGGTTCAGGTACCAGTCCGGGTGGTGGGGCGCGCCGATGTTGGACGCCACCACCAGCCACCTCTCGCCGTCGCGGTGGACCATCATCGGAACCGTCCGCGGCTCGCCGGAAAGCCGGCCCGTCGTCGTCAGCAGCGCCAGGCGCTCGCGGTGCATGCCCTCGACCTCGCCGCCCGCGCGGAACTGCTCGATCACCCGGCGGTTGGTCTCCCGGATGTCCACGACGGTCACCGGTCGTAGTACCGGGTCGGCGGGTCCTGCTGGGTCCACTGCTGCCGGGTCGGCGGCGGCGGCGCGCCCTGCTGCCGGTTCGGCGGCGGCGCGCTCTGCTGCTGGGTGCGGCGCCGGTGCAGCGTCCGGGCGCTGGCCGCCATGCTGTTCACCACCGCGGCGATGACCAGGCCGATCACCAGGTTGATCACCGCCGTGGCGATCTTCGCGCTCGGCGCCACCGTCAGGGTCAGCGGCAGCACCACCGCGATCAACGTGACGAGCACCATGATCCAGCCGAAGAACTGGGACGGCGCCGGCGTCGCCACGCTCAGCAGGTGCATCAGCCCGGTGGCGAGCAGGGCCACCGCGGCGGCGACCAGCGCGTACGTCGTGGTGCTCGCGTTGCCCCAGACGCCTTCGCCTTTTGGGGCGAGCACTTCGACCTCGAAGATCCCGCGTGCGATCAGCAGCCCGACGACCGCGAGCAGGGCCGCGACCACCGCCGTCGCCACGCCGCCCGCCCACAGGCGGCGCGCGTCGATGCCCGGGCGGACGTCCTGGGGCTGGTTCCCGTAGTAGTCGGCCATCAGAGCCTTCCTGGGTCGGGTGTGCCTCTCCCGCCGATTGTCCCCCGTTTCGGCCCCGGCCGCGATTTGCGCTGGAGTGCACTCCAGCTCGTAGCGTCGGATCCATGACCACCGCACAGCACAAGATCGGTTCGGGCTTCGGCGCCACCACCACGGCCGCCGAAGCCGTCGCAGGCGTGGACCTCACCGGGAAACTCGCCGTCGTCACCGGCGGGTACTCCGGGATCGGCCTCGAAACCACCCGCGCGCTGACCGGCGCCGGCGCCCACGTCGTCGTCCCGGCCCGCCGCCGCGAGACCGCCGAGGAAGCGCTCGCCGGCATCGAAGGCGTCGAGATCGACGAGCTGGACCTGGGCGACCTGGAGAGCGTCCGCGCGTTCGCCGAGCGCTTCCTGGCGACCGGACGGCGGATCGACCTCCTCATCGCCAACGCCGGCATCATGGCCTGCCCCGAGACCCGCGTCGGGCCGGGCTGGGAGGCCCAGTTCGCCACCAACCACCTCGGCCACTTCGCGCTGGTCAACCGGCTGTGGCCGGCGGTCGCCGAGGGCGCCCGCGTGGTCTCGCTGTCCTCGCGCGGCCACCACTACTCGCCGATCCGCTGGGACGACGTCCACTTCGAGACCGGTTACGAGAAGTGGCAGGCCTACGGGCAGGCCAAGACCGCGAACGTGCTCTTCGCCGTCCAGCTCGACAGGCTGGGCGCCGAGAAGGACGTCCACGCGTTCGCGCTGCACCCCGGCGGCATCATGACACCGCTGCAGCGGCACCTGCCGCGGGCGGAAATGATCGAACGCGGCTGGATCGACGAGGCCGGCAACTACCTGGTGCGGTTCAAGACCCCCGAGCAGGGCGCCGCGACCACGGTCTGGGCGGCGACCTCGCCGCAGCTGGCCGGGCTCGGCGGGCTGTACCTGGAGGACTGCGACGTCGCCGAGCTCGCGCCGGAGGGCGCCGAGGGCCTCGCCGAGTCCGGGGTCCGCCAGTACGCCGTCGACCGTGAGCAGGCCGCGCGCCTGTGGACGCTGTCGGCCCGGCTGACCGGCGTGGACGCGTTCGCGCAGGAGTGATTGTCACGTCGGCGGGGCCTCGGACGATACTCTCTTCGTGATCTTCCGACGTTTGCCGTCCACGGGACCGGGGTACCTGGCGCCCGTGGCCGACGAAGCCGGGAGAACGGGGCGCCCGCCGACGAGGGACGGGGCAGAAGTCACCCGTGGCCGTTATGCACTCGGTGAATTCACCATCACCCCACGCAGCGCCCTCGACGACGAGCACCCACCCGGGTTGCTGGGCGGGCGCTACGAGGTCGGCCGGCTGATCGGCAGCGGCGCCACGGCCCGCGTCTACCGCGCCTACGACGTCCGGCTGACCCGCGAGGTCGCCGTGAAGATCTACGACCGGGACGCGGTGGCGCTCGACCAGCGGCGCCGGCTGCGCGAGATGACGATCCAGGGCAGCATCAGCCACCCGGGCGTGGTCGCCCTGCTGGACAGTGGCGACGAGAACGGCCGGACGTACCTGGTGATGCAGCTCGTCGAGGGCGAGAACCTCGCGGAGCGCCTCCTGGGCGGTCCGATGCCGGCGGCGGACGTGACGGCGCTGGCCGACGGGCTCGCCGAGGCGCTGGCCCACGTCCACGCGCGGCGGATCGTGCACCGCGACCTGAAGCCGGCCAACGTGTTCCTGTCCGCGGACGGTCCCCTGATCGGTGACTTCGGCATCGCCCACGCGCTCGACACCACCCACATCACGGGCACGGGCCTGATCCCCGGGACGGCGGCGTACCTGGCGCCGGAGCAGGTGTCGGGCGAGCCGGCGGGCCCGCCGGCGGACGTGTACGCGCTGGGCTTGATCCTGCTGGAATGCCTGACGGGACAACGGGAGTACCCGGGCACGATGGTCGAGGCGGCCATGGCCCGGCTGACGAGACCACCGCGCATCCCGGAGGACGCACCGGCGGCGCTGGCGTACACGTTGCGCCGGATGACGCAGCGCGAGCCCGCCGACCGGCCGACGGCCGCGAAGGCCTTGGACATGCTGCACGCCCCGCCGCCGACGCTGCCGTGGAGCCGGCTGGAGCGCAGCCCGCGGTGGCGTCGCCGCCCGGTCGCGGGTGCTGCGGGCTCAGGTGCAGCGGGCTCGGGTGCTGCGGGCTCGGGTGCTGCGGACGCGGCCCACCAGGAGGCGACTCCGGCACGCAGCACCGCCACGGCCGCCGCCCCCGGCCGGCCCACCGCCGACGCGGCGTCGAGACATGACACCCCCTCGGCCGACCCCAGCCGGCCCACCGCCGACGCGGCCTCGACACACGACACCACCTCGGGCGGCCACGACTGGCCCGCCGACGATGCGCCGACCCACCTCCATCCCGTCGCGGCCGCACCCCCGGCCGAAAGCCCGAAGCGCCGCCGGCTGGCCGTCGCGGCCGGGATGACCGCCGCCGCCGTGGCTGCCGTGGCCGCGTTGGTGCTGGTCGAGCAGCAGAGCGGGACCAGCTCCCCCGCCCAGCCACCCGCCGCGCACACTCCGGTCGCCACTTCCGCACCTTCGTCGTCCACCCCGCTCGCCGAATCCGGTACCTCCGCGCCGCCCTCCGACGCCGGCAGCCGGGGGCCGGCCACCAGCGGACCGGCGTCGCTCGAGCCCGCCGCCGTCACCCACGAAACCCCGGCGACCGCCGCCCAGCCGCCGAAGCAGGGCGGCAAGCCCGAGAAGACCGAAAACCCCGGCAAGGGCAAAGGCAAAGGCCACGACTCCTGACCGGCGGCACGGGACCTCCGGCACGCGAAACCGGGTCCAACGGCCCTAGTGCGGAAACCGTCCGGAACGCGCCGTAATTCGATTTCGTGAATTGGGACTCGAACCAATAACGACAGGTAACCGGAGCCCCGTCCGGCCCGACACACACCACGTGCCATCGGCGCGTCGTTCCGCGCCGGGCACTGCCGCCGGGAATCCCCTCCCGCCGGTTCGACGATATTTCCGGAGGTCTGGATGAGTGTCCACGCTGCCCTCGCGCGGCCGGTTCTCCGCACACCTCGCGGCCGGCACGCCAAGCCCCGTCCCGCGTGGCCGCGGGTCGCCGGCCGGGCAGTTTTCCTGATCTTCGCGCTGGTCTGCGTCGTCGCCGTCACCGGTTTCGGGTGGTCGCCCGTGTTGCTCGTGGTGCCCGCAGCCGCATTCACGCTGCTGGTGGCGAGCATCGCGAAATTGCGGACGGCGGCCCGGAAGATCGACACCATCTTCGCCGAAGAACTGACCGAACGGGACCAGTCTTGAACGAAAGCGCCCCATTCGATCATTCGCTGACCGGCCGAAAGCTAGTGTTCGGTCCATGGAGTTCTTCTGCTACCACCGCGATCGCCCCGGGTCATCGGCGCTGCGGCAGGTGACGCTGGAAGCGCATTGGGCCTACATGGACCACTACGCGGCCCGGATGATCGCCCGCGGCCCGACGCTGGACGACGCCGGCACCCCCACCGGCAGCGTGCACGCCCTCGACCTGCCGGACCCGGCCGCGGCTCGCGCGTTCGCCTTCGACGAGCCCACCTACCAGGCCGGCGGATACCGGGACGTCCTGCTGCGCCGGTGGCGCAACACCCTGAGAACCACGATGTGGGACTCCCCCGGCGAGCCGGCCGGCTACCTGGTCCTCGGCCTCGGCGAAGGGCCGCCCGCCGACGTCGAACCACCGGACGGGCACGACCTCATCGCCTACGGACCACTCCTGTCCGACGACGGCACCGCCTGGCTCGGCACCGCCGCGCTGACGAGAGCGGCGACCCTGAGCGCGGCACGCGCCGTCCTCACCCCGGATCGGTACGCCGCCGTCGAAGTGCATACCTGGCGGTTCGGCGGGCGGGTCACCGCAGGTCCAGCCACATGATGCGCAGCCCGACGTCACCCTCGTCCGGGATCGGCCGGATCGCGGGCCAGTCGCCGCCGCGGGCTTTCGCGGATCACCGGTTCACCGCGGCGCAGAGTTCCGGCACGACGGCCTCGATGTCGTCCCGCAGCACGAAATCGGCGTCGTCGTCGTACGGCGTCGGGTCGCGGTTGACGACGACCAGCGTCGCTCCGGCCCCCACCGCGACCGTGCACAGCGACGCCGCCGGCTCCACCTGCAGCGAACTGCCGATGGCCAGGAAGAGTTCGCTCGCCGCCGCGATGTTCCTGGCCTGGCCGAGGATGTCGCCGTCGAGCCTCTGTCCGAAAAGGACGATGTCGAGCTTGAGAATGCCGCCGCAGCGCGGGCACGACGGGTCGTCGTCGCCCGCCTCGAGGATTTCGGCGGTCGGGAAGCCGGCCGCGCACCCGGTGCACCGCGTGGTGTGCATGGTGCCGTGCAGTTCGAGAACCTTGCGCGCGGCGAGACCGGCCCGCTGGTGCAGCCCGTCGACGTTCTGGGTGAGCACCCGGACGGCGACGCCCGCGCCGTCGAGTTCCGCCAGCGCGCGGTGGGCCGCGTTCGGTTCGGCGCGCCAGGCGGCGTGCCCCGCGTACGTCCGCCAGAATTCCCGCCGCACGTCGGCGTCGGCCATGAAGTTCTCGAGCGTGAAGGCGTTCACCGCACTCGGCGTGCGCGTCCAGACGCCTTCGGGGCCGCGGTAGTCGGGAATCCCGGACGCGGTGGAGATGCCCGCGCCGGTCAGCGCGGCGACCCGCCAGGCGCCGCGGATCCGGTCGATGAGCTTGCCGTCCATGGTCGCGAAGGCTAACCGCTTCACCACGAGGGCACGACCGGATTACCGCACCGGCTCAGTCTTTCCGCAGCCGCAACGCCAATGCCGGGCACGCCGCGGCCGCGGCACGCGCCTCCGCCGCCAGTTCCGCCGGCACCGGGCCCGGAGCCACCACCGGATAGCCCCACTCGTCGAGCCGCACCAGTTCCGGCAGCAGATCGGCGCACAACCCGTGCGCGCGACACCTGATCGGGTCAACCGTCACCTTCATGCGACACCCGCCGGGACCCGGCACCGGCCGCCGGCCTGGTGGGCGCGGACGTCGGCGTCGAACACCTGCAGCGCGCTCGCCGCGAGGCGGGCCGCGCCGTCCGGGTGGGCACACGCGCCGCGGCCGGTGAGCAGCGGGAGACGGCGGGCCAGCCGGGGCGCCGCCGGGCCGCCGCGGACCAACTCCGCGAAGTCCGCCGCGATCGAGGGCAACCCGAACGTGCACGGCCCGCACTGCCGGGCCGACTCGGCCGCCAGGAACGCCAGCACCTTCGCCGTGTACTCGAGCCCGCACGCACGCACCGGCAACGCGTGCACCGCCGCAATCCCCGGCACACCGCCGCCGAGCTCCGCCGTCCACGTCCCGCCGTAACCGCCGGCGAGCACCGCCTGCACCGGCTCCGCTTCGCCACCCGCCGCGGCCAGCGCGTCCGCCAGGGACGTCCCGGCGGCCACTTCGACGACGCCGGGCCGCCGGACCGCGCCGGTGACCGTGACGAGTTCGGTCCGGGACGCCCGGTAGTGGTTCGGCCCCAGAAGAACCACCGAGGCCAGCTGCGCCAGGGTCTCCACATTGGACACGAGCGTCGGGCGCCCGCGCACGCCGCGTTCGGCAGGCCGGGGCCGTTTGCCGAGCGGCCGCGCGTCCCCCGACGTCAGGTACCGGACGAGCGCGGTCTCCTCGCTGGCGACGTACCGGCGCGGGACCTGCGCGACCCGCACCGGCGCCCGGTCTTCGCGCTCGGCGAGGGCCGCGGCGACGCCCGGCAGCGCCGGGCTGTCCGCGTGCACGCAGAGGACGGCCTCGGCGGCACCGATGGCGTGCGCGGCGAGCTGCAGGCCGTCGAGGACGAGGTGCGGCGAAAGCGTCAGCAGCGCGACGTCTTTCCGGCTCAGCGGGTCGCCTTCACACCCGTTCGCGACGACGATCGAGCGCTTCGACCGGGCCGCGCGCAGCTTCACCGCCGTCGGGAAGCCCGCGCCGCCGCGGCCGCGCAGGTCCGCCGCCTCGACGGCTTCGATCAGCCGGTCGCGGCCGTCGTCGCCGTGGTAGGCGACCCACGGCACGACGCCGTTGCGGCGCCGGTGGCCGGCCAGGTCGAGCCGGTGCGGGGGCAGGATGCTCATCGGGTGCCTCCCAGGGCAGCGAACTTGCGGACGTGGGCCGCGCGGTAGCCCACGGAACCCAGCACGGCCAGCACGCAGAGCACGTCGAGCGCGACGATCCAGCCGTACGCGGAGTCGTCCTCGGCCATGCCGAAGCCGTGCACCAGCGCGACCGGCCAGCACAGGTAGGCCAGCCAGTGCACGGTGCGCCACACCCGCGCGGGCAGGCGGGTGCGCACGAGGCTGGTGACGACGATCGCGAGCACCAGGTCGATCGCGACGGCGCCGAGCCCGACCCACAGCGGCTGGTAGTCCGCGCCGAACGGGACGACGACGTCGAGCCAGCCGAGCGGGACGTACCCGTCGAGGACCGCCGACGCGATGTGCGCCGCGAGGAACGCGAGACTGGTCAGCGCGAGGTTCCGGTGCACGGCGGCGACGGCGAACCGCGGCCACTCGCGCGTGGCGAACCGGCCGGCGCCGAGCGCGCCGAGGACGACGACACCGGTGAACAGCACCAGCGAAACGAGCCCGGTCGCGCGGCTGAAGTACCACACCGCGGAGCTCATGCCGCTTCCCGCTCTCCGGGCCAGCCGGGTGTCGTGACGACGTCGCCGTCGACGCCGGCCAGCCGCGCGGGGAGGTGCCGCTGCTCGAGCCAGCGGGGTGCGCCGGCGCCGAGGACGATCGCCGCGGTGCTCGCGGTGTTGGCGTCCACAGTGGACTTGGCGGCGACGGTGACGGTGCGCCACCGCGGTTCGGGAACGTCGCCGGTGCGCGGATCGACGATGTGGTGCACGGTCCGGCCGCCGTGGCGCCAGCGCCGCCGGGTGGTCCCGGAGGTGGCGAGCGCGCCGTCCCGGTGCAGGGCGACGGTGGCATCCGGCCGGGAGACGGCCTCGGTGTGATCGTCGCCGAGGGCGACCAGCCAGCCGCCGGTGGGCGGCGGCCCGAAGGCGCGCAGATCGCCGCCGAGGTTCACCAGGGTCCCGCAGCCGACGGTGGCGTGGATCCGCCGGGCGGCCCGATCGGCGGCGAGGGCCTTGGCGGTCGCGCCGAGGTCGAGGTGGACACCCCGCGGGAGGACGACGAGCCGCCGGACGGGGTCGAAGAGGACCCGGTGCCAGCCGGGCGCGGGGACGGATGCGGGGTACAGGTCAGCGGCCTCGGCGCGCTCCTGGCTCAGCTCCGCCGCGGTGCACCGATCATCGGCACCGCCGAGTCCCTCCGCGTTCCGATCACCGGCAACCAAGGCGAAATCGCGGTCGTACCCCAACGCTCGCACCGCCGCCCCCACCGTCGGGTCGACCACCCCCTCCGTCAAGCGGGCCGCGCGCAACGCCACCCCCAATGCCTCCGCCAGCAACGGCCCCACCCGGACCTCCCGCCCGGCCGCCTCGTGCAGCCGCGAGATCTCCGAATCCGGCCGGAACCGGCTGCACGCCGCATCGATGGCCGCCAGCTCCTCCCGCAGCACCGCGACCGCCGCGCCCAGCCGGGCCGGGTCGGTCACCAGCAGCTCCGCCGTCGTGCCCAGCGCCGGGAACGCCGTGGTCACGACGCACCCGAGCCGGTGTGCGCGTGGCCGGAGCCGCTGCTCAAGCCGCTGTCGGGCGCCTGGAGCTGGTCCTGGGAATCAGTCGAAGTGGTCGTGGAGTTCTGCGTGGTGTCCGCCGAAGCCGTCGAGAGGCCGAAGCCGATGGCGCCGGCTGCAGCGGCGGCCAGTACCGCGGCCGCCGCCGTCGCCAGTGCGGCCTTGCGGCGTCCCTGCTCGCGGCGGGCGGGTCCGGCCGGGGTGATGGATTCCATGGCACCGAGTGTCGGCGCCGTTCCTTTGAACGAGCTGGGAACGACCTGTCAAAGCCCTGACGCCCCAACCAAAGGAGGTTGACACCGGAAAGCCATTCACCCACTCTTTCCGTTGTCCGCCGGAGGTTTCCTGGTGTTCACGAACCGGACCACAGCACCTCACGCACCGGCCCCCTGCCGTGGGCACCATGAGGCGCCCACCCCCTCAGTGCTGGAGGACCCATGATCCGCAAGCGGATCTTCGCCGCGTTCGCCGCGGCCACCCTGGTCACCGCCGGCGCCGCCACGGCGGCCGTCGTCACCCGGACGGACGAGTCCGCCGCCGTCCGGCCGACCGCCGCGGCCGTGCCGGCGTTCGACCACATCGTCCTCGTGATGTTCGAGAACAAGAAGTACTCCTCGATCAACGGCAGTTCCAGCGCCCCCTACTTCAACACCCTCGCCTCGCAGAGCGCGAAGTTCACGAACTCCTTCGCGATCACCCACCCGAGCCAGCCCAACTACGTCGCCCTCTTCTCCGGCGCGACGCAGGGCGTCACCGACGACACCTGCCCGGCCAACCTCGGTGCGAAGGCCAACCTGGGCCAGCAGCTGATCGGCGCGGGCAAGACCTTCAAGGGCTACTCCGAAGCCATGCCCTCGGACGGCTACACCGGCTGCTCCAGCGGCACCTACCGGCGCAAGCACAACAGCTGGGTCGACTTCTCGAACGTCCCCGCCACCAGCAACCTCCGCTACTCCGCCTTCCCGAGCGACTTCACCCAGCTGCCGACCGTTTCGTTCGTCACGCCCGATATGTGCAACGACATGCACGACTGCAGCATCGGCACCGGCGACACCTGGCTGAAGAACCACCTCGACGCCTACGCCCAGTGGGCCAAGACGCACAACAGCCTGCTGATCACCACCTTCGACGAGGACAGCGGCACGTCGGTCAACCAGATCTTCACGACGTTCACCGGCGCCGGCGTCAAGGTCGGCAGCTACAGCGAGTCGATCAACCACTACACGGTCCTGCGCACGATCGAGGCCGCCTACGGCCTGCCCGGCATCGGCAGCGCCGCGAGCAAGTCGCCGATCCTCGACGTCTGGCAGTAACCGCGTGTACCTGTCCACCATCGGCCGCCGAGAGCATGCTGGGGCGGTGTCCAAGCCCAAGCTCTCGGCGGTCGGCGCGAACGTCTTCGCGCTGGGTGCCGTCAGCCTGGTCACCGACGTCTCCTCGGAGATGGTCACCGCGGTCCTGCCGGTGTACCTCGTCCTCGGGCTGCACCTGAGCCCCGCCGCGTACGGGCTGGTCGACGGCCTCTACACCGGCGCGACGGCGTTGCTGCGGATCGTCGGCGGGTACGTCGCCGACCGGGTCCGGCGGCGCAAGGTCGTGGCCGGCGCCGGCTACGCGCTGTCCGCGGTGGCGAAGCTCGGCCTGCTCGCCGCCGGAGCGTCGGCGGCCGCGATCGGCGCGGTGATCACCCTCGACCGCACCGGCAAGGGCCTGCGGACGGCGCCCCGGGACGCGCTGATCACGCTGTCGGCACCCGAACCGCTGCTCGGGCGGGCCTTCGGCGTGCACCGCGCGATGGACAGCGTGGGCGCGTTCGCCGGGCCGCTGGTCGCGCTCGCCGTGCTGGCCGCCGTCGGGGCCACCGACCCCGAAGCCTTCAACGCCGTGTTCTTCGTCAGCTTCTGCATCGCCGCGATCGGGGTGCTCCTGCTGGTGCTGTTCGTCCGCGACCGCCGGACGCCGAAATCGGCCGCGCACCCGGTTTCCCCCCGCGCGGCGGCGGCCTTGCTGCGCGGCAGCGGCGTGCGGCGGCTGCTGGTGGCCGCGTGCGTGCTCGGGCTGGCCACGGTCGGCGACGGGTTCGTCTACCTGCTGCTGCAGCACAAGGAGGACATCGCCACCGGCTGGTTCCCGCTGCTCGCGGTCGGTACGAACCTCAGCTACCTGCTGCTCGCCGCGCCGCTGGGCGTGCTGGCCGACAAGGTCGGGCGGCTGCCGGTGGTGCTCGGCGGCTACGGCGCGCTGGCGCTGGTCTACCTGCTGCTGGCCGGGCCGGTGTCCGGCTGGCCGCTGTTCGTGCTCGCCCTGGCGTTGTACGGCGCGTTCTACGCGGCGACCGACGGTGTCCTGATGGCGCTCGCCGGCCCGCTGCTGCCGGAGTCGTTGCGCACCACCGGAATTTCGCTCGTCCAGACCGTGCAGGCGCTCGCCTACTTCACCTCGTCCGTCCTCTTCGGACTGGCGTGGCAGTTCTGGGGCGCGGACCTCGCGATCGTGGTCGCCGCGGGCGGGGCCGTGGTCGCGATCGGCGTCACGTTCGCGGTGCTCGCCCCGCGGAAGGTGCCGGCGTGAAAACCCGGATCCTCATCGCGATCGCCGGCGTGCTGGTGCTCGCCGGGGCGGCGGTCGCCTACGTCGGGTTCGCGAGCGCGCGCGGCCACGACCCCACCGCGACCGGCGTCGTCAGCCTCGAGCCCGGCCCGCGGCTGCTGTTCCGCAGCACCGGCGACGCCGACCGCGGACACGTCGCCACGGTGCCGGTCGCCGACCCCGGCGGCCCGCGGACGGTGTCGCCGCTGTCGTGCGCGCGGGTGTACGCGGCCGGCGGCACCGGGCTCTGCCTGCGCCAGGACGGCGACCTGACCACCTACCAGCTGGCGGTGCTCGACTCCGGCCTGGCCGTGCAGCGGGAGATCCCGCTGGTCGGGCTGCCGAACCGGGCGCGGGTGTCGGCGAGCGGCCGGATGCTCGCGTGGACCGTCTTCGTCACCGGCGACTCGTACAACGGCGGCACGTTCTCCACCCGCGCCGGCATCCTCGACACCGCGACCGGCGACCTGGCGGGCACGCTGGAGGACTACGCGGTGACGCTCGACGGGAAGCCGTACCAGGCCGCCGACCTCAACTTCTGGGGCGTGACGTTCACCCGCGACGACCGCCGCTTCTACGCGACGATGTCGACGGCAGGCCGCCGCTACCTGGTCGCGGGCGACTTCGCCGCGCACACGGTCCGCACCCTGCGCGAGAACGTCGAGTGCCCGTCGCTGTCCCCGGACGGGACGCGGGTGGCGTTCAAGTCCGCCGTGGACGGCGACCCGGCCAAGGGCTGGCGGCTGTCGGTGCTGGACCTGGCGGGTTCGAAGGTGACCCCGCTGGCGGAGACCCGCAGCGTCGACGACCAGCCGGCCTGGCTCGACGACCACACGATCGGCTACGGCCTGCCCCGCGGCCCGGGCCACGCGGACGTCTGGTCGGTCCCGGCCGACGGCTCCGGCGCCGCCCGGCTGCTGATCCCGGACGCCGACTCCCCGGCGGCCCTGGGTTCGTGAGCGTCGCGGCGGACTCCGGCCGGGTGCCGCCGAGGCACCTTTCCCGGTAAGGCACCGAATCGCGCGAAAATGCGGTGAACCGGATCGAACCGCCGGCCGTATTACTGGGTGAGAGGCGCGGTCTACCCACCGCGAAACCCGTGCTGAGCTGCAGTTTTACCGTCCGGACGGTCGACCCCGTTCGGCCGCTTGCGGGAGCGTCGACCGTCATTCATGATGGCTTCGGGGTCCGCGAAAATTCGTTAATGTCGAATATCCAGGTGTCGGCCATGCTGCGGAAGTACCGTCCGTCCGGAAGTGAACGTCATGCTCCTACCTGTGCCCGGGGCCGCCTGATGGCCGTCGACCTGCCGGGTCTCGCGATCGTCGCCGGGGTGCTGTTGCCGGCCTTCGCCGCGGCGGCCTGGGCGATCACCCTGGAACGGCGGCCGCGCCGGTCCCCGGCCGTCCCCGACCCGGAGCCGGACTTCACCGTGGCCGGGATCCAGTCGCGCCTCCGCCGCGAGGTAGCCGCGCGGCAGCTGGCCGACGCGGGCACGGTCGCCCTGCCCACGCTGCCGATCCCGGCCCAGACCCGCCGCGAACCGGCCCCGGCCCGGCTGCCGTCCCGCGTGGCGGGCTTCCTCCCCCCGCCGGCCTCCGCCACCGCCGGGTTCGCGGCCCCGCGGTTCGCGTTCGCCCCGCCGGACTCGGACCTGATGCGCCGCATCCTCGACGGCTTGCGCAAACTGGACTGACCGCGCGCTCAGCCCAGCGAGCAGGTGCGGGCCAGCTCCGCCGGGGTCGCTCCGGCGGGGCGGGCGATCGTCGCCGAGGCCGGCGGACGGGTGCCGCCCAGCCAGCCCGCCAGCGTGTCGAACGCCGTCCGGAAGCACGGGCCCAGCGGACGCAGCCGGTCCGGGAAGGCGTCGGCCAGGCCGTCGACGTGGTTGCCGCCCTCGATCCGGTAGTACCGGTGCAGTGCCCCGCGTCCCGCCGCCGTGATCATGCGGTCGTAGACGTCGGAGTCGCGAGTGATCGGCAGGAGCGTGTCGAGCGTGCCGTGCAGCGTCAGCAGCGGCTTGCCGATCCGGCCGGTCAGCGAGATGCGCTCGACCGCCCGCGCCACCGAAGGCGGCCGGGACGCATACACGTAGTCGGCGTCACAGGACGGCGTTCCCGAAGCACAGAACGGAGTGCCACCCAAAGCCGGGCCGTCGAACGACGGGTCGAGCTCCTCGCGGTAGATCCGCTGCGTCAGGTCCCAGTAGACGCGGTAGTGGTAGTCCCACAGGAACTCCGACCCCGGCGCGAAGCCGGCGTCCAAAATGGACTGGTGGGCCGACGGCGATCCCGCCGCGTACGCCGGATACGCCCGCAGCGCCGGTGGCAGGAACGTGAGCAGGTTCGGCCCGTCGGCGCGCCACAGCGTCCCTTCCCAGTCGACGCCGCCGTCGTAGAGCCAGGGCCGGTTCTCCAGCTGCCACCGCACGAGGTACCCGCCGTTGGACAGCCCGGCCGCGAGGGTCTTCGCGACCGGACGGCCGTAGTGCCGGGCCGCGGCGGCGCGAGCGGCCAGCGTCAGCTGCGTGACGCGGGAGTTCCACTCCGCCAGCGCGTCCCCCGGCCGGACGCCGTCGGTGAAGAACGCCGCGCCGGTGTTGCCCTTGTCGGTCGCGGCGAACGCGTAGCCCTCCGCGAGCGCCTGGTCGCCGATCGCGCGGTCGTTCGCGTACTGGCGCCGCACGCCGGGCGAGCCGGAGACGACCAGGCCGCCGTTCCACCGGTCCGGCAGGCGCAGCACGAACTGCGCGTCGTGGTTCCAGCCGTGGTTGGTGTTCGCCGTGGACGTGTCCGGGAAGTACCCGTCGACCTGCACGCCGGGCACCGCACCGAAGGTGGGCAGCCCGGCCGACGTCAGCCCGGCCCAGTCGGCCTCGACGGTGTGCCCGGACGCGACGGTGCCGGTCGTCGTCAGGTCGTCCAGGCACGCGGCCACCGACATCCCGGCCCCGGGCACGTGCACCGAGCAGCGCCCGGCCGCAGCCGACGCCGGCGCGGGCAACGTCACCGCGAGCGCTCCCGCCAGAACCCCAGCCAGCCAACCCCGCACGGTCCACCTCCGCCTCGTCGCGATACCCGAACCCAACCGCGTGCGGCGCCCCGGAGCCATCCCGCCGGTCACCATGAACGGGCGAGCCGATGTGGTGGACGGCCACATGGTCTCCGGCCGCGCGGCCGTCTTAACGTCACCGAGACCCTCTCAACGACGAGAAGGAGCTCACCATGCGCAAGCTCGCCTTCGCCGGACTCGCCGCGATCACCGCCGCCGTGCTCACCACCGTCGGGGTGGCCGCCGCCGATCCGCCGCCGTCGTCCCTCGTACCGGTCGGCAATTTCGGCGCCAATCCCGGGGCGCTGGCGATGTACACCTACACCCCCGCGGGGCTCGGGACCGGCCGTCCGGTGGTCGTCGCGCTGCACGGCTGCACGCAGAGCGCCGCGGACTACTACGCCCACTCGGGCTGGCCCGAGCTGGCCGACCGCTGGCGGTTCGAGGTCGTGTTCCCGCAGCAGTCGACGGCGAACAACTCGCTGAAGTGCTTCAACTGGTTCTCCACCGCCGACGACACCCGCGGCAACGGCGAAGCCGCCTCCGTCAAGTCCATGGTGGACAAGGCGATCGCCGACCACGGCTCGGACCCCGCCCGGGTGTTCGTCACCGGCCTCTCGGCCGGCGGCGGGATGACCGCCGACCTGCTGGCCGCGTACCCGGACGTCTTCGCCGCGGGCGGGATCAACGCCGGGCTGCCCGCCCAGTGCGCCACGAGCGTCACCGAAGCGACGAACTGCCAGCAGAACGACCAGCACCTGACGCCGGCGCAGTGGGCGGCGAAGGTCAAGGCGCAGTACCCCGGCTACGGCGGCCCGTGGCCGCGGGTGGCGATCTGGCAGGGCACCGGCGACTACACCGTCTACCCGGTCAACGGCACCGAGCTGCGCGACCAGTGGACCGCGGTGCACGGCGTCTCCCAGACCCCGACGAGCACGCAGTCCCTGCCCGGCGGCACGACGTTGACGAACTACGCCGGCCAGGTCCAGCTGTACTCGATCGCGGGCATGGGCCACGGCACCGCGGTCGACCCGGGCACCGGCACGACGCAGTGCGGCAGCACCGGCGCGTACTTCCTCGCCGGGATCTGTTCGAGCTACTACACCGGCGTGTTCTTCGGGCTGGACCAGGGATCGGGCACGACGACGGCCACCCCGCCGCCGACGACCACCACGACCACGACCACCACGCCGCCGGGTACCTGCGTGAGCGCCAGCAACTACGCCCACACGCAGGCCGGCCGCGCGCACCAGAGCGCCGGCCAGACGTACGCGAACGGCTCGAACCAGGCCATGGGCCTGTGGAACACCTTCACCGTGCACGCGCTGCGGGAGACGTCCCCGGGCTACTGGGTCCTCGCCGACGGGCAGTGTTGACCGGGGCTCCGCCACCCGGCCCCCGCAGCGATGCAGTGAATGACTCATTCCTGTCGTCGGACGACATGAATGAGTCATTCACTGCGTCGGACCCGCCGCGCTGACCGACATGCACACCTAAAGGAAGATCCGCATCGGATTGAGGTCTTCGTAGGCGGTCGGCTCGGCCAGGCGGCCGAGCCGCACCGGCACGTCGTAGAGCCGCCCGGGCGCGAAGCGCCCCCAGAACCCGCGCAGGCCCGGCACGATCACCTTGACCACCGGCAGGCCGATGTCGGGCCGCGTCTGGTCGAGCACGAACACCTCGAGGCCGGCGGCTTCGAGCCGGGCCTGCACCAGCCGCAAGTCCGCCAGCAGGTCCGGCGACGAGACGTCATCGAAGCGGGCCAGGCCGAGCGCCGGGTCCGGCAGGAGGTACGGCTGGCCGGCCACGGTCGCGTCCCGCAGCCACCGCGCCGCGTCCGGGTCGTCGCCGCCGTCCCACCCGTCGAGGAGCGCGGGCATCATCTGGTTCAGCTCGGTCAGCGCGCGCCGCACCGCGACGGCCGGGTCGAGGTGGGCGCCGAACCCCAGCATGATCGCCTCGCGCGCCCCGCCGGTCTGCCGGGAGACCGCGGCCAGCACGGGCACGCCCAGGTCGGCGGTCAGGTCGAGGACCCAGAGTTCGCGGCCCAGACCCGCGTACGCCTCGCGCAGCTCGGCGATCCAGGGGTCGCCGAACGCGTCCAGGTCGACCGCCGGCTGCCGGGTGCGGTTATACCACCACAGCGCGACGGCGTCGCGTTCCACGACCTCGAGCATTCCCTGCAGCGCGGCGTCTTCCAGGGTGCCGCCCGCGGCGTTGCCGTTGGAGTCGGCGAGCACGGACGGCGGCCCGGGTGCGCCGAAGTACAGCATGGCGGTCGGGAACAGCCGGTGTTCGCCGCGGGTGAGCGACCACACCGGGGTCCAGTCCAGCACGGCGTCGTCGTCGAACGGCTCGACGACGTGCTGGAACGGCCCGTGATTCGCGTTGGTGCGCGCCCGGTCGGCGAACTGGCGTTCGTGGAACAGCTGGCACGTGCCGGGGTGCACCGCCTTGTCGCCCAGCGAACGGAAGCTCGCCCGCACCCGTTCTTCGTCACCGTCGTGGTGGCCGCTGTGCCGTTCGAGGGCCTCGCACAGCGCGCCGACCTCGGCCTGGATCGGGGTGACGCCCTTGCCGCCGTTCTGGCTGCGCAACGCCGTGGCCAGCCGATCGGCGCCACGCCGGCCCAGCGCGATGTTGGGTCCGGAGCGGTACGACGCGAACAGGGCCGGCCCGCGCGTGTCGCGGCGCAGCTCCTTGACGACGCCGGTCAGCGGGCTGACCAGGTGCCGGTAGGTGTCGAGCACCTGCTCCGGCGGCAGCACGCGATGCCCGCCGCCGTCGGTGCGGGACTTGGGCCGGGACTCGAACACCACCGGCCGGCGCGTCCGTTCGCGCACCAGCTCCGGGTTTCCGCAGGACGGGCACTGGGGCCGGGCGCGCACCTCGTGCCGTTCGCCGGTCAGGTCGCGGCTGTCGAACGTCCAGAGGGCCCGCTGGCCCGGGTACCGCTGCCCGGCCAGCCACTTGACCGCCTCGAGCGCGACCAGGTTGAGCGCGACGGCGGTCAGCGGGGTGAGCGTGACCTCCGGGCGCGGCAGGGGCCCGGGCCGGCCGAGCGCGGCGCGGACGTGGGCCTCGGCGGGCCGGTTGCCCCACAGGCGGGCGGCCAGGCAGTGCCAGCACGGGCCGTCGCCGGGGGTGAAGAACGGGCCGAGCCACAAGCGCGCCCCGAGGGGTTTGGCGAGCAGCCACGGACGTCCGGACGCGCGGTGTTCGGCGTCCACTTCGGACAGTGTTTCGCCGAGATAGTCGTGGCACAGCACCACGGAAAGCTCGGCTTCTTCGGCCACGGTGAGCCCGGCCGCGCGCAGGACGTCCGCCGACGCGGGATCCCCGCCGAACAACGCGACCCGGCCGCGCGCCGGCTCGGCGCCCACGGCGTCCCAGTAGGCCAGTTCGGGCGTGGAAGCCGCCGGGCGCAAGCCGATCAGCCCGGCTTCGGCGAGCCGGGTCAGCACCCCGGACGCCTCTTCGGCGGGGACGTCGGCGGGCAGGTCCCGGCGCAGGGCCGCGAAGTCCCTGGTGCCGTCCAGCAACGGAACCAGGGACTCCAGGTGCGGCCCGCGCAGCGCCGTCGCACCGTCTTCGGACAGCACGTAGACCGCGTCGCCGGGCACCACCGCGGTCCGCAGGTGCCGCTTGAACCCGACGACCGGCGGCGGTTCGGTCACCCGGCGGCCGCGGTCACCGGCTCGGCCACCTCGGGCAGGTACAACCGGACCGGCTCGGCGCAGACGCACAAGACGCACAACCGCACCGGCTCGGCGCAGAAGGTGGCGACACACGCCCGTACCGGTCCGGAACGCCGGGCGCCGGACCGGCCGTCGAGCTGGTCGATCCTCAGGTCGAGCACCTCGGGCGGCCCTGCTTCGAACACGGCGGTCAGTGCACGTTGGAATTCACTCACGGAAACCCCCTCGATTCCAGTGGACGTCAACTTCCACCGTGCCCGTTCGCCGAGCGATTCGATAGGGCTGGTCGGGCGGTTTCCCGCGTTCATCCGGCGGCATTCCCGGATTCGATCACCGACAGGGGCTGACCGACGGGCGAACCGGATCCGCCACCCAGGTGTAGCAAATCGGCACCGGGCCGGCCCCGGTACCCGACCGGCCGTCGAGCTGGTCGATCGCCAGCCCGGGCACCGCGGCCGGGCCAACCTCGAACGCGGACGCGAGCGCGCTTTCGAATTCCTTCATGAAACCCCCATCATCGGCGATATCCGTCGGTTTCCACGGTGCCCGGCCAGGCCACGGCCCGCTAGACCCGGGCGGCCGACGCACCGGGCTGCCGAGCGGCGCAACGGCTACTGGTCCGCGGCAATCTCGAAGAAATCGAAGGAAATCGAAGAATCACCGCGGTGCGCCGAGCCGGTGCAGCCGCAGCGCCAATTGGATCTCCAGCGCCCGATCCGGCGCCTGCCAGTCCTCCCCCAGCAGCGACGCCACCCGCTCCAGCCGCTGCACCACCGTGTTCACGTGGACGTGCAGCACGTCCTTCGTGCGCGCCAGCTGCGCGCCGTTCGCGAAGTAGGCCCGCAGCGTCGCCACCAGCTCCGTGCCGCGGCGCTCGTCGTAGTCCAGGACCGGCCCCAGCGTCCGGCGGACGAACACGTCCAGGTCCGCGCGGTCGCCGAGGAGCTGGCCGAGGAAGCCCAGCCCCGCCATCGCCGCGCCTTCGCCGGTCCGGCCGAGCGCCAGCAACGCCCGGACGCAGCGCGCTGCCTCCGCGTGGGCCTCCGCGATCGCCGCGGGGCCGCTCGCCGGCCCCGCGGCGCCCACCGTGACCGGGCGGCCGGTCGCCGAGCCGAGGTCGGCCGCGACGCGGCGGGCCAGCTCGTCCGGGTCGCCGGTGGCGAGCAGCACGACCTCTTCGGCGTGCACCCCGACCAGCGTCGCGTACCGGGCGGCCGCGCTCGCCACGCGCCGCCGTGAGCCGCCGTCGGCGTGGGCGACCAGCACCGCGTGCGGGGCCGAGAGGTCGATGCCCAGCCGGCGGCCGCGAGCCAGCAGCGCCCGGGGATTGCGGCCGGGCGCGGTGAGCAGGTCGGTCAGCAGCTCGCCGCGGACCTCGTCTTCGGCGCGCACCACCGATCGCCGCAGCATCAGCAGCAACGCCGTCACGACGCCGGCGCGTTCGAACAGCCGCCGGTCGGGGTCGCCGAGCCCGGGGCGACCGGCCAGCACCAGGCTGCCGAGCAGTTCCGGTCCCGCCTGCACCGCGCACACCCAGTTGTCCTTTGTGGACACCGCGCGCCCGGTGGTGCGGGCCGCGGCCAGCGCGTCCGGATCGAGGGCCACCGGATCCGCCGAACTCGCCAGCAGCGTGCCGTCGGCGTCGTACACCGTGAGCTCTCCGTGCAGCACGGCCGCGACCGCGTCGGCGACGTCCGGCAGGTCGCCCCCGCGGAGCACGAGGTCGGTGAGCCGGTCGTGGGCGTCCTCGGCGCGTTCCATCGTCGCGTTGGCCTCGTTGAGTTCCGCGACCGCGCGGCGGGTCTGGTCCAGGAGGTTCGCGCTGTCCAGGGCGATCGCCGCGTGGTCGGCGAGCGACGACAGCAGCGCGACCTCGTCGGCGGAGAACTCCCGGGCGGCACGGTCGGACGCGAAGAGCACGCCCAGCACCTTCGGGCCGATGGCCAGCGGGACGCCGAGGATCGCGGTCAGGCCCTCGTCTTCGACGCCGGAGTCGATGGGCCGGGTGTGCTTGAACCGGTCGTCGTTGAAGTAGTCCGACGTCGCGTACGGCCGCGCGGTCTGCGCGACCAGCCCGCCGAGGCCCTCCCCCATGCCGAGCACGATCTGCTGGAACTCCGCCGACACCGAGCCGTCGCTGACCCGGATGTAGGTCTTGCCCTCGGCTTCGTCGTTGAGGCTGAGGTAGGAGACGTCGACGCCGAGCAGCGCCCTCGCCCGCCGGACGATCGAGCGCAGCACGGTGTCCGGATCGGACAGTGCGGCGAGCTCGCTCGCGGTCTCGAACAACGCGGTGAGCCGGGCCTCGCGCCGCCGGTGCTCGGCCAGGGTCTCGCGGATCCGCAGGGCCAGCTCGCCCGCGCTGGCCAGCGCGGCCAGGTCGGCCGGGTCGAGGGCGCCCTCGGCGCGGGCGGCCACGACGACGTGCGCCAGCTGCTCGGTGCTCGCCCCGGAGGCGAGCAGGTCGAGCAGCCGGCGCAACGCGTCCGAGGGTGCGGTCACGGCGGTCATGTTACTAATCCGGCCAAAAGTAGGCCGACCCCCGCGCGGCGCGTAACCGTTGCCACGAAGTCATTCGGCCGTGGCTGTGGTCGGATTAGTAACGATCGGCACAGTGGGCGAAACGGTCGCCGTCTCCGCCTCGACGTCGTCCTGCAGCGATTCGCCGCGGGTTTCCCGGGCCGAAAGCAGCGCGATCACCGTGATCAGGCACATCGCCGCGACGTACAGCGACACCGGCACGGTGCTGCCCCAGCTGGAGAACAGCGCGACGGCGATCAGCGGCGCGACGGCCCCGGCGGCGATCGACGAGAGCTGGCCGCCGACGGAAAGGCCGGTGTAGCGCACCCGGGTCGGGAACTGCTCGGCGAAGAACGCGGCCTGCGGGCCGTACATCGCGCCGTGCAACACCAGCCCGACGGTCGTGGCCAGCACGATCACCGCCGACGACTTCGTGTCGAGCAGCGCGAAGAACGCGAAGCCCCACAACGCCATCCCGATCGCGCCGAACAGGTAGACCGGACGGCGGCCGACGCGGTCGGACAGCGCACCCCACAGCGGGATCGTCACGAAGTGCACGGCGGAGCCGATCAGCACCGCGGTCAGGCCGACGCCCTTCGGCAGGTGCAGCCCGGTCGTGACGTACACCAGGATGAACGCGGTGATCACGTAGTACGAGACGTTCTCGGCCATCCGCGCGCCGATCGTGATCAGCACCTGCCGCCAGCTGTTGCGGAAGACCTCGACCACCGGCACGTGCTTCTCGGCGCGCGCCTCGGCCTGGCGCTGAGCCGCCAGGAAGACCGGCGACTCGGCGACGGCCAGCCGGATCCACAGCCCGATCAGCAGCAGCACGCCCGAGAGCAGGAACGGGACGCGCCAGCCCCACGACATGAACGTCGCGTCGGACTGGGTGGCCGAGAGGATCGCCAGCACCGCGGTGGCCAGCAGGTTCCCGCCGGGCGCGCCGCACTGCGGCCAGCTCGCCCAGAAACCGCGGCGGCGGTCGTCGCCGTGTTCGGAGACGATCAGGACGGCCCCGCCCCATTCCCCGCCGAGCGCGAAGCCCTGGACGAGCCGGAGCAGCGTGAGCAGGATCGGCGCCAGGACACCCGCGGTGGCGTACGTCGGCAGGACGCCCATCAGGCAGGTCGAGCCGCCCATCAGCACGAGGCTGACGACCAGGAGTTTCTTCCGGCCGAGCCGGTCGCCGAAGTGGCCGAAGACCAGGCCGCCGACCGGGCGGGCGAGGAAGCCGACGGCGTAGGTCAGGAACGCCAGCAGCGTGCCGGTGAGCGGGTTCGCCGTCGGGAAGAACAGCTTGTTGAAGACAAGGGCGGCGGCCGAGGTGTAGAGGAAGAAGTCGTACCACTCGATGGTGGTGCCGATCAGGCTCGCGCCGACGATCTTGGCGATCGCCGACCGGTGGGGTTGGCTCACTGCGGGCTCCACTTCCTTGTGGTGGTAGGGCGTTGCTTAAGCGGCGGTCCAACCGCCGTCGAGCGGGATGGAGGCCCCGGTGATGTGGCCGGCGTGCGGGGAGCACAGCCACACCACCAGGGAAGCGACGTCCTCGGGTTCGATGAGCTTCTTGATCGCGGCCCGCTTGAGGAGGACCTCGGCGACGACGTCCTCACGCGGGATGTCGTGCTCGGCGGCCTGGGCGTCGATCTGCCCGTCGACCAGCGGAGTGCGGACGTACCCGGGGTTCACGCAATTGCTCGTGACGCCGTGTTCGGCGCCTTCCAGGGCGGCGACCTTCGACAGGCCTTCTAGGCCGTGTTTGGCAGCGACGTAAGCGGCTTTGAAGGCGGAGGCGCGCAGCCCGTGGACGCTCGACATGTTGACGATCCGGCCCCACCCCCGGGCGTACATCGCGGGGAGGGTGTGCCGGATGAGCAGGAAAGGAGCGGTGACCATCAGGGCCTGGATCCGCGTGAAGACCTCGGGCGGGAAGTCTTCGAGGGGCGCGACGTGCTGGATCCCGGCGTTGTTGACCAGGACGTCGACTTCGGCGGGCAGGGCATCGATCGAGGTGGGGTCGGTGAGGTCGGCGACGTGCGCCCAGCCGCCCACCTCGGAGGCGACGGCCTCGGTGCGGTGTTCGTCGATGTCGACGACGTGCACCTTCGCCCCGGCCGCGGCGAGAGCGCGGACGCAGGCGAGGCCGATGCCGCTCGCACCGCCGGTGACGAGGGCGGTGCGCCCGTCCAGATCGCTGGTCATGGAGGGGAACGGTAAGCGTGACCCCGGTCGCTAGCTATGTGCGCGAGGACTACATCTGGGGAAGATCCAGTGTGTTCGGCCGACACAATGCGGAGAGTAAGGCGCCCCACGATCGGGTGGAGATTTCGAGGGTGCCGCCGGAGCGGTCCTTGGTGTCGCGGATTTTTGCCGCAGGTCCGAGCGCCACTTCGACGCACTTGTCTTGAGTCGCGCTGTAGCTGGACTTCCGCCAGGTCATGCTGCCTCTCCCAAGTCGGCGATCACCTCCCGGATGAACTCGCCGCTCTCGTGCTCGTCCATCGCCGAGGCCGCCATGGTCTTCGCCGCCGCGCGGTAACTGGCCACCTGATCAGCATCGTAGAGGTAGGCGCTCGCCCGGTAGAGCTCCACGAAAACAATCGCCGGGAGGGCCTCGAACTCGAGCACACCGAAATTGTGGGTGATCGCCTGCGCACTAGCCCGCACCGGGAGCACCTGAAGCCGGATATTCCGCCGCATCGAAACGTGCAGCAGGTGCTGAAGCTGCTCCGCCATCACCGGCACACCGCCGACCTCGGCCCGCAGAGCGCCCTCGCCCACCACCACGTGGTAGTCGAGCGGGTGGTATCTCGCCAGCACTTCCCGCCGCGCCATCCGCGCATGCACGATCCGCTCGATCTGATCAGGCTGCTCCTGGCCGCTCAGCAAGGCCCGGATGTAGTCCGGGGTCTGGAAAAGTCCCGGGATCACCGCGGGCTCCCAATCGAAGATCGCCGTTGCCGCGCGCTCGTGCTCGGCATAGCTCGAAACACTCGGCGCCACACCGGGCACCCTCTTCTCCAGCCAGCTCGGCTCGTGGGCCGAGCGAGCCAGGTCCAGCAACCTCGCCCGCTCCCCCGGCTCCACGACGAGCGCCCCCATCAGCAGCGCCACCTGTTCCACCTTGGGAATCCGCTTGCCGTACTCCCAGTTGGACAGCTCCTGCGCATGCACGCCGATCTTCCGGGCCAGTTGCCGCACGCCGAGATTCCGCGCTTCCCGGCAGGTGCGCAGCCCGAACCCGAGCGCTCTCGCCCGGGGTGTCGCGAAGGGTGTCGCCATGACCGCATTCTGTCATCGGGGTCCGACATTTCCCTTCGCCGTCCGTCGGCTGGTGTCGCGGATCCGCGTCAGGTTCGCTGCTGGTCATGGACCCGGACCACGCCCTTCTGACCCGTCTTCGCGACCTCGCCGAAACGCTCCCCGGCGACCTCGCCTGGCTGACCGGCCCGCCCCTGCGCGCGGACGGCCTGCGCGACCTCGGCGAGCGCCTCAGCTGCCTCGGCGCCGACCTGATCAGCCGCGCGGGCGTGCTCGACGAGATCGCCGCCGCGCGGCTGCCCGCCCACGGCTGGATCCCCGAGTGCGGGCCGGAGCCGCGGCGCCGGCTGTCCCACTACGTCGGCCGCGGCGAGGTGCGGCTCGGCCTGATCTACTTCGCGAGCTGCGGCGCGGGGTGCTTCCCCTTCTACGGCACCGATCCGGCGGGCCGGACCGAGCGGCACGAGCGGTGCGAAAAGTGCGTCAAGGAGGCGTACCGGCTCATGAGCGTTCCGCCAGCACCGCGAGATAGTGCACGTTCGTCATGATCCCGAGGACGTTGCCGAACGGGTCGACGACCGAGGCCGTCACGAACCCGGGCCCGCGTTCGATGATCGGCTCGTACTCCTTCGCGCCCAGCTCCAGGAGGCGCGCGAACGTCGCTTCGAGGTTGTCGACGTGCCAGCGGACGATCTCGCCGCCCGGTTCGGCGTGCGTGAACGGGGCGTACTTGCGGTCGATGATGCCGAGTTCGTGCCGGTAGTCGCCGATGCGGAACTCGGAGTACCCGGGGACGTCGAAGTACGGCTCGACCCCCAGGAACTCCGCGTACCAGGCCTTCGCGGCCTCGAGGTCCTCGGCGTAGTACGTCACGGTGGCCATTCCTCGCAGCATGTCCGGCTCCTCTGAAGCGCCTCGTTCGAGCTTGTGGAGTCAGCATGCGGAGCAAAAGTGCTCATCGAGTGACCACTTTGTTTGCGAGACTGCTCCCATGCGCGCCGACCGCCTCGTGGCCACCCTCCTGCTGATGCAGACGCGCGGCCGCGTCACGGCCGCCGAACTGGCGGCGGAGCTGGAGATCTCCGTCGCCACCGCACGCCGTGACCTCGAAGCCCTCTCGGCGGCCGGGGTGCCCGTCTACCCCCAGCCGGGCCGCGGCGGCGGCTGGCAGCTCGTCGGCGGCGCGCGCACCGATCTCTCCGGCCTGAGCGCCCGCGAGGCGCAGGCGCTCTTCCTGCTGGCCGGTCCGGCCGCGGCGGGCGCTCCCGAGGTCAAATCGGCGCTGCGGAAGCTGATGGGCGCCCTGCCCGGCACGTTCCGGGCGGACGCCGAGGCGGCGGCGGAGGCGGTCGTCGTCGACCAGGCCGGCTGGGGCGAGCGCCCGAAGGACCGGCCGCCGATGGTCTCGCTGCTGCGGGACGCCGTCATCGCCCGTCGCCGGGTCCGGCTCGCGTACGCCGGGCGCGAGAAGTCCGAGCGGCTCGTGGATCCGTGGGGCCTGGTCGACAAGGACGACGTCTGGTACCTGGTCGCGGGGACGGCGAAGGGCCGCCGCACCTTCCGCGTCGACCGGATCGTCTCGGCCACTCCGACCGACGAGCCCGCGGACCGGCCGTCGGACTTCGAGCTGGCGGCGGTCTGGCAGGAGGTCGTCGAAGAGATGGAGAAGCGCCGCTCACTGCTGAGTGCGGACGTGGTGCTCGGCCGCCGGCACTTCGGGGTGCTCCAGGACCGGTTCGGACGGCACTGCGAGCTGGTCGCCGAGCTGCCCGGGGAGCGGGTCCGCGCGCGGGTGGCCGCGCCGGCGCCGGTCATGATCGCGCAGGAGCTGGCCGGGTGGGGCGCACTGGTCGAGGTCGAGGGCCCGGCGTCGGTGCAGGCGGAACTGGCCCGGCTCGGTGCGGAGCTGGTCGCGCGCTATCGGACGTGATCGCTGCCCGTTATGACACCGGATGTCGCAAACGTGCCGTCCAGCCTCACTACCTCCCGAAAGGCACTTGCACACTTTCCGGACCTTGCACGTCGATCATGTCGAACGGCCGTGATCACCCCTCAGCTTGGTGAACGCCGTTCATCGGTCTACAATGGACGGCAGCGGAGCACACTCGGAGTGTCCGTTACCGGCCGGTATCTGGCCGTTCGGAGTATCCCTGATCACCCGTTTGCTGCTATTGTGACGCCTCCGTGACCTGAACGTGCGTTCGGCGACACCTCGGTGAGGGCAGACAATGCGTGACGATGTGGTCGAGGCGAGTGCCGTGGTCGGACACCCGCCCGACGTGGTGTGGCAGATCGTCGGATCGCCGGAGTGGTACTCGCGGTTCGTGCCGGAGATCAGCTGGTGCGAGATCCAGGAGCCGGCCGGGCGCGGGCGCGGCCCGAAGGCCGTGGTCCGGATCGTCCCGGCGCGGGGACCGATGCTCGAGACGCAGATGCAGGCCGTCGTCTACCGGCCGGGCGAGCACGTCGTGTGGTGCGGCGTCCCCGACGAGGGCACCTGGGTCTCCCTGGAGCTGAGACCGCTGGCCGGTGGCCAGACCGAGCTGTTCGTGCGGATGATGCTGCCGCCGTCGTACCTGGAACTGGTGTCGACGATCAAGAAGGACGTCCGCGCCCTCGCCCGGCGCCTCGACCTGCACCTGGCCGGGGAGCACGACCCCGGCACCGAGAGCGAGACCAACAAGGCCACCAAGCTGCGCACCACGAGCATCCTGCTGCGCGCCGGGGTGGTCAGCGCCGGGCGGCCGGACAAAGTCGCGCGCCAGCTGAACTCCCTCGCGCAGTGGGGCGCCACGGTCGCGGGCGGCTACCAGGCCGCGGCGGCCCGCGTCCCGGACGAGCTCGCCCTGCACGACGAACGCAGCGTCCGCACCTTCCGCCAGGTCCAGGAGCGCAGCGACCGGCTCGCCAACGCGCTGAGCGAACTCGGCGTCGTCGAACGCGACCGGATCGCGCTGATGTGCCGCAACCACGCCGCGATGATCGAGTCGTTCGTCGCGGCCAGCAAGCTCGGTGCCGACGTCATCCTGCTGAACACCGGCCTGTCCGCCGCCTCGGTCAAGGACGTGCTCGCCGAGCACCAGCCCTCCGCCGTGCTGGCCGACGACGAGTTCGCCCAGACGATCGCGAACGTGCCGGGCGACTTCGCGCGGATCAGCACCTGGCCGGACGCCGACGCCGGCTACCCCACCGTCGACGAGCTGATCCACGCCGCACCCGCCGACCGCCCGAAGCCGGTCGAGCGGCCCGGCCGGCTGATCGTGCTCACCTCCGGCACCACCGGGACGCCGAAGGGCGCGCGGCGCCCCACGCCGAAGGGGCTGGGTACCGCCGCGGCGATCCTCGACCGGATCCCGCTGCGCTCCGGCGACCGGCTGCTCGTGGCCGCGCCGCTGTTCCACACATGGGGCCTCGCCGCGATGCAGATCGGGATGGCGCTGCGGGCGTCGCTCGCGCTGATCCGCAAGTTCGACGCCGAAGAGACGTTGCGGACGATCGCCGAGCAGAAGTGCGACGCGCTGTTCGCCGTGCCGATCATGCTGCAGCGGATCATGGACCTGCCCGAGCGGATCCGCGCGCGCTACGACCTGTCGTCGCTGCGGATCGTGGCCAGCAGCGGCTCGGCGATGTCCGGGCCGTTCGTGACGTCGTTCATGGACACCTTCGGCGACGTCCTCTACAACTTCTACGGCTCGACCGAGGTGTCCTGGGCCAGCATCGCCGACCCGGCCGACCTGCGCGCGGCACCGACGACGGCCG
Source organism: Amycolatopsis mediterranei (assembly GCF_026017845.1). Lineage (NCBI taxonomy): Bacteria > Bacillati > Actinomycetota > Actinomycetes > Pseudonocardiales > Pseudonocardiaceae > Amycolatopsis > Amycolatopsis mediterranei. The sequence continues at coordinate 6,888,169 of NZ_CP100416.1, forward strand.
GCCGCTGCCCGCTCGGCACGCGGCTGGCGATCCTGGACGAGGACCGCAAGCCGGTGCCGCCGGGCGGCGAGGGCCAGATCTTCGTCGGCAACGACATGCTGTTCGAGGGCTACACGAGCGGAACGGACCCGGCTCGCGCGGCGGACATGATGGCCAGCGGCGACGTCGGCTACCTCGACGCGGCGGGCCGCCTGTTCGTCACCGGCCGGGCCGACGAAATGATCGTCTCGGGCGGCGAGAACGTGTTTCCCCGCCCGGTGGAAGAGGCGCTGGTGGCGCTCCCGGGCGTGCACGACGCGGCGGTGGTCGGCGTGGCGGACGCGGAGTGGGGCCAGCGCTTGGCGGCGTACGTCGTCCCGCGCCGGGGTGCGTCGCTGCACGCGGAGGACATCCGCCAGTACATCCACCACCGCCTGGCTCGCTTCGCGGTGCCGCGGGACGTGTATTTCGTCCCGGACCTGCCCCGCAACGCGACGGGCAAGATCCTCAAGCGCCTCCTCCACGACGACACCTGGCCGGCGACCAGCGAATACTGACCGCGGCGGTCGCCTCAAGCGCCCCAATGTGGCCTTGGTTGCGTTCAACGCACCCAATGTGGCCTTCGGTGCGTTCAACGCACCGAAGGCCACATTGGGGCGCTGGCGACCGGCCAACGAGCGGCGATCTAGCCGACCGGCTGGCGCAGCACCGTCCGCAGCTTCGCGGGCTCCACCCGTCTCGGATCACCGAGGTACACCTCGTGGTGCAAGCCGGTCGGCTTCAGGCCTTGCGCCGCAAGGTATTCGTCGTGCAGGCGGGCCAGCAGCGGACCTTCGTCGTCGTACGACCCGATGTGCAGCGCCTGCGCACAGCGGCCCTCGTGCAGCTTCTCCAACCGCACCGGCGCCTCGAGTTTCTTCTTGCGCCGCACCGTTTCCCGGGCCTCCTCGACGGCGTCTTCGCCGATCCACTCCGGTTGCGCGATGAGCATGGTCCACTGCCAGGAATCCTTGGCGCGCACGGTGAAAGCCGCGTAGTCCTCGGCCCACCACAGGCCCTCCAACGGGCCCACGACGAAGTCCTCACCGCGCTGCTTCGCCACCATTTTGATCGTGTAGGCGAAGCCGTAGAGCGCTTCGACGGCTTTCCGGTAGCTCTCCGCCGTGTTCGGGTTGCCGCGGCCGTCGATCGCGAGGAACCGCTGTTCGGGGACGTCCACCAGGGCCCAGTCGGTGTTCTTGGGCGCGTAGAGCTGCTTCAGGTCCTTCTTGACGTCGTAGGGCATCAGGTCATTCCTTCCAGCCACCGGGCTTCCGCCTCGAGTTGGGCGATGGAGTAGTCGAAGATCGCGCGGACGAACGGCGGGGCGTGTTCCTGGGCCGCGGCCGCGCGGCGGACCTCGGCCAGCCGCTCTTTTACGGCTTCCGCGCGCCGGGCCAGCGCGGCCGCAAGGCGTTCGGGCGGCACGGCCGGGCTGTTCGCCAGGCCGACGAGCACCGGCGGGTGCACCGGGCGCAGCTCCGCGACGGCGGCTTCGGCGGCCGCCGCGCACGCTTTGCGGCCCGCTTCGGTGGCCGTGAACGTCTTTTTGGCCTTGGGGTGCGGGCGTTCGCCCGCGACCTCGGCGACCAGGCCTTTCTCGCGGAGTTTCCCCAGGACGTAGTAGATCGAGCTGAAGCCGAGGGCCGTCCAGTCGCGCATGCCGCGCTCCGAGACGACTTCGTCCAGCTCGTAGCCGTGCCTCGGCCGCTCGACCACCAGGCCGAGCACCGTCAGTTCCGCGTCGGTCAGCACGCTCTTACTCTAGCACTAGAATACTCGCGTTCCGGAAATTGTCGGTGACATCTGGGGCTTCGCCCCAGGTCGGGGGCTCCGCCACCCGAGCCCCCCAAAAAATGTCGGTGGGTGCTGGCATGCTTCAGCAAGGACCGGAAAGCGAGGGAGCACAGTGGGGGGACAGGTGGTGACGGCGGTGCCGTGGACCGCGGAACGCGTGGCCGGGCTGGCGCCGGATCCCGCTTCGGAGAAGGCGGGCCGGGCGCTCGCCACGCCGGCGAAGTGGTCGGGCGCGGGTGCGTCCGAAGACGCCGTGTGGGGCTTCTGCCAGGGCAGTGGCAAGAAGCCGTACCAGACGTGCGTCGAGCTGGCCGAGCCCGCGTTCCGGTGTTCCTGTCCCAGCCGGAAGTTCCCGTGCAAGCACGCGCTGGGGCTGCTGCTGCTCTGGGCGGCCGGCCGGGTCGACGGCGCGGAACCACCCGACTGGGTGCACGCGTGGCTGTCCGAACGCGCCGACCGCGCCCGCCGGGCGGAAAACCGCGCCGAGGCGGCGGGCCCGAAGGACGAGGAGGCGGCCGCCCGGCGCGCTGCCGATCGGGCGGCCCGCGTCGAAGGCGGCGTCGCGGAGCTGAAGGTCTGGCTGACCGACCGGATCGGGGCCGGTTTCGCGCGCTTCGAGCGCAACGGCGGGGAAGAGCTGCGCACGGTCGCGGCGCGGATGGTCGACGCACAGGCGTCGGGCCTCGCGGGCGGCTTGCGCCGGGCGGCGGGGATCGTCGGCCGCCGCGACTGGCCGGAGGCGCTGCTGGCCGAGCTGTCCCAGCTGTACCTGCTCGCCGACGCGGCCACGCGCCTGGAGTCGCTGCCGCCCGCGCTGGCGGATACCGTCCGCACGCGGCTGGGGTTTTCGGTGGAGACGGCCCGGGTGCTGGAGACCGGCGAGCGCGTCGCGGACGACTGGCTGATCACCGGCGCGGCGGACGAGGAGAACGACCGGCTGCTCACCCGCCGGACGTGGTTGCGCGGCCTCGGCACGGGCCGGGACGCGCTGGTGCTGTCGTTCGCCCCACCGGGCCGTCCCCTGGACGCGACGCTGCCACCGGGCCACCGGCTGACCGCCGAACTGGCGTTCTACCCGGGCGCGGCGCCGCTGCGGGCCCTGGTGGCGGAGCGCGGAATCCCCCTCGCGGCTCCGACCGCCGAAGGGGGTTCGATCGCGGACGCCTTGGCGGCGCACACACAGGCGATGGCGGCGGACCCGTGGCTGGAGCGCTGGCCGGTGCTGTTGTCGGGCGTCACCCCGGCGGAGCACGCAGGCGGCTGGTGTCTGTCCGAAAAGGACGGAACGGCGATGCCGCTGGTGCCGTACGCGTTCCCGTGGTCACTGCCGGCGCTGTCGGCGGGGCGCCCGTTGACGGTGGCCGGCGAGTGGAGCCCGGCGGGGTTGCGGCCGCTGACGTGCTGGCACGAGAACCGGGCGGTGCGGCTGTGACCGTTTTCCACTACTACCACCAGGAATCCGAGGTGTCCCGATGAAGGCCTGGGAAGACCTCGTCGGCACCGCCCTGCTCGGCACCCGGCGGCGCGCCCTGGACCCCGCCGCCCAGCCGGCCGCCGTCCGAGAGCTCATCGCCGGCCGTGCCGATCCCGCCGAACAGCTGCTCACCGCCGCGGCCGTGCTCAGCACCTACCGGCGGGCCGGGCGGCGGCCGCTGCACGACGTCCGGCCACTCCCCGTGGCCGCCGCCGACGAACGGCCCTTCGTGCCGCCGCCGGCCCGGGAGCGGCTCGGCCGGCTGCTCGCCGCCAGTCACCCCGACCTCCTGCTCGAGTGGCTCGGCATCGTGGCAGGCACCGGCTACCGCGTGCCGCCGGAAACCCTGCCGCTGCTCGCCGAGGCCGCGCGCACCAAGGTCGCCCTGCGCGGGCCGCTGGCGGCCGTCGCCGGGTCCGTCGGCGCCTGGCTCGGGCAGCGGAACCCCGACTGGGCGTTCCTGGCCGCGCCTGCCGAAGAATCCGGAGACGTCTGGCAGTACGGCAGCCTCGCCCAGCGCCGCCGGTGGCTCGGCACCAAGCTCGCCCAGGATCCCGACGCCGCCCGCGAAGCCCTCACCACGTCGTGGAAGACCGAGCCCGCCGACATCCGCGCCGACTTCCTCGGCGTCCTCGCCGGGCATGTCCGGGCCGGCGACGAAGCCTTCCTCGAGGCTGCGCTCGCCGATCGGGCCGCCGCCGTCCGCGAACAGGCCGCCGATCTGCTCGGCCGGCTGCCGGGCACGCGCTACGGCCGGAGCATGGCCGAACGGCTGCGCCCGCTGGTCCACCGCCGGGACCGGGTGCTCACCGTCTCCCTGCCCTCCGGCGATCGCGGCGACGGCACCGTCCGGCTGCGCACCCTCGTCGCGGCCGCGCCGCTGTCCTTCTGGGCCGAGTTCGGCCCGCCGGCCGAGGTCGTGCGGATGGCCGTCGAAGGCTGCCCGGCCGCCGTGCTGCGGGACTCCTGGGCCACCGCCACCCTGCGCCAGCGCGACGAAACCTGGGCGCAGGCCCTCATCGGCGCCGACCCCGGCGGGCGCACCACGCCGCCGCTGCTCGGGGTGCTGAGCCCGGCCGGCCAGGCCGCCACGGTCGGGCACCTGGTGAGCCGGCTGCCCGTCGAATCGTTCGCGCGGCTGGTGCACGAACTGCCCCGGCCGTGGACGAAGGAACTCGGCACCGCGCTGCTCGACTGGATCGCCCGTCAGGACGACCACCGCCTGGTTTCGCACGCCGCCGTCGTGATCGCGCGCGCGGTGCCGCCGCAGTGCCTGCGCCACCCGCTGGCCACCACCCGCCTGACCATGGACGCCGGGCCGTGGCGCCGGGCGCTCACCGAAACGCTGAACTTCCGCCGCGAAATGTACGAGGAGCTCGCATGACCGCCCCCGCCACCGTCCTCCGGCCGCACGCCGAGCAGGACCACGCCGCCGAGCTGGCCGCGCTGGCCGCCGCCGACGAACGGGCGAAGCCGCCGAACTGGAACCTCTCGCCCTGGGCCGTCGTCGAGTACCTGCTCGGCGGCACCCTGCCGGACGGCACGGTGATCACGCCGAAGTACGTCGGTCCGCGGCGGCTGATCGAGGTCGCGGTCGCCACGCTCGCCACCGACCGCGCGCTGCTGCTGCTCGGCGTGCCCGGCACGGCGAAGACGTGGGTGTCGGAGCACCTCTCGGCGGCCATCAGCGGCGATTCGACGCTGCTGGTGCAGGGCACCGCGGGCACGTCCGAGGAGTCGATCCGCTACGGCTGGAACTACGCCCGGCTGATCGCCGAGGGCCCAAGCGCCGCCGCCCTCGTCGAAAGCCCGGTGCTGCGCGCGATGCGGGACGGCAAGCTGGCCCGGCTCGAGGAGCTGACGCGCATCCCCGCCGACGTCCAGGACTCGCTGATCACGATCCTGTCCGAGAAGACGCTGCCGGTCCCGGAACTGGGCACCGAGGTGCAGGCCCGGCCGGGCTTCAACCTGATCGCAACGGCCAACAACCGCGACAAGGGCGTCAACGAGCTGTCCAGCGCGCTGCGGCGGCGGTTCAACACGGTCGTGCTGCCGCTGCCGGACAGCGCCGAGGCGGAGGTCGAGATCGTCAGCAGGCGGGTCGCCGAGCTGGGCACGGCGCTGCAGCTGCCCGCGGAGGCCGCCGAGCTGGCCGAGATCCGCCGCGTGGTCACGGTGTTCCGCGAGCTGCGCTCGGGCCGCACCGAAGACGGCCGCACGGCGGTGAAGTCACCGTCCGGCACGCTGTCGACCGCGGAGGCGATCAGCGTGCTCACCGGCGGGCTCGCCCTGGCCACCCACTTCGGCGACGGCGTCCTGCGCCCGCACGACATCGCGGCGGGCATCCACGGCGCGGTGGTCAAGGACCCGGTGGCCGACCGCGCGATCTGGATCGAATACCTGGAGACCGTGGTCCGCGAACGCGACGGCTGGGCCGACTTCTACCGGGCGGGCCAGGAGCTTTCGTGACGGCGACCCACCTGCTCGGCATCCGCCACCACGGCCCGGGATCCGCCCGGGCCGTGGCGGCGCGGCTCGCCGAACTCGAACCCGACGTCGTGCTCATCGAGGGGCCACCCGAGGCCGACGCCCTGGTCGAGCTCACCGAAGACCCGGCCATGGCACCCCCGGTCGCGCTGCTGGCCTACGCGACCGACGACGTCTCGCGCGCCGCGTTTTGGCCGTTCGCCGTCTTCAGCCCCGAATGGCAGGCGCTCGCCTACGCCCGCGAGGCCGGGATCCCGGTGCGGTTCTGCGACCTGCCGGCCGCGAACACGTTCGCCGCGGGGCCGGACGAGCACACCGGCCCACCGGTCGACCCACTCGCCCTGTTGGCCTCGGCCGGCGGGTACGACGACCCGGAACGCTGGTGGGACGACGTCGTCGAGTCGCGGCGGGACACCGAAAGCCCGTTCGAAGTGATCGCCGAGGCGATGAGCGCGGTGCGGGAAGACGAAAAACCCGCGCAGGGCAACGAAGCCCGCCGCGAGGCGTACATGCGCTCGGTGCTGCGCCGCACCCGCAAGGACGGCTTCGAGAACATCGCCGTCGTCTGCGGCGCCTGGCACGTGCCCGCGCTGGCGGATCCGCTGCCACCGGCGTCGCACGACCAGGCCGTCCTCAAAGGACTCCCGAAGCGGAAGGTCGCGTGCACCTGGGTGCCGTGGACGCACGGGCGCCTCGCCACGGCCAGCGGCTACGGCGCCGGCGTGCGATCGCCGGGCTGGTACCACCACCTCTTCACCACCCCCGAAGACGTCACCACGCGCTGGCTGACCGGCGTCGCCGCGGTGCTGCGGGAGGAGGACCTGCCGGTCTCGACCGCGCACGTCATCGAGGCGGTCCGCCTGGCCGAGACGCTCGCGACGCTGCGGGGCCGGTCGTCGGCCGGGCTCGCCGAGGTCACCGAAGCCACCCGGTCCGTGCTGTGCGGCGGGGACGAGGTGCAGGTCGAGCTGGTCACGCGGCGGCTGGTGGTCGGCGAACGGCTCGGCGAGGTGCCCGAGCGCGTCCCGCAGCCGCCGCTGGCCGCGGACCTGACCGCAACCGCGAAACGCCTGCGGCTCAAGAAGGACCCGGTCGTCAAGGAGCTCGACCTCGACCTGCGGACGCCGGGCGGGCTCGATCGCTCGAAGCTGCTGCACCGGCTGCGGATCCTCGGCATCGAGTGGGGCAGCCGGGAGGCGTCCGCGCGGCGGAACAAGGGCACCTTCCGCGAAACCTGGGCGCTGGCCTGGGAACCGTCGTTCGAGGTTGACCTGGTCGCGGCCGCGGTGCACGGCACCACCGTGCCGTCGGCGGCCACCGCCGCGGTCCGGGGCACGGTCGAAGGCACGCCACCGCTGGACGAAGTCACCACGGCCGTCGAGAACTGCCTGCTCGCCGACCTGCCGGAGGCGCTGCCCGAAGCACTCGCGGCGCTCGACGCGCGCGCGGCGGCGGACGCGGACGTCGCCCGGCTGATGTCGGCCCTGCCCGCGCTGGCCAGGGCGACCCGGTACGGCAACGTCCGCGGCACGGACACCGGCGCGTTGCGGGCGGTCGCCGACCGGATGCTCGACCGGATCTGCGCCGGCCTGCCCCCGGCCGCCCACGGCATCGACGACGACGCCGCGGCCCGGCTGGCCAAGCTCGTCGACGGAGTGCACGACGCGACCTCGCTGCTGGGCGACGAGCCGAAGGAACGCTGGCTGGCGGCGCTGGCCCGGCTGGCCGAACGGCCGTCGCTGCCCCCGCTGCTGGCCGGACGGCTCACCCGGATCCTGCACGACGCCGGGCTGCTCGACGCGCTCGACATCGAACTGCGGCTGGGCCGGGCCCTCACGCCGGGGGTCGTGCCGTCGGCGGGCGCGGCCTACGTCGAGGGCTTCTTCGACGGCGGGGCCCTGCTGCTGGTGCACGACGAAGGCCTGCTGCGGGTGATCGACGCGTGGCTGGCGGCGATCCCCGACGACGTCTTCACCGAGGTGCTTCCGTTGCTGCGCCGCACGTTCGGGGCGTTCAGCGGACCGGAGAAACGAGCGATCGGGCAGCGCGCGGCCGGGCTCACCGGCGCCGCTCGCGTCGTGCCCGTGGCCGACGAACTCGACGAGGACCGTGCGGAGCGCGTACTTCCGGTCCTGGCGACGCTGTTGGGGGTGGGGGCATGACCACCGCCGACGGACTCCCTCCCGCGGAGGCGGCGATGAGCACTGCCACCGACCGGGTGCGGCGCTGGCGGCTGGTGCTGGGCGGGGACGGCGCCGGGCCCGGACTGACCGATGCTCAGCTGTCCGAAGAGGACAGTGGCGTGGACGCGGTGCTGGCCGCCCTCTACGACAAGCCCGACGAGGAAGCCTCGGGCGGCCCGCGCAGCGCGAACCTGGGTGCCTCGGCGCCGCGGGTCGCGCGCTGGCTCGGCGACATCCGGCGTTACTTCCCGAGCACCGTCGTGCAGGTCATGCAGCGCGACGCGGTCGACCGGCTGGGGCTCACCCGGATGCTGCTGGAAAAGGAGCTGCTGTCGGCAGTCGAGCCGGACGTCCACCTGGTCGGCACGCTGCTGTCGCTGAACGGCGTGCTGCCGGAGGAAACCAAGGAGACCGCGCGCGAGGTGGTCCGCAAGGTCGTCACCGAGCTGGAGGAACGGCTCGCCGAACGCACCCGCGCGGCGATCCGGGGCGCGCTGGACAAGGCGTCGCGCACGCACCGGCCCCGCCCCGGCGACGTCGACTGGGCCCGCACGATCCACGCGAACCTGAAGCACTACTCCCCCGAGCTGCGCACGATCGTCCCGGAGAAGCTGATCGGCTTCGGCCGGCGGCAGCAGGCGGTGCAACGGGACGTGATCCTGGCCGTCGACCAGTCGGGCTCGATGGCGGAGTCGGTGGTGTACTCGGGGCTGTTCGGTGCGGTCCTGGCGTCGATGCGGGCGTTGAAGACGTCGTTCGTGGCGTTCGACACGGAGGTCGCGGACCTCACCGAGCACCTCGCCGACCCGGTCGACGTCCTGTTCGGCACCCAGCTGGGTGGCGGCACGGACATCAACCGGGCGATCGCGTACTGCCAGGGCCTGGTCGAGCGCCCGGAGCGGACGCTGCTGGTGCTGATCAGCGACCTCTACGAGGGCGGGGACGAGGAGGAACTGCTGCACCGGATCGCCGAGCTGGCCGGCGCGGGGGTCCAGGTGGTGACGCTGCTGGCGCTGTCGGACTCCGGCGCACCGTCGTACGACCACGAGAACGCGGCGGCCCTGGCCGAGCTCGGCATCCCGGCCTTCGCGTGCACCCCGGACCAGTTCCCGGACCTGATGGCCGCAGCCATCCGCGGCGACGACCTGCAGAGCTGGGCAGCCCGCGAGAGCAGCTGAGTTGCGGAATGAAACTGACGGCCCGCCGGTTGAAGCAGACGTGGGACGACAGCTCCCGCAGGAAGGACGGCTCGCCATGAAGGTTCGCAGCTCGATCCGCTCGCTCGCCCGTCAGCCGGGCGCCCAGGTCATCCGCCGGGGGTCCAAGATCCTGGTGATCAACAAGGACAACCCGCGCTCGAAGGCCCGCCAAGGCTGACCGCACGCGACCCGGCAGGGCCCCGGAACCCACGTGGGTTCCGGGGCCCTGCCGCATCCCAAGGGGCATCACGCAGGCATCAGCCCGATGCCCCTTCAATCACGCGAGATGCCTCCCCAATCACGCGAGATGCCCCTCCAATCACGCGTGTCGTCCCTCCAAACACGCGAGTTGACTCCTCAATCACGCGAGTCGTCCTCCCAATCACGCGAGATGCCCCCTGGCGCAAGCGCCGGGTCAGGCCGGGCCTGCGAGGCCGACGAGATTGCCCTCCGGGTCGGTGAAGTGGGCGACCACCAGGTCGCGCCCCGGGACGCGGTCCGGGCCCATCCGGCGGGTGCCGCCGAGGCGTTCGGCCTCGGCCAGCGCCGCCGCGACGTCCGGGACGCCTGCGTAGAACACCACGTGACCCTCGAAACCCGCGCCGCCGCCGACGCCGCCCGGGATGGTGTCCGTCTCCGTGAACCCGTACTCGCCCGGTTCCGACACCTGGTCCGACACCGGGCCGGACGTGTCGAAGTCCCAGCCGAACAGCTCGCCGTAGTACCCGCGCAGCCGCGCCGGGTCGGTACCGATGATCTCGAAGTGCACGACTGGCCGGCCCATGACCGTTCCTTTCCGTCGACGTGCGGACAGGGCCGACCGTACGCCCATCCAGTTGTTAAAAACAACCACCGAGTTGTACATTAGGACCATGCCGACGAGCCGCAGCTACGGGGACGCCTGCACGATCGCCCGCGCCTTGGACGTCGTCGGGGAACGCTGGGCCCTGCTCGTGGTGCGCGAACTGCTGCTCGGGCCGCAGCGGTTCTCCGACGTCCGCCGCGCGCTCCCCGGCGCCAGCTCGAACCTGGTCACCGACCGGCTCCGCGAGCTCGAGAGCCACGGCGTCGTGACGCGCCGGCAGCTACCGCCCCCGGCCGCGTCGACGGTCTACGAGCTCACCGGCTGGGGCCGCGAACTGGAGCCGGTCGTGCTGGCGCTGGGCGCGTGGGGCGCGCGAGTCCCGCTCCCCCGGCCCGCGTCCCTCGGCGTCACCTCCGTGCTGCTGTTCCTCCGCGGGTCCGCCCGCCCGCGCGGCACCGCCTGCTACCGCGTCGAACTGGACGCTCGCGTGTGGACGGTCCGCACCGAGCCGGGCCGCCTGACGATCGAGCCGGGCGAGCCCGGCGCCCCGGACGCGGCGATCCGGACCGACCCGTCGACGCTGAACGCCCTGCTCGAGCAGCCTTCCGACCTCGAGAAGGCCATCGCCGACAACCGGATCACGATCGAGGGCGACCGGAACGCGGTCCGCAGGCTGCTGCACGAGCACGAAAGCTGAGCACCTTCAGCCCGCGTGGCCGAAGCGCAGCACCCCGTCGTCCACGCGGGTGAACCGCATGTCCGCCAGGTCCAGCAGGTAGTTCTGGCGCATCGTCCAGGGCCGTCGCCCGCCTTGCTTCGGCAGGCCGTGGGCGGCCCGCTTGATGTACCCCGACTGCAGGTCCACGATCGGCCGCGGCCGGCCCGCGCCCGACGCCGAGGCCGCGTCCGGCACGCAGAACGCGTACCCGTTCCGGTCCAGGTACGCGAGCAGGCGGCACACGTACTGCGACGCCAGGTCCGCCCGCAGCGTCCACGAGCTGTTCGTGTATCCGATGCACCACGCCAGATTCGGCACGCCGCCGAACATCGTGCCCTTGTACGCCCGCTGCTCCCCCGGCTCGATGGCCCGCCCGTCGACCGTCAGCGAAATCCCGCCGAACGCCACCAGCCGCAGACCGGTCGCCGTCACGATGACGTCGGCCTTCAGCGTGCGACCCGACTCCAAAGCCACGCCCGACGTGGTGAACCGCGTGATGCGGTCCGTCACGATGTCCGCTTGGCCCGAGCGCAACGCCCGGAACAGGTCCGCGTCCGGCACCAGGCACAGCCGCTGGTCCCACGGGTCGTACGACGGCACGAAGTGCGGGTCCACCGGGATCGACGCGGGCAGCTGCGCCGCCACCCGCTTGCGCAGCACCTGTGACGTCCGGTCCGGCAGGCGCCGCATCAGCTGGAAGAACAGCGTGCCCATGACCACGTTCTTGCCGCGGATCAGCCGGTGGGCGAGCTTTTCCGGCAGCAGCGCGCGGAGCCGGTCGGCCAGCGCGTCGTGCCCCGGCCTCGCCACGATGTACGACGGCGACCGCTGCAGCATCGTCACGTGCGAAGCGCGCGACGCGAGCGCCGGGACCAGCGTCACCGCCGTCGCCCCGCTGCCGATCACCACGACCTGCTTGCCCGTGTGGTCCAGCGAATCCGGCCAGTGCTGCGGGTGCACGATCTCCCCGGCGAACTCCGCGCGGCCCGGGAAGTCGACGACGTGCCCGGACTCGTACGAGTAATAGCCGCTGCACAGGTACAGGAACCGGCAGGTGAACGTGGCGCCGTGCGCGGTCGAGACCGTCCACCGCGCGTCCGGCGACGACCACGAAGCCCGCACGACCCGGTGCCCGAAGCGGATATGGGTGGTCACGCCGAACGCCTCGGCCGTCGAGCGGATGTAGCTCAGGATCGACGGCCCGTCCGCGATCGCCTTCGGGTCCTTCCACGGCCGGAACGGGTAACCGAGGGTGAACATGTCCGAATCGGACCGGATTCCCGGGTACCGGAACAGGTCCCAGGTGCCGCCGATGGTGTCGCGCGCTTCCAGCACCGCATACGTCTTGCCCGGCAAGCGCTCCTGCAGGCGGCAGGCCGCGCCGATCCCCGACAGGCCGGCGCCCACGATCAGGACGTCCACGTGCTCGGTCATGACCGGCAGCCTAACCGAGGTGGGGACCCCGCCGGACCGGGTCGGGGCACCGGCCCGGCGGGGAGGTCTGCCTACACCGCGATCACTTTCGTCGCGCCGAACGTGCCCTTCAGCGGCACCTCCACGGATCGGCCGCGCACCGTCACCGTGACGCTGTCCTGCAGCTGCGTCGGATCCGACACCGCGAGCTGGGTCCGGGCCCCGCACCGCCCGATCGCCACCGAGGCCGGCCCGGACACGCCGAGGTCGCCGACCGTGCCCGCCGCGAAGAAGTTCGCCAGCACCGTGCCGCCGGCCACGCGGATCGCCTGTACCACCGGGGTGTTCGCCAGCACCCGCCACGCCCAGGACGCAGTGAGCGTGTCGATCACCGAAGCGCCCGGGAGCACCGCGTACGCGTACTTCGCGTCCGTCGGCTTCACGCCGTGTTCCAGGACCAGCTTCTGGTACCGGCGCGTGTTCGGTGTCGTGGTGCCCTTGGTGTTGGCGCCCGTGTCGATGTCGCGCCACGCGCCCGTCCGGTCTTCGCGCAACGCCGTCACCGAGGCGTCGTCGAGGAGCAGGTACCCGCCGACGTTCTCCAGGTGCGCCCAGCGCGGCCGCCGCAGCGCGGAGGCTTTCCCGAGGTCGGTGGCCACGCGCCGGCCGTCGGCCAGCAGCGTCCCGCGGCCGCCCTCGCCGAGGTTGCGGTTCTCGATCGTCGTGCGCACGGCGTAGGGCGACGTGCTGGTGATCCCGGCGCCGAGGCAGAGGATGCCGTCCGGGGTGAAGAACCACGACTTCTTCGCGACCAGCGAGCCGTCCCAGTTCTTGAAGCCGAACGCGTACGCGCCGTACCGCTCGTCCCAGCGGACGCCGCCGGTGTGCGGGTCCGGCCCCACCGGCACGCCGCCGAACTTGGGGTCGACCGGGCCGTCGTGCTCGGTCGTGCCCGGCAGCAGCAGCGGGTCCACCGTCGGCCAGTAGGCGTCGGTGTAGTGGCCCTTGGCGCTCGGCAGGAACGTGTAGAGCACGCCGTCGCCGACGTGGTAGCCCTTCATGTTCTGGCCGTTGATGGCTTCGTAGCGCGAGATCCGCGTCGAGCTGACGCCCAGTGACGCCGACCAGTCGTCGGTGACGTGGACCATCCGGTCCTGCTGGCCGAAGATCCGGTGCGTCGCCACCACCCGCGCCGGGCGCGCCCCCGACGCCAGCATGTCCTGCGCGAACTCGATGCCCGGCGTCGCCACCAGGTCCGGGCCGGGCGCGAACCGCTCCGGGTCCGGGATCTTCAGCAGCGGCGCGTACTCGCCTTCCTTGATCCACTTCGCGGCCAGCGCGTTGAGGTCGCTCTTCGTCTTGCCCGACGCGGTCCGGGCCAGCACCAGCGTCGCGACGGTGAGCTGGTGGCCGATGTCGTGGCCGGTCTCCCCCTGGCGCGACAGCATCCGCCCGCGCACCGGCTCCATCAGCGCGCCCGCGTAGACGAAGGGCGCGTAGCTGTCGGCGACGAGCGCGTAGATCTTGTCCTTGAGCGGCTGCGGGAGCGCGTACGCGGTGCCCTGCGTGACGTGGATGGCGCCGGCGAGCGCGGTCAGCAGCACGATGCCGTAGTGCCCGGGGTAGGGGATGGTGTCGTGCTGGATGAACGAGCCGTCGACGTGGAAGCCGTCGCCCGCCGCGCGATCCAGCTTGGCGACGACGCTCGCCGCACCCCCGCCCGCGACGTCGGTGAGCGCGTCGATGCCGGTCTTGATCCACGCCGTGTCGCCCAGCAGCGCGCCCGAGACGATCGAGATGAGGGCCTTGTCCGCGCGGTTGGCGCCGGTTTCGACCACCGACGCGTTGTTCGCGCGCAGGTTCGGGTTGCCGACGAACCGCTTGACCGGCGCCAGGTAGCGGGCCAGTTGTTCCGCGGTGAGCTGGTCCGCGACCACCGACAGCGTGTGCAGCAGGTAGTACGGGATACCGATTTCGTACGTGTACCAGTTGCCGATTTCGCCCACGGTTTCGTTGTACTGGCTGGCATTGATGAGTTCCAGCGCCGACTTGATGCGGTCGAGCACCACGGGGTCGCCGGAGAGCGCCCCGCCCGGCGTGCCCCAGTCGACGGCGATCGCGCGCAGCCGCGCGTACATCGACGTCGTGTAGTCGCTGCCAGGACCGAGCGGCAGGTCCGTCCACAGTGGAGCAGCCCCGCCGGCGACGGACAGGCTCGCGTTGTAGGCCTTGGCGACCCGGCCGAGGTTGGCCAGCGCCGCGGCGCGTTCCGGCGACGGCCGGTTGATGCCGGTCTGCAGCTGCCGGTAGGCGGCGACGATCGGCGCGGTCGCGGCGGGCACCGGGCCGGCCGCTTTCGCCGCGGGCGTGGCCGCGGATGCGGCGAAGGCCGGGCGGGTGAGGAGCACGGTGGAAGCGGCCGCCAGGGCACCGCCGCGCAGGGCATTTCTCCGGTTCACGGGCATGACAACGCCTTCCAGGATCAAGACATCCTTGGCTTGCGGGGAACGGGGATTCAGTTGTGCGGCGGCGGAATTTGTTCTGTGTGTGCCACCTTCGGGGCATCTGGTGCCCCGAAGGTGACTTTTCCGGCTCTCGGCTCCGGAAACTGTCGGTGCCGAGCGGTAATGTGGAAACGGGGGGCGCCCCCGCGGGTCGGTGGCGCCGATCGGTGGTGTGGGGTCAGTGGCGCCGGATCAACGGAAACTGTCGGTGCCGAGCGATAGGCTGGAACCGGGGGGCGCCCCCGCGGCGGTCAGCGGAATCTGCGGATCAGCGGGAGCCGTCGGTGCGGCGGGGCAGCTGCCAGGGGTTGGCCTCCTGCAGGGGTTCGGGGAGCAGGGCGTCCGGGAAGCCCTGCCAGGCGATCGGGCGCAGGAACCGCTCGATCGCCGCGGTGCCGACGGAAGTCGTCGTCGGGGCCGTCGTGGCCGGGTACGGGCCGCCGTGCTGCTGGGCCCAGCTCACCGTCACGCCGGTGGGCCAGTCGTTCCACAGCAGCCGGCCGGCGATGCGGGCCAGCGAGGGCAGCACCGGCCGGAGCCAGTCCACATCGGACTCCTCGCCGTGGATCGTGGCGGTGAGCCCCGGTTCGATCACGTCGAGCAGGCGCAGCAGCTCGGCCTGGTCGGCGTAGGTGACGATCAGCGACGCCGGCCCGAAGCACTCCTCGTGCACGGTGTCGCCGCCCTCGAGGAACTGCTTGCCGGTGGTGGTCAGCAGCGTCGGGGTGAACGCGGGCGAAGAAGAATCCGACGAAGACACGACCTCGACACCCGGGACCTCCCGCAGCGCGGACAGCTGAGCGGAGAAACCGGAAGCGATCCGGTCGTTGAGCATCGGCTGGGCCGGGGCGCCGTCCAGCGCCGAACGCAGCACGTCGGTCAGGCCGTGGTCCTCCGGCAGGAACAGCAGGCCCGGCTTGGTGCAGAACTGGCCGGCGCCGAGGGTGAACGACCCGGCGTAGCCCTTCGCCACGGCTTCCCCGCGCGCGGCGATCGCGGCCTCGGTGACCACCACCGGGTTGACGCTGCCCAGCTCGCCGTAGAACGGGATCGGCCGCGGCCGCGCGTTCGCGATGTCGAACAGGGCCCGCCCGCCGGGGATCGAGCCGGTGAACGACGCCGCCGCGATCCGCGGGTCCTTCAGCGCGGTGACGCCTTCCTCCTGGCCGAAGATCACGTTGAACAGGGCCGCCGGAGCGCCCGCCTTGATCAGCGCCTCCCGCACGATCGAGCCCGTCTGCGCGGACAGCTCCGGGTGCCCGGGGTGGGCCTTGAGGACCACCGGGCAGCCCGCGGCCAGCGCGGACGCCGTATCACCACCGGCGACGCTGAACGCGAACGGGAAGTTGCTGGCCGCGAACACCAGCACCGGCCCGATCGCGGTCTTGACGCGGCGGATGTCCGGGCGCGGGCCCATCGGCCAGTCCGGGTCCGCGTGGTCGACGGTGGCGCCGAGGTACTCGCCGTCGGTGAGGACCTCGGCGAACAGGCGCAGCTGGAACGTCGTGCGCTTCAGCTCGCCGGCCAGCCGCGGGGTCTCCGGCAGGTGCGTCTCGGCGTGCGCCAGCGGGACGAGCTCGCCCGCGGCGGCGTCGAGGGCGTCGGCGACGGCGGTCAGCCAGCCCGCGCGTTCGGCCGGGGTCGCCTCGGCGGCGGGAC
This sequence comes from Amycolatopsis mediterranei, assembly GCF_026017845.1. NCBI lineage: Bacteria > Bacillati > Actinomycetota > Actinomycetes > Pseudonocardiales > Pseudonocardiaceae > Amycolatopsis > Amycolatopsis mediterranei. The sequence goes on from NZ_CP100416.1 coordinate 6,904,426, forward strand.
GGGCGGCGTCGGCGGCTCCCGCCAGGATCTTCTCGAGCGTGGCAGCGTCAGTGGCCTGGCTCATGGGTGGAACAGCTCCTCAGTTCTCATGGGCGGCGGCGGTGGCCGTGCCCAGGTCGCCCCAGCGACCCGGACCGGCCAGTCCGAGGTGGTACAGGTGCAGCTCGGCGGCCCCCGCCTTGGCCAGCTCGCCGACGTACGCGGCGATGTCCGGCACCGGCGCGGCGGCGACCGCGGTGATGTAACTCGCGATCGCCACCCGTTCGGGCAGGGCCTCCCGGGCCGCCGCGACGGCCTCGGCACCCGTCGCGGGGGCCCACCCGAACAATACGACCGCGTCGACGTCGTCGGGCGCCGACGGCGTCAGCCCGGGCAGCGCGCCGGTGACCCACGGGTCGAGCGCGCCGTGCAGCACGATCCGGATGCCCTCCGGGAGCGTGGCCAAAACCGCGGCCCGCAGCTCGTCGGTCGCCTTCTGCCGGGCTCGCAGCAGCAGCTGCGTCAGCTCCGGGGGCAGCCGATCGCCGGTGATCTGCAGATCCCCGGTCGCGATCAGCCGCCGCACCTCCTCGACGAGCTGGGCCCGGACGGCTTCCGCGTCGACGTCCCAGGAAGCAGCGCAGGCTTCGCAGCAGCAGATCGACAGCAGCCGGGCCACCGCGGGCGCCCACACGCCGTCGGTCTTCTCGTGCTGGTGCTGGTGCACCGCGCCGAGCGGGCCGCAGGCCTCGAGGATCACCGAAGCCAGCTCCAGCCCCGCGACGGCCTCCGCGGTCACCTTCGCCGCGTACTCGCGCACGGCGGGCTGTGATGGGCACAACGCCCACGGATAGGCCTCGCCGAAGCAGTTGCGGACCACGACGTCCGGGTGTTCGTAGCCGAGCTGGGAGTTGTGGGTCAGCACGATCCAGGCGGCGGCCGGGATCCCGGCCGCGTTGAGCAGCCGGACGGCGTCACCCCCGGAATCCGAAGACGACACCCAGTCCGGAGTGGACGGACGCAGCGTGCCCCACTCCCCGGACACCGGCCGGTAGAAGGCCGCGTGCCGCGCCACGACGGCCGTCCGGGACGGCGACCACGGCGTCGCCGCGCGGGCGCTGTGGTACGACAGCGCCACGGCCACCTCGTCGACACCCAGATCCCGGGCCCGGGCGGCGAACCCGTCCTCCAGGACGTCCCAGGGGTAGGCGTATCCCGTCACCTTCACCGGCTCACCACCTCGCCGTGTTCGGTTCGAAACCGGCGACGAAGTTCCGCATGTACGTCACGTCGTCCCGCTTGGTCAGTCCACATCGGACGTAGTTCTCGTGCAGCTTCGCCAGCGCGTCCTCGTCGAGCGTGATCCCGAGCCCCGGGGTGGTCGGCACCGCGACGGCGCCGTCGGCGAACTCCAGCACCCCGGGTTCGATGACGTCTTCGACCTTCCACGGCCAGTGCGTGTCGCAGGCGTAGGTCAGGTGCGGCGTCGCCGCGGCGACCTGCACCATCGCGGCCAGGCTGATCCCGAGGTGGCTGTTCGAGTGCATCGACAGGCCGACGCCGAAGCTCTCGCACGTCACCGACAACGCCTGCGTGGCCCGCAACCCGCCCCAGAAGTGGTGGTCGGACAGCAGCACGCCGATCGCGCGCGCCCGGAACCCCGGCTCGACGTCGCCGAAGTTGACCACGCACATGTTGGTGGCCAGCGGCATCGACGCCTCGGCGGCCACCTGGGCCATCCCGTCGATGCCCGGCGTCGGGTCCTCCAGGTACTCGAGGACACCGTCGAGCTCGGAAGCGACCCGGATGCTCGTTTCGACCGTCCAGGCGCCGTTCGGGTCGATCCGCAGCGGGTGCCCGGGGAACGCCTCGGCCAGCGCGCGGACGCCCTCGATCTCCTGCGCGGGCTCGTAGACCCCGCCCTTGAGCTTGATCGAGCGGAAGCCGTACTCGTCGAACATCCGCTTCGCCGACCCGACCAGCGTCTCGGGCGTGGTGATCTCGCCCCAGGAGTCTTCGCGGCCGTCGACGTGCTTGCCGTACTTGTAGAACAGGTAGGCGGAGAACTCGACCGCTTCGCGGGCCCGGCCGCCGAGCAGGTCGGTCACCGGACGGCCCAGGAGGTGCCCTTGGGCGTCCAGGCAGGCGACCTCGAACAGCGAGTACACGCTCGCGATCGTCTTGCGGATGGAGAACCCACCGATCAGGCCGTGCGCATCGGTCAGCACCGTGTCGGACAGCGCTTCGGCGACCAGCCGCTGGAGGCCCGGCAGGTCGAAAACGTCGTGGCCGCGCAGCCGCGGCAGCACCTTGCGCACCTCGCCGAGGAAGGCGTCGTCGCCGTAGGACTCGCCGAGCCCGACGATCCCGTCTTCGCACTTGACCTGGACGATGCTGCGCAGCGCGAACGGCTCGTGCACGCCCATGACGTTGAGCAGCGGCGGGTCCGCGAACGCGACCGGGGTGAGCACCACGTCGAGGATTCGCATCAGCCGAGCCCCTTCAGCGTCACGAAGCCGTCCTCCACGACCTTCTCGAGCCGGCGGACCTGCTCGGGCGTCGGTTCGACCAGCGGCGGCCGGACCGGGCCGACCTTGTCGCCGCGCAGCCGGGCGGCGGCCTTCACGAGCGAGACGGCGAAGCCGGGCGTCTCGTCCCGCAACGCCACCAGCGGCAGGTAGAACCCGGTGAGCAGGGCGTCCATCACGCGCGTGTCGCCTTCGCCGAGCGCGCGGTGGAAGCGGTGGGCGATCTCCGGCGCGAAGCAGTGCACCGCCGAGGAGTACCGGGCGACGCCGATCGCGGCGTACGCCTTGGCCGAGACCTCCGCGGTCGGCAACCCGTTGAAGAACAGGAAGTTCCGCGCCCGCTCGGTGTCCAGCGACCGGATCGTGGTGACGATCCGGGTCATGCACTCGACGTCGCCGTAGCCGTCCTTGAGCCCGACGACCGACGGGATGTCCAGCAGCGAAGCCGCGGCCGGCGCGGTGAACACGCCGGTGCCGCGGTGGTACACGATGACCGGCACGGACGAGTGGCCGACGGCGTAGCGGACGAAGTCGACCAGGCCCGACGACGGCCCGGTGACGAGGTACGGCGGCAGCAGCAGGACGCCGTCCGCACCACCCGCCTGCGCTGTCGCGATGCCGGCCCGCGCCGACGCCGCGCCGCCCCCGGCGCCCACCCAGACCGGGACGCGGCCGGCGGCCACCTCCCGGGCCCGGGTGAGCACCGAGGCGTGCTCGGCGGGCGAGAGCGAGCTGAACTCGCCGGTGCCGCACGCCACGAACAGCGCACCGGCGCCCGCCGCGATGTGGCTCTCCACGTTCTCCGCGAGTGCGTCGAGGTTGACCTCGAGGTCCTCGGTGAACGGGGTGAGGGGGAACGCCAGCAGGCCGTCCAGCTCGATCTCGTTCTGTGCCATCAGTTCTGCTCTCTCGTCCTTTTTCGGGTTCGGCCGGGTGTGGCCTGCCTCAGGCGGGCACGGTCGTGCCTTCCTTCTTGCGGTCGACGTCGTCGTCGGCGAGGTTCACGGTGTCGACGATCTCATCGGCGGCCGCACTGCGCTCGGGGGCGAGCAGGCCGAGACCGATGTACAGGGCGAGCGAGACCAGGATCGGGGTCGCGACCAGCACGGTCTGGTTCGCCTTGAACACGTAGTACACCAGGGCGTAGTCGATCAGGCCGCCCGCCCAGGAGATCAGCGCCGCGCGCGGGCCGCACTTGCGGAACCACGGCAGCATGCCCAGCAGCAGCGGGATCGAGATCGGCCCCATCAGCGCGGCGACCCAGTTGACGACGATCTGCAGCACGCCGCCGAGGTTCTGCGCCTGGGTGGCCACGAGCATGGTCAGCGCGACGAAGATCACCGTGGTGATCCGCGCGGCCTTGAGGCCCTGGACGTCGGTCCACTGCCGGGTGCGGCGGAACATCGCCGGGATCATGTCGCGGGTGATCACCGCGGAGATCGCGTTGGCGTCGGAGGAGACCATCGCCATGGTGTGCGAGAAGATCCCGGCCAGCACCAGGCCGACGAGGCCCGGCGGGAGGAACGTCGTGGTCATGATCGCGTACGACTGCGTCGGGTCCTTGACGCCGGGGATGAGCAGCGGGGCGGCGAACATCGGGAACATCAGCACCAGCGGCCACACCAGGTACAGCGCGGACGAAAGGCGCGCGCCGCGCTTGGCCGCGCTCGTGGTCGGCGCGGCCATGTACCGCTGCGCCAGGTTCCACATGCCTCCGTTGTACTCCAGCGTCTTCACGAGCACGTAGACGAGCAGGAAGATGGTGGTGTACTTGGACGTCACCGGATCGACGTGGCCCTCGGGCAGCTTGTCCCACATCGTCCAGAGCGCCGAGATCCCGCCCAGTTTGCCCAGCACCACGACGATCATCACGATCGCGGCGATGGCCTGGATGACGAACTGACCGAAGTCGGTGAGCGCGTCGGCCCACAGGCCGCCGATGGTGCAGTAGACCAGGGTGACCGCGCCGGTGATGAGGATGCCGAGGTTGTAGTCCAGCCCGGCGAACACGTGCAGCAGCGTCGCGACGGCGAACCACTTGGCCGCGATGTCGAAGATCTTCAGCAGGCTGCCGCTCCACGCGAGCGCCTGCTGCGTCGGCACGTTGTACCGCTTGGCCAGGTACTCCAGCGGGGAGGCGACGCCGAGCTTCGAGCGCAACCGGTTCCAGCGGGCGGCGAACAGCCAGCTGCCGATGCCCACGCCGATGCCGATGCTCGCGAAACCCCAGAAGTAGACGGTGACGCCGGTGGTATACGCGACGCCCGCGTACGCGACGAAAAGCACAGCGCTGTAGCCGGACATGTGGTGGGAGATGCCCGCCAGCCACCACGGCATCTTGCCACCGGCCGTGAAGAAGTCCTTGACGTCGCTGACTCTCTTGTGCGACCACCAGCCGATCACGATCATCAGCGCGAAATACGCGCAGACCATCGCCCAGTCGAGTGCGTGCACCGCAGGCTCCCTTCCGCGTCCACGTCGATGTGGTGCCACTGTTCACATCTATGAACGGAGTCTGTTATAGTGATTATGTTCATCCATAAGAACGTTGTTCGGGACGCTAATATGGCCGGGGTCACAAGTCAACGGCCGGACGGAGGCGCACAAATGCCGCAGAAGGTGGACAACCCGGCAGCGGCCGATGGCGCCCCCGCCGAGACTTCGGGCGTCAAATCCGCGCGGCGGGCCGTCGACCTCATCGAGACGTTCGCGGCGAACGACGTCTGGCTGTCCCTGTCCGATCTGCACGCGCGCACGGGCTTCCCGCGCTCGTCGCTGCACGGCCTGCTGCGGACGCTGCTGGAGGCCGGCTGGCTGGAGGCGGACGCGAACACCGCCCGCTACCGCCTCGGCGTCCGGGCGCTGATCTGCGGCACGGCGTACCTGGACCGCGACGCCGTCGTCCCGTTCGCCACCGAAGCCCTGGAGCGCATCCGGGAGAAGACCGGCTTCACCGCGCACTTCGCGCGCCGCAACGGCACCGAGGTCGTCTACCTCGAGACGCGCGAGTCGCAGCGGTCGACGCACCTCGTCTCCCGCGTCGGGCGCACGCTGCCCGCGCACGCGACCGCGCTGGGCAAGGCGCTGCTGGCCGAGCTGACGCACGACGAGATCGAGGCGCTGATGCCGGCCACGCTGACCGCGCTGACGCCGAACACGATCACCACGCTCGAAGGCCTGCACGCCGAGTTCGCCGCCACCCGCGAGCGCGGGTACGCCGCCGAGGTCGAGGAAGGCACGCTGGGCGTCCGGTGCGTCGCCGCGGTGATCCCCTACCGCATCCCGGGCACCGACGCGATCAGCTGCTCGATGCCCATCGCCCAGGTGACCGACGACGACGCCCGCCGCGTCGGCGAACTGCTCGCCGAGACCACCGCCGAGCTCGGGCAGCAGCTGCGCCGGGCCGGCATCCGTTAACCCTTCTGTGTGAGAGGAACCCCATGACGGACCAGCGCGTGCTCATCACCGGGTCGGCGGGAGTCGTCGGCACCCTGATGCGCCCCCGCCTGCGGCGCCCGGGCCGGGTGCTGCGCCTGCTCGACCTGGCCCCGCAGACGGCGTCTTCCGACTCCGAAGAGATCGTGACGGCCTCGGTGACCGATCCGGCGGCGATGGCGGAAGCGTGCGAAGGCGTCGACGCGCTGATCCACCTGGGCGGGCACAGCCGCGAGAACTCGTGGGAAGCGACCCTGGACGTCAACATCAACGGGACCCAGACGGTCCTGGAGGCGGCGCGGGCCGCGGGCGTCCAGCGGGTGATCCTGGCGTCGAGCAACCACGCGGTGGGTTTCCGCCGCGTCGATTCCGACCTCCCGGCGGACTCGTCGCCGCGGCCGGACACGTTCTACGGGGTTTCGAAGGCGGCGATCGAGGCGCTGGGGAGCCTGTACCACTCGCGCTTCGGCATGGACGTGATCGTGATCCGGATCGGTTCGTGCTTCGAGACGCCGTTGCCGCTGGGCCCGCGCGGCCTGACGACGTGGCTCTCCCCGGACGACGGCGCACGGCTGTTCGAGGCGTGCCTTGCGGCGCCGTCGCCGGGGTACCGGCTGATCTGGGGCGTCTCGGACAACACGCGCCGGATCTACTCGCTGGCGGAGGCGGAGGCCCTGGGCTACAAGTCCCTGGACGACGCGGAGGTGTACGCGGACCAGCTGGCATCGAAGCCGGCCCCGACGGGCCCCGCGGCCGAGTACGTCGGCGGCCCGTTCTGCACGGCGCCGCTGGGCGTGTTCAACCCCCTCTGACCCACCGGAGGGGCACCTCCCGGGGTGCCCCTCCTTCAGTGCACCAGCGTGGCCAACGCCGACGGCGCCACCGCCGTGCGGCCCGTGGTGTGCTGGTAGCCGCGCACGATGTCGCGGCACCTCGACCGGCACCCCACCCGCCGTTCGGCCCGCAGCATCCGGTTGCGCCGCGGCGGCGGGAAGGCGGAGGCGAGCCGGTCGAGCAGTTCTCCGCGGTCGGCGCCGGCGGCGCGCAGCACCCAGTCGGCGCCGGGATCGAGCGCGACGAGCGCCAGCGCGAGGTGTTCCACGCGATGCCGGCGTTCCCGGCGGGCCAGCGCGAGCCGCAAGGACGCGGCGTAAACGGCTTGGAGGTCCAGGCCGATCGGCGGCACCGCACGGGCGCACCGCCGCCGGGCCTTCCCGGCTCCCAGCGGGAACAGGGGCTCCTTCGCCGGCCGCCGATCCGCAAGGGCTCCCGGCAGCGGCCCGAGGTCGACGCCGAGCACGGCCAGCGCCTCCCGGTCGGCGGCCACGCCCGCGCCGTCCGGAGCGGCCCGGTGCACCACCTGCTCGACGCCGCCGAGGCCGGGCAGCGGCCCCTCCGTGAGCGCGAGCAGCAGGTGTTCGCTGCCGACCCGCGCGTGCCCGAACTCCCGCGCCAGCTCGGACGCCCGGCGCATCACCCGCCCCACCGCGGGATGGTCCCCCTTGAACATCAGCCCTCCCGGCTCCGGTGCTTGCGGTGCACGGTCTGCTTGGTGACGCCGAGCCGCTCGGCGATGTCCTGCCACGACCAGCCGGCCCTCCGCGCGGCGGCCACCTGATCGGCCTCGAGCTGCTCGGTCAGCCGCCGCAGCCGTGCGACCGCCCGCAGCGCGACGTCCGGATCGGTGCTGCGGACCGCGTGGTCCAGATCGGTCGTCATGCTCACCCGTGTCAGCATATGCTGACCCGATCGAGTCGTCAACATATGCTGACGGGTACTAGTACCTTTGCGGCTTCCCCGCGTCCCGGCACCACCGCCAGGGTGGCGCCATGATCTTGAAATCCCGCCGTGCCCGGAAGTGGACGATCGTCGTGGCGAGCGCGCTGGTCGTCGTGCTCACCGGTGCGGTCGTGCTGTTCGAGGTGTCGAAGTCGCGGACCTTCCAGTTCTTCGGCACCCTGGTGGACCGCGTCGAGACCACCGAGAAGCTCGTCGCTCTCACCTTCGACGACGGGCCCGATCCCGCGGGCACCCACGCGATCTTGGACACGCTGAACAGCCGTCAGGTACCCGCGACCTTCTTCCTCATCGGCCGGGACATGGCCGCACACCCGGACCTCGCCCGCGACATCGCCGCCGCCGGGCACGAGCTCGGCAACCACAGCTTCAGCCACGACCGGATGATCGGCGTGACGCCGTCGTGGGTCGCCGACGAGGTCGAAGCCACCGATGCCCTCATCCGCGCTGCCGGGTACACCGGCGAAATCCTCTTCCGGCCACCGAACGGCAAGAAGCTCTTCGCCCTCCCGCATTACCTGGCCGAACACCACCGCACGACGATCACCTGGGACGTCGCGCCGGATTCCGACGGCACCCCGGACGCGGCCACCGTCGAAAGCGCTGTCCTCGGCCAGGTGCGGCCGGGCTCGATCGTGCTGCTGCACGCGATGTACGGCTCCCGCGCGCAGACCCGCCAGGCGCTCGGGCCGATCCTCGACGGGCTCAAGCAGCGCGGCTACCGGTTCGTGACCGTGTCGCAGCTGCTGGCAGCTCGACGCTGACCACCCACTCGCCGTCCCGCGGGCCGCGGGTCAGCACTCCCCCGGCCGCCGCGGCCTGCTCCGCGAGGCCGGCCAGCCCGTAGCCGTCGCCTTCGTGCGGGGTTCCCTCGATCGTGTTGCGCGCGGTGATCGTCAGCCGGTCGCCGGCTTCGACGTCGAGCCGCAGCCGGACGCCGGGACCGTTGTGGCGCAAGGCGTTCACCGCCGTTTCCGCGACGAACCGCTCGGCCAGCTCCCGCACCGGGCGCGGCAGCGCGGGCAGCACCGGGTCGCGGTCGAGGACCAGCCCCGCGGTGCGGAGCCGGGCCAGCACCTCGGCGAGGTCCGGGGCGCGTTCGGCGTCGTCACGCAGGTCGTCCAGCGTGCGGCGGACGAGCGTCAGCGCGCCTCGGCCGGCGGCCAGGAGGGTGTCGAGGCGCTCGCGGTCGGCGTCGGTCAGGTCGCCGACCGCGCGCAGCGTCTCGGCCTGCACCAGCATGACGGCCGTGGTCTGGGCGAGCGTGTCGTGCAGCCGCCGGGCCGCGCGCTCGGCCCGCTCGGCGAGCGCGCGGCGGCGTTCGGCGCCGAGCAGCCAGGCCACCGCGGAGATCGTGACCGCCAGGACCGTGCCGTCGAGCGGGCCCTTCGCCGGGAACACGGCGGCGCCGACGACCAGCGTCGCGGCCGCCGCGAGCCAGCGCTGCGGCGTGCTGTGGAGGGCGAGCAGCACCGGCACGTACATCGCGTTGCGTGGGGGCTCGAGCAGCAGGTGCCCGGCCGTCGCGAGGGTCACCACGGCGAGCACGAGGGCCGGGGCGCGACGCGACCACAGCAGCGGGACGAGCTGGGCCGCGCTGAGCCCGGCGGCGAGCCACCCCTGGTGCGGTGTCCACGCCCCGCTCGCGAAGAACACCGCGGCGACGGCCGCCGTCGTGACGAAAGACTGGCGCATGGGCCGACAGTAGAGTGCGGGCATGATCCGGGTTCAGGTCGTCGACGACCACGCGCTGGTGCGCGAGGGCATCGCGCTGATCCTGGGCGCGCAGCCGGACCTCGACGTCGTCGCCCAGTACGCGAGCGGCCCGGAGCTGCTTTCTTCGGCCGTCGAAGCCGACGTCGTGCTGCTCGATCTGTACCTGCCCGGGATGGACGGCCTCGAAGTCCTCCGCCGGCTCGGCCCGGCGGCACCCCGGGTGCTGATGCTGACGACGGTCGGCCGTCCCCGCGAAATCCGCGAAGCCCTCACCGCGGGCGCGGCCGGGTTCGTGCTGAAGGACGCCTCGGGCGACGAGCTCGCGGCCGCCGTCCGGGCGGCCCACCAGGGCGTGACGGCACTGAGCCCGGCGGCGGCATCGGCCCTCAGCGGCGGTGGTGTGCTGACGCCGCGTGAGCGGGACGTGCTGGAGCTGCTGGGCGAAGGACTGTCCAACAGGGACATCGCGGCCCGGCTGCGGCTGGCCGAGCGGACGGTCAAGGTGCACGTCGGGAACGTGCTGGCCAAGCTGGGCGTCACCAGCCGCACCCAGGCGGCCCTCGCGGCCAGGGACCGCTGAACGGATTGGCTTCCGTCCTGGTGCACCGGCCACCTGCGCGCGGCGCCGTCCGGCGTGCTGTTCGAACGGCGGTCGCTGTCGGCCGTGATCGGCCTGCGGCTGGCCGACGGACGGGAAGTCGTGGTCAAGGCACGGGAGAACGAGGGCAGGGCCGCGGCCTGTGTCGAGGCTCAGGCCCGGCTGGCGCAGCGGGGGTTCCCGTGCCCGCGGCCGCTCACCCCCGTGACCGCCGTCGGCACGCTGGCCGTCCACGCCGAGGAATTCCTGCCCGGCGGGGAAATGCTGCGCGGCGGCTCCCCGGACGTCGCCGTGCGCTACGCGGCGGTCTTCGCCCGGCTGGTGTCCGAGCTGACCGAGGTCGATGTCGAGCCGCCGCTGCCGAACCCGCGCTGGGCACGGTGGGACCACACCGATCCCGGGCTGTGGCCGTCGACCGGCTTCCTCGACGAACGGGGACCAGAGCGGGGTGCCTGCGGGTGGTGACCGAGACGGCCGTCCATTGATGGGCTGCTACGTCCTCGGGGACGGCTCGGCTGACTTGTACGGCCCGTGTACCCGCCCGGGTTAGCGTCGCGGGCCATGTCGAACCAGTGGAAACTGCTCTCGCTCGGCGTGTTCGCCGCTCTCGCGGCCACAACGGTCACCGCCACCGAGGCCACCGCCGCGCCGAACACCTACTACGTCGACCAAACCCTCGGCAACGACAACGCGGCCGGGACCCAGGCCGCGCCGTGGAAGTCCCTCGCCAAGGTCGCCGCAACCGAACTGAAGCCCGGCGAAACCGTGCTGCTGCGGCGCGGCCGGACCTGGACCGGCGGCCTCAGTGTCCTCGGCAAGGGGTCGGATTCCGCGCCGGTGACCATCGGCGCCTACGGTGACGGCGCACGCCCGATCGTCCAGGGCAACGAAGAAGCCTGCGTCAACCTGCCCGGCGACTACCTCACCGTGCAGGACCTTCAGGTCGGCGTCGCGGCCGATGCCGGGCGCTGCTCATGGGCCGGCGTCGAGGTCGGCGGGGACCACGACAAAGTCCTCTCGAACTACATCACCGGCGCCGGCGCGGGCGTCTACATCGCGCCGAGCGCCGACGGGACCGAGGTCACCCAGAACGACCTCGTCGACAACAACCACATGACCGTCGTGACACCGGGCGGCAACGACGACTCCGGCGCCTTCGCGATCCTGGTGCAGGGCAACGGCTCCGACATCGGCTGGAACCGGATCAGCGGGTCGATCGCGGTGAGCGACGACTTCGGCGGCCTCGACGGCGCCGCGGTCGAGGTCTTCTACGGCTCCGACAACGTCATCCACCACAACATTTCCGAGGACAACGAGTCCTTCACCGAGCTCGGCACCAACGCGAAGGACCCGGACGGCTTGTCCCGCAACAACGTCTACGAGTACAACGCGGTCTTCGGCGCCAAGACGCGCGGCGGCATCGTGACGCGCGGCGCCCAGGACGGCAACGGCCCGGTGACCGGCACGGTCTTCCGCAACAACTCCGTCCGGCTCGGCCACGCCGAGTCCGAAGGGTTCGTCTGCTACGGCGGCTGCACCAACCAGACGCTCAAGCTGACCCAGAACGTCATCCAGGCCGCGATGAAGGTCGGGTACGCCGACACCGGCTGGACCGCGACCGACCACAACGTCTTCTACGGTGGCCAGCGGCAGTTCACCCCGGGCGCCACGGACAAGGTCGCCGATCCGATGTTCACGTCCGCGACGAACCTGACCCTCAAGACCGGCAGCCCGGCCATCGGGCTCGGCGTCGAGAAGTACGCGGACATCGACATCGACGGCAACGCGGTCGGCACGCGGATCGACGCCGGCGCCTACCGGTTCACCCCCTGACGTACCGCGTCAGCATCGCGACCATCTCGTCCTCGAGCCGCCGGGCGTCGGTCGGGTCGGGCTCGGCCAGCAGGTCGTGGACGGCCAGCTCGACCGTGGCGAAGATCAGGCGGGCCGCCGTGGCGGTGTCGGCCACGTGGACCTCGGGGTGCCCCTCCAGGAGGACGCGGGTGTGGTCGACCATGGTCCGCTTCAGCCCGTCGAGCCGCTCGATCAGCTCGTTCGACCGCGGGGCCTGCTCCCGCAGCATGCGCAGCAGGTGGGGGTCGTCGAGGTGGGCTTCGACCGCGAGCCGGACGAAGACGCGGAAGACCTCTTCGATCGGACCGGGCAGCGGGCCGGCCAGGAGCTTCGCCAGGGCCGCCGTACCGTCGTCGAGGTGCCGGGTCAGCAGTTCGGCGAGGATCGCGTCCTTGTTCGGGAAGTACTGGTACAGCGAGCCGATCGAGATGCCGGCGCGCTCGGCGATGCGGTTGGTGGTGCCGGCCGAGTAGCCGTGGTCGGCGAAAACGTGAGCAGCCGCCGTCAGGATCCGCTGCCGGGTCAGCTCGGCGCGCACCTGACGCGGCTGTTTACGTGGCTGGATGCGGCGCTGGTCCGACGGCACGGCTTCCCCCGGGAAAGCGAGTAGTCAAGATCTGAATGTTTGCTCATAATTGTGCCATGACCAGCACAAATACGCTGCATCACGTCTCCCCCGCCGAGGTGCGGGCCCGGCTGGGCGAGCCGGAGGCGATGATCAAGGCCAAGATCGGCGACCGCATCGACCAGTACGCCCGCCACTTCATCGCGCTCTCGCCGTTCCTGACGCTGGCGACCGCGGACGCGGCGGGCCGCGCCGACTGCTCGCCCCGCGGCGACTACCCCGGCTTCGTCAAGGTCCTCGACGAGCGCACGCTCGCGCTGCCCGACCGGCTCGGCAACAAGATCGCCGACTCGTTCCGCAACATCGCCGAGAACGACGGCGTCGGCCTGCTGTTCTTCGTCCCCGGCATGCGGGAAACCCTGCGGGTCAACGGAAGCGCGTACGTGACCGACGACCCGGACGTGCTCGCCCGGATGCGCACCGAGGCGAAGGCGCCGATGCTGGCGGTCGTCGTCGACGTCGCCGAGGTGTACTTCCACTGCGGCCGCGCGCTGATCCGGTCGCGCCTGTGGGACCCGGCGAGCCAGGCGCTGGCGGCGGAACTGCCGTCGGCCGCCGAGATGGCCGCCGAGAAGATGAACGTCGACCCGGCGCTGTTCGAGCAGCTCCTCGAAGACGGCTACCGGAAGCTGTACTGACGTGCCCGAACTGCAGAAAACCATCCTGGACCACGTCGAGCACGTCACCGACGACGTCGTCTCCCTGGTCCTGCGCGGTGACGACGGCCCGCTGGCCCCGTGGGAGCCGGGCGCGCACATCGACCTGGAGCTGCCGAACTGGCTGACGCGCCAGTACTCGCTGTGCGGCGACCCCGGCGACCTGTCGGCCTACCGCATCGCGGTCCGCCACGACCCGCTGAGCCGCGGTGGCTCCGAATACATCCACCTGTTCCTGCAGCCGGGCCGGACGCTCTCGGTTTCGTTGCCCCGCAACCACTTCCCACTGCTCCCGGCCGCGGAGTACCTGTTCGTGGCGGGCGGGATCGGGATCACGCCGATCGTGCCGATGCTGCGGTCCGCCGTCGCTTCCGGTGCCGCGGTCACGCTCGTGTACGCGGGCCGGTCCCGGCCGTTCGCCGCGGAACTCACCTCGCTTTACGGAGATCGCGTGCGGCTCGCGCGCCCCGATTTCGCGGCCCTGGCCGAGGAATTCCCGGCCGCGGAGGTGTATTGCTGCGGCCCGGCGTCGATGGTGGACGCGGCCGAGGCGGTGTTCCCCGGGGTGCACACCGAGCGGTTCGAGCCCACCCGGCGGACGTTCGGGCCGGACACCGCGTTCGAGGTCGTGTGCGCCCGTTCCGGGGGCACGATCCAGGTCCCGGCGGACGAGTCGCTGCTCGACGCGCTGAACCACGCCGGACGCCCGGTGCCGTCCGCGTGCCGGGAAGGGGTCTGCGGCAGCTGCGAGGTCACGGTCGTCGAGGGGGAACCCGAGCACCGCGACGACATCGGCGCCGCCGCGGGCCGGATGTACCCGTGCGTGTCCCGCGCGCGGTCATCGCGGCTCGTGCTGGACCTCTGATCGGATCAGCGGCCACGCGACGACGTAGCAGGCCGCCGCGACGAAGCCGCCGCGGACCGCGCCGATCAGCAGGCACCTCACCCAGTCGTAGCCACTGACCCGGCTCACCGGGTCCGTCAGCCCGAGCAGCGCTCCCACCACCAGCCCCGCGCCGAGCCCGGCCGCCACCACCGTCCGGCCGGTGCGGGGCAGCGCCGGCCACGCCCGCTCGGCCCGCGGTGCCCGGCGGTACCAGCGCACGACAAGTACCGCGAGCAGCACCAGGCCACCGGTCGACGACACGTACCCGATGACGTTGTACAGCCGGTGCGGGCCGGCGACGGAGACCCGCAGCCACGCCCAGTGCCGCACGGCGAAGCCGCCGGTGTGAGTGAAGGCGTCCCAGAGCAGGTGGGTCGCCGCTCCCACGAGGACCGAGACCACCGAGCCGAGCCACGGGACGCGGCCGGCCGGGCGGGGCACCCGCTCCCGCCAGCCGGCCGGCCCGAACGCCAGGACCGGCGCGAGAACCGCGTACCCGGCCGCCACCAGCGCCAGCCCGAGCAGCAGGTCCACGCTCACCAGGCCGGCGGGTTCGTGGGTCAGGGCGCCACCCGGGATGGGCACGTAGTAGGCGACGTCGGGCGCGAGCGAACCCGCGACCAGGCCGGGCAGCCACAGCCACCGGGCCAGCGGCACCACGGCGGCCGGGTGCGCGAAGGTGAAGGGCAACGGACTCCCCCGTGTCTGACTGTCCGGGCGCCCAGCTTAGGGCGGGTACCATCGCGCTCAGCCTCGACGTCGAGGAGGCAGCGTGGGCGAACTCGGGCTGGCCGACACCAACGGCATCCTCGCGCTGCCCTGGGTCCGCCCCGACCGGACCAGCGCCGGCCTCGGCTGGGACCGGGTCTACGTCTCCCGCCAGCGGGAACGTCCCTACCGCGCCGAGTTCGGGGCCGCCCGCAGCCACCAGCTGATCCTGCACGTCGACGGCCCGGTCACCGTCCGGCGCGGGGTCGGGACCGCGCGCGAACAGAGCCGGCGGATGCCGGCCGGTGGGCTCTTCCTGCAGCCGTCGCACGCCGAGCTGTCGGTGGAGCTGGGCGGGGAGCTCGACACCGTGCACGTCTACCTCGCCGACGACGCCGTGCAGGACGCCGCCGGCGAGCACGCGCCCGTGCGGCTCGCCGAGGAGCTCGGCAGCCACGATCCGCTGCTCGAACAGCTCGTGCTCGGCCTCGACGGGGTCGTCCGCGACTGGGAGCCGGGCGCCCGCACCTACGCCGACCAGCTCGGCGCGCTCGTGGCGGCCCAGCTCGTGCGCCGGCACCGGGCCGGGCGTGTCCCCGAGCCCGAGCCCGCCCGCGGCCTGTCCGACCGCCAGTTCGCGCGGGTCCGCGACCTGATGGCCGAACGGCTGGCCGAGCCGGTGCCGCTGGCCGACCTGGCCGCGCTCGCCGGGCTGAGCGTCAGCCAGTTCTCCCGCCGGTTCAAGGCCCGCACCGGCTTGCCGCCGCACCGCTACCTGCTGCGGCTGCGCGTCGAACAGGCCGGGCTGCTGCTGCGCACGGGCGACGACCCGATCGCCGAGATCGCCGTGCGCTGCGGGTTTTCCCACCAGGAGCACCTCACGCGGGTGCTGCGCGCCCAGCTCGGCACCACACCGGCCGCCCTGCGCCGCTCCGGCTGAACAACGCGCGTTTCGTGCTGTTGCACGGCTCGAACGTGCAGGACCGGGCGCCTTTGCGGCTTGATACTGCCTCGCATGACCTCGTTCAGCTACGCCGCGAACCCCGTCCGGGTGGTCTTCGGCTCGCTCGACACCCTCGGCGCGGAGGCCGATCGCCTCGGGCTCGGCCGCGTTCTGCTGATCGGCCGTCCGCGCCACGGCGACCGGGCCGCGGCGGCGCTCGGCCCCCGGCTGGCCGCGCGCTTCGAAGACGCCACCATGCACACCCCGGTCGACGTCACCGAGCGCGCGCTCAAGGTCGTCGCCGAGCACGACGTCGACGGCGTCGTCGCGATCGGCGGCGGCTCGGCGACGGGCTTGGCCAAGGCCATCGCGCTGCGGACGGACCTGCCGCAGCTGATCGTCCCGACGACGTACGCGGGTTCCGAACTGACGTCGGTCCTCGGCGAGACCGCCGACGGCCGCAAGACCACCCGGCGGACCCCGGCGGTCCGGCCGGAGACCGTCCTCTACGACGTCGGACTCACCCTCGAGCTGCCGGTCCCCGTCTCGGCGGCGAGCGGGCTCAACGCGCTCGCCCACGCCGTCGAAGCGCGCTACGCCCCGGACGCCAACCCGATGACCGACCTGCTCGCCGCGGAAGCGACGAAGCGGCTCATGGCCGCCCTGCCGCGGATCGCGGCCGATCCGTCCGATGTGGACGCCCGCACCGACGCGCTGCGCGGTGCGTGGCTCGCGGGGACGTGCCTCGACACGGTGAAAATGGGCCTGCACCACCGGCTCTGCCACCACCTGGGCGGCAAGTTCGGCCTGCCGCACGCCGAAACCCACGCCGTCCTGCTCCCGTACGTCATGGCGCACCAGGGGCTCGACGACGCGGACGACGTCTTCGAGCTCGCCGCGTCCCTGCCGATCCCGCATTCGCTGGCCGAGCTGGGTCTCACCGAAGCCGACATCGAGGGCGAGCCGGATTTGCTGCGTCAGGCGTTGCACGGCACGCGCCCGGCCGCGCGCCCCAGCCTCAAGGCGCTCACGAAACAGGTGGTCGACAGCTTCGCCGGGGCGCCGGACCGGGTGCGCCTGCTGCTGACCGAGCTGGTCGAGACGCTGCACGGGTACGCGATCCGCACCGACCTCACCCAGGACGAGTGGGAGTACGCGATCGGCTTCCTGACCCGCGCCGGGCACATCACCACCGACACGCGGCAGGAGTTCATCCTGCTGTCGGACACCCTCGGCGTGTCGAGCGTGGTCGACGTCCTGACCAACTCACGGACGCCGGACACGACGCCGTCGGCCGTCCTCGGCCCGTTCTACGTGGACGGCCCGCCGGAGACCCCACAGGGCGCCGACCTCGCCGCGGGTCTGTCCGGCACTCCGTTGTGGACGGACATCCGGGTGGTGGACACCGCGGACGTGCCGGTGGCGGACGCGATCGTCGACGTCTGGCAGTCCAATGAGGACGGTTTCTACGACGTCCAGCTGCCCGACGTCGACGGTCCGGTGCTGCGCGCACGGTTCCGCACCGACGCCGAAGGACGGCTGCGCTTCCGGACGATCGTGCCGAGCGCGTACCCGATCCCGGCCGACGGCCCGGTCGGACAACTGCTCGACGCCGTCGGGCGGCACCCCTACCGGGCACCGCACCTGCACTTCATGATCGCCAAACCCGGCTACCGCACGCTGATCACGCAGCTGTTCGTCGCCGGTGGGGACTACCTCGACTCGGACACCGTGTTCGGCGTCAAGGACGGCCTGATCGCCGACTTCGCCGGAGGCCGGCTCGACTTCACCTTCCGGATCTCAGGGAGCAGCGCGTGAACTACGACACCGACGTCATCGTGGTCGGCAGCGGCCCGGCCGGCGGCTCCGCGGCGCTGCTGCTCGCCACCTACGGCGTGCCCACGGTGCTGGCCACCAAGTACGGCTGGACGGCCAACACGCCCCGCGCCCACATCACCAACCAGCGGACCATGGAGGTGCTGCGCGACCTCGGCGTCGAGGACAAGGCCCTCGCCGCCGGGACGCCGCCCGAGCTGATGGGCGACACCGTGCTCTGCACGTCGCTGACCGGGCCGGAGATCGGCCGGATCGCCAGCTGGGGCACCGGCGACCGGTCGGCGTCCGAATACGCCGCCGCCAGCCCGTGCCACATGATCGACCTGCCGCAGACCTACCTGGAGCCGATCCTGGTGAGCGAAGCCGCCGCGCGGGGCGCGAAACTGCGGCTGGACACGGAGTTCCTTTCCTGCACCCAGGACGATTCCGGGGTCACGGCCCGCTTCCGCGATCGCGTGCGCGGCGACGAGTTCACGTTGCGCGCCAAGTACCTCGTCGGCGCGGACGGCGCCCGCAGCCGCGTCGCCGAGCAGGCCGGGCTGCCCATCGCCGGGCAGACCGGCAAGGCGGGCAGCATGAACATCACGTTCACCGCCGACCTCGCGCGGTACGTGGCGCACCGGCCGAGCGTCCTGTACTGGGTGATGCGGCCGGGCGCGCACCTCGGCGGGATCGGGATGGGCCTGGTCCGGATGGTGCGGCCGTGGAACGAATGGCTGCTGACCTGGGGTTACGACATCGCCCAGCCGCCGCCCGATGTCGACGCCGAGGAAGCGACGCGGCTGGTGCGCGACCTGGTCGGCGACCCTTCGCTGGACGTCGAAATCACCTCGACGTCACTGTGGACGGTCAACCACAACTACGCGACCGAGTACCGCGCCGGCCGGGTGTTCTGCGCCGGGGACGCTGTGCACCGGCACCCGCCGTCCAACGGGCTGGGCTCGAACACGTCCATCCAGGACTCCTACAACCTGGCGTGGAAGCTCGCGATGGTGCTGCGCGGCGAGGCGGGCGAGGGGCTGCTGGACAGCTACACCGCCGAACGGGCGCCGGTCGGCAAGCAGATCGTCGATCGGGCGAACCTCAGCCGCGACCAGTTCGGGCCGATCTTCGCCGCCCTCGGCATCTCCGGCGGCACCGACGCCGACGGCATCACGGCCGGGCTCGAGACCTGCCTCGCGCCGACGGCCGAGGGAGCGCGGAAACGGCGTGAGCTGGAGCAGGCGATCGAGCTGAAGCACTACGAGTTCAACGCGCACGGCGTCGAGCTGGACCAGCGGTACGTCTCGGGCGCGGTGCTGCCCGACGGCGTCCCGCCGGTGCCCGGCCGCGATCCCGAGCTGTTCCACCGGCCGAGCACCGAGCCGGGGGCGAAGCTGCCGCACGCGTGGCTGGTCGGCGCGCACGGGCGGCGCGTGTCCACTTTGGACCTCGTGGGCGGCGGCCGCTGGACGCTCCTGACCGGGCTCACCGGCACGCCGTGGCGCGACGCGGCGGCCAAGGCCGGCGCCGAGCTGGGCCTGGACCTGCGGACGGTCCGCATCGGCGAGCCGGGCGTCCGCGACGCCTACGGCGACTGGTCCCGCCTGAGCGGCATCGACGAGGACGGCTGCCTCCTGATCCGCCCCGACAGCTACGTCGCCTACCGCCACCCCACGCAGTCCCCCACCCCCACAGAGTCTCTCATCAAGGCCCTTCGCACGCTCCTCGACCGTGATTGAGGAGTCGACACGCGTGATGAGAAGGTCAACTCGCGTGATTGGAGCGACGACACGGCGAACCGGCCGCGGCAGCTCGTGTCGACCCTTCAATCACGCGTGTCGGCCTCTCAATCACGCGAGTCGACCCTTCGATCCCGCGAGTCACGGGGTCGTGGTGACGTGGTTGAAGGTCACCGGAGTGTTCGGGGGACCGCTGCCGTCGCCGATGGCCGGCTTCGACCGGTCGATCCCGCCGCGGGCGACCCGATCGAGGATCTCCAGGCCGGCGTCGTCGATGCTGCCGAACACCGTGTACTCGGGCGGGATGGTGGTCTCGCCGAAGACCAGGAAGAACTGGGAACCGCCGGAGTCCGGAGCGGACGTCTTCGCCATCGCGACGACGCCGCGGCCGTAGGTCAGCTCGGGGAACAGCTCGTCGCGGATCGTGTAGCCCGGGCCGCCGGTGCCGTCGCCGACGGGGTCGCCGCACTGGAGCATCTGCAGGCCCGTGGTCACCGAAAGCCGGTGGCACGACGTGCCGTCGTAGAAGCCCTGCTTCGCCAGGCTCAGGAAGTTCACCACGGTGCACGGCGCCAGCGCGCGGTCCAGGGTGAGGCCGAGGTCGCCCGCGGTCGTCGCCAGCCGCACGCCGGCCGTCCCGGTCGACGGCGCCGGCCCGTCGGGCGGCAGCGCGACCTTCTTCGGTGCCGGTGAGGTGGAGTCCGGGGTGAACGCGCACGTCACCGGGTCGGCCAGCGGCTTCGTCCGCTTCGGCATCGGAGCCCGTCCACCCGGCAGGGTCACCGGGGTGCTCGGCGACGTAGGCGTCGGCGTCGGCGGCACGACCGTCGCCGACATGGCGGGCCAGCGCCCCGGCGCGACGTCCCCCCGCCCGTCCGGCTCGCGCAGGAACCCGGGATAACCCCAGGCCACGAAGGCCAGCACCATCAGGATGACGACCCCGACCGACCCGACGATCAGCACCACGGCGGCCGGGGACGTCCGCTTCGGCGGCACCGGTGGCTGCCACTGCGGGTAGTGGTACGGCGGCCCGCCCGGCCCGGGCCTGCCGTCCGGCTCGCTCATCCGCGCTCCCCTCGTCGGAGAGCCCATTCTGCCGTGCGGGCCGGCTTCCCGGGCGTGAACCCGGAAAGCCGGCTCAGCTCACGGCAGGCCCCAGGGCACGCTCGCCCCACCCGGCGCGACCGGCCGGACACCGAAGTCCGGCCGATCCCCCTTCCGGTAGACGAACGCCTCCTCGCCGCAGCCGAGTTCCACCTGGACGTCCCCGTTGGCCAGCCGCCGCCAGCGCCGAACCCGGCCCCGCGCGTCCGTCACCGCGAGGTCGCCGTCGATGCCCGGCCGCAGCACGCACGGCGCTCCGGCTTCGCTGTGCACCTTCAGCCAGCGCGTCTTCCCGCCGGCCCGGGACGCGCTGAGCAGGAACGCGCCTTCGGTGCGGAAGTCCCGCAGTGCGACGTCGCCCCAGGCCGCGGGCACCGCCGGGAACAGCCGGATCACCCCACCCCAGCTCTGCACCAGCATGTCCTGCAGGGACTTCGCCGCCGAAAGCGGCGTCTCGATGACCGGGCCGGACTCCTTGTACATCGTGTTCGGCTGGATGAACCGCTGCTGCAGCTCCCCGAGGTAGAACGCGGCCTGGTCGCCGCGCAGCATCTGCGC
Organism: Amycolatopsis mediterranei; assembly: GCF_026017845.1. Lineage (NCBI taxonomy): Bacteria > Bacillati > Actinomycetota > Actinomycetes > Pseudonocardiales > Pseudonocardiaceae > Amycolatopsis > Amycolatopsis mediterranei. The sequence continues at coordinate 6,925,370 of NZ_CP100416.1, forward strand.
CGACATCGACGCGGCCCCGGTGAAGGTGTAGCCCTGCAGCGCCCCTTCGAAGCCGACCCAGTGGTTCAGCGACGTCTCGATGATCGCCCGGTGCTCCGGCTGTTCCCAGGTGACGTCGTAGAGCGGGTAGATCTGCAGCAGGTGCGAGTAGTGGCGGTGCGACTTCGCGAACGGCACCCCGGCGCCGATCATGTAGCCGTTGGCGTCGGCCGGGTAGTCCACCAGCGTCGCCAGGACGTTGCGCCACTTCGGCGCCAGCGGATCGCCGGGCGCGGTCTGGAGCAGCGTCTTGCAGCCCCAGCGGATCAGCGAGAGGTCGTAGTTGCAGTCCGGGGCGTTGACGCCGTACTCGGGCGAGAACGTCGGCGGCAGGTGCAGCCGCCCGTCCGGCCCCGGCGCGAGGAAGTGCAGGTAGTAGTTGATCGCCCGGCGCAGCAACGGGAACAGGGTGCCGTACAGCAGCTTCCGGTCCATCGTGTGCCGGTAGGACAGCCACACGTTGTGCAGCGCCCAGGTCAGGTTGCCGACCTCCGGCGTCGGCGTGTCCTGCCCCGGGATCCCGACCGGGAACCCGCTGGTGGGATTCGAGACGCCGTTGAGCAGCGTCATGTCGGTCGTCCGCGGGATCCCCGCCGAATCGGCCTGGTACGGCTGCGCCACCTGGCTGGTGAGGTTGGCGCGGTACTTGTCCAGCGCGTAGCTGACCGCGTCCAGCTCGAGGTGGTTCGAGCCGTGGATGAGCCAGTATTCGAGCTGGACGTTGAGGTTCCACCAGGTCGCCGGCCACGGCGTGTTCTCCAGCCACGGTCCGGACGTCGCCATCACCGGCGCCTCGCGCCGGGCCGCCGAAGCCACCTTGTACAGCTGGATCCAGTAGAAGCCCTGCAGCCGGGTGTCCGGAATGGACAGGAAGCTGCGCCGGTAGTAGTCGTGCCACCAGCGCCGGTGGTCCTGGGTGAGCGCGCCGAACTCCCACGCCCGGCGGACCGTGCCCAGCGCCCGCGCGGCCGACGTCTTCTCGGGGTGCGACCACGCCACCGACGTGTACAAGGTGCGTGCGCCGCCGCGCGTGACTTCACGCCACGCCGTCACGTGCTCGCCGCCGGCCGGCAGTGGCTGGACGGCCAGCTGCGCGTCACCGCTGGCCGAAAGCTGCACCGGCGGGTTCGCGGTGTAGCCGGCCGGCGGCGGCTTGTTCCACACCGGATCGGCCCGCGGGCTGACCGCGACCGCCGGGTGGAACACCCATTTGAACGCCCGCTCCCCTTCGGACGGCCGGATTTCGACCGCGAGCAGCGACTGTCCGGTGTGGACGATCGCGCGCAGGCTCAGGCTGCCCGCCGCCGTCGTGATCGTGCCGGTCAGCTCGGCGTTCCACAGGTCCATCCGCCAGTCGATCGCGGTGATCGCCCCGACCGGCTCGAGCGTGAAGTACCCGATCGGCAGCCGCGCCAGGCCGAACAGCGAGCCGAACTCCGGGCGGTGGTCCTGGACCTGGCTGTGCTGGACGTTGAACCGGATCGCGTTCTGCCCGGGCTCGGCGTAGATGCCGGAGCCGAGGAACCCGTTGCCCAGGAACGGGCCCTCGTACCAGGTCTTCGGCAGCCGCCGCCAGTACAGGTCCGCGGTGCCCAGGAACCCGGCCCAGCCGAAGTCGTCGCTGCCCGGCACGTCCGCGAGGGCCGGCGTGATCCCGGCCGCGCCCACCGCCAGCCCGGCGAGTGCCCCGCCGAGCACGGTTCTGCGGGTGATGTCCATTCCGACCTCCTTGTCGAAAGCGGGGTTCAGTTCGGCAGGCCCCACGCCGGGGCGGGGCCGAGCGCGGGGACGTCCCGCGGTGCGAAGTCCGGCCGGTCACCCCGCGGGGTGACCACGGCGGTGCCGCCGCGAAGCAGCCCGATCGCGATCCGGCCGGGCCCGGCCGGCCGCCACGGCAGCCGGCGGCCGTGCTCGTCGCGGACGTCGACCTCCCCGAGGACGCCGTGCTGGAGCACCAGCGGTTCGCCGGCTTCGCTGTGCACGCGGACGAATTCGGTCTTGCCGTCGCGACGGGAGGCGTCCACGAGGAACGCACCCTCCGCGCGCAGCCCGGCGATCGAGGCGTCGCGCCAGGTCGCCGACACCGACGGGAAGACCTTGAGCACCGCGCCCGAACCCTGCATGAGCATGTCCACCACGGACTGGGCGGCGGTGATCGGGCTCTCGATGGCGAAGTTGGCACCCTCGCGGTACATCGTGTTCGCGGTCAGCTCGGTGTCGGCCACGACGTTCCGGTCGAGGAAGAACTTCAGGTACCGCAACGCTTCTTCGGGCGCGTCCATCACCGAGCTCATCGACGACGCGGCCGCGTAGCTGTAGCCGTGCCACGCCGTCTGGTCGGCGACCCAGTGCTTGAACGTGCGCGTCATGACGTCGCGGTCGTCCGGACGGTCCCAGACCTTCTCCCGCAGCGGGTACAGCCACAGCAGGTGCGAAAAGTGCCGGTGCGAGGCGGCCAAGGGGACACCGTCGCCGATCAGCACGCCGTTCGCGGGGTCCTCGTGGTACGGCACGAGTTTCGCGCCGATTTCCCGCCAGATCGGCACGCGCGGCTCGTCCAGGCAGAGGATGCGGGCGGAATCGACGAGCGTGCGCGCCGCCCACCGGATCAGCGACAGGTCGTAGGTGCAGTCGGGCGCGTCGGCGTACTCCGGCGACCGGGTCAGCGGCAGGTGCAGCGAGCCGTCCGGGCCGGTGAACAGGAAGTGCCGGTAGAAGTTCAGCGCCTTCGCCAGCGTCGGGTACAGGACATCGCGCAGCACGCGCTTGTCCAAGTGGTGCCGGTAGGCCAGCCACACGTTGTGCAGGCCCCACAACAGGTTCCCGGTCTGGTCGGTCTTGGACGTCGTCCCGGGGACGCCCACCGAACGCGTGCCGCCAGGGCGCAGCCGCCAGTCGCCCGGGTGCGAGAGGGCGTAGGTGTCGCCGTCGCGGTACGCGGGCGGGACGGACACCTCGAGGTTCGCGTGGTCGCGCCGGAAGGTCTCGGTGACGGCGTCCAGCTCGGGGTGGTTGGCGCTGTTGACGATCGGGTAGGTGACCTGGACGTTGAGGTTCCACCAGACGGCGGTCCAGCTGTTGCCGACCTCGGGGAACCACGGCCCCCATTCGGAAACAACCGGCCCGTCCGCCCGGGTGGCGGCCGCGATCTTGTACAGCTGGATCCAGTAGAACCGCTGCACCTGCTTGTCGGGCACCGAAACGAAGCTGCGCCGGTGGTAGTCGTTCCACCAGCGGCGGTGCCGGGCGAGCAGGAGGTCCGGGTGGACGGCAAGCGCTTTCCGGACGGCCGCGCGGGCGTCCGCGGTGTGCGTGGTGCCCGGGAAGCTGTAGGCGACGGCGGCGGCGAACAGCCGTCGCGTGCCGATCGCGCGTTCCTGCCACGCGGTGGTGTACCCACCGCCGGCGAGCAGGGGCTGCGCGCAGTAGCCGTCACCGGTCTCGGGCGCCGGGTTGGCGACGTACTCGGGCGGCTTGCGGACGGTCCGGGTGGTCGCCGACTCCAGCGGCTGGAACGCCCAGGTGGCGCCGGCCTCGCCCGCGCTCGGCGTCAGCGAAACGAGCAGCACGCTCAGGTCGTTGTGCACGACGGCGGAGAAGGCGACCGAGCCCTGCGTGGTGGTGATGGTGCCGCCGAGCTCGGCGTTGTAGAGGTCGAGGGTCCAGTCGACGGCGGTGATCGCGCCGGCCAGGGTGAGCGTGAGGAAGCCGATGGGCAGCCGCGAGAGCCCGATCCCGGCCTCCCACTGGATCCGCTGGTCCTGCACCTGGGTGTGGCTCAGCATGACCTTGAGCTCTTGCGGGGTCTTGCCGGCGTAGACCTGCGCGCCGAGGTAGCCGTTGGCGAGGAACGGGCCTTCCTGCCAGTTCTTCGGCAGCCGCCGCCAGAGCATCCGGGCATCGGCGGCGACCTCCCGATGCGGGTTCCCGCCGGTGGCGAGCGCGGGCGAGGCGGCTCGGGCCCACAAACCCCCGAAGGCGGCGGCCCCGGCCAGGACCGAGGCGGAGCGGAGCACCGTCCGCCGGGACACTGCGTCCATGAAGTGCCTCCGGATTCATACTACGTTTCGCCGAGATCAACGGTGGGCGCCGGGGATGTTTCCAGACACAGAGCCGAAATACCAGAGTTGTTCGCGAGAAAGCCGAAGATACATCGGATGTATCCCGCCGAAAGGACGCATGTGTTCAGAGCCGTGAACGAGTTGTCACGACCGTGAACGAAAGGACTTACGAACCGGGCAGCGGGGGCAACGCCGGCGTGTCCAGCCAGCGGGTGAAGAACGCCCCCAGCGAGCGCCCCGCGTGCGCCTCGGCCGCGGCGACGAAAGCCTCCGTCGTGACCAGCCCGTGCCGGTGCTCCTCGGCCCACGACTTCAGCAGCGCGAAGAACGCCGGGTCGCCGATCTCCGCCCGCAGCGCGTGCAGCGTCAGGCCGCCGCGCTTGTAGACGCGCTCGTCGAACATCCGGGTCACCCCCGGGTCGGCGATGCGGACGTCCGCCGGCTTGATCTTGATGCGGGCGTGCCAGGCGCGGGCCAGCGCCGCCGCGGACTGGCCGCCGGACTCCTCCGACCACAGCCACTCGGCGTACGTCGCGAAGCCCTCGTTCAGCCAGATGTGGCGCCAGTCGGCCACCGTCAGGCTGTTGCCGAACCACTGGTGGGCCAGCTCGTGCAGCACGAGCCGCTCGTGGGTGCGGCGGCCGTCGACGTGGTTGGCGCCGAAGATCGCCATGCCCTGGGCCTCGATCGGGTCGTCGAGGTCGTCGTCGGTGACCACGATGACGTACTCCGCGAACGGGTACGCGCCGAACAGCCGCTGCAGGAACTCCATCATCCGGCCCTGCCGCCCGAAGTCGCGGTCGAACGCCCGCCGCAGGCGCGGCGGTACGGCGGCGCGCTGCGGCACCGTCTCGAAGATCGACTCGACCTGGCCGCTCGCGCGCCCGATGCCGAGGCTCAGCCGGCGCAGCAGCACGCCCGTGTGCGGGAACCAGCCGCGGCCGGTCAGCTCGACCTCGTCGTAGCGGCCGATCTGCACGCTCATCAGGTACGTCGCCGTCGGCTCGCGCCGCTCGAACACCCACTTCGTCGTGCTGGCCGACGTCGTGCGCTCGACCAGCGTGCCGGTGACCGCGACCAGGTACGGCGACGCCGTCGTCACGCTCACCCGGTAGGCCGCCTTGTCCGACGGGTGGTCGTTGCACGGGAACCACGACGGCGCGCCGACCGGCTGGCTCGCCACCAGCGCGCCGTCGGTCAGCTCGTCCCAGCCGACGTCACCCCAGCGGCTCCCCACCGGGTGCGGGTTGCCGACGTAGTGGACCTCGACGGTGAACACGGCACCCACCGGGATCGGCTTCGCCGGCTTGACGTGCAGCTTCGCGCCGCGCTTGAGGTACTTCGCGGGCTTGCCGTCGACGAGCACGCGGTTGATCCGGAACGTTCCGAAGTCGAAGCTGACGCGGGACAGCGCCTGCGTCGCCTCCGCGGTGATCACCGCCGACGCCGACAGCCGGTTGGGCGCGACCTTGTAGTCGAGGTTCAGGTCGTAGTGCCGGGTCCGGTAGCCGCCGTTGCCGTGGGCGGGCAGGTAGGGGTCGCCGGAGGTGTCCGCGCCGGGTGCGGGAGCAGGAGCCTTCGAAATCACCCGTGCCGAACCTTTCCTCGAGCCGTACTGAAACCAGGCTCGCACGGACGGGTGAGTCCGGCGAGCCTGGTGGGTACTTCGTGACTTTCTACTTGCCCGGCCACGTGGAGATCGGGTTGCCCAGCCAGCGCGTGTCGGCCGGCACCTCGTCGCCGCGGGTCACCAGCGAGCCCGGGCCGACCGTCGTCCGGGCGCCGATGCCCGCGCCCGGCAGCACGATGCCGTGCGGGCCGAGCGTCGCGCCCTCGCCGAGGGTGACGCTCGACATGCTCATGATCCGGTCGTGGAACAGGTGCGTCTGCACGACGCAGCCGCGGTTGATCGTCGCACCGTCGCCCAGCGACACGAGGTCCGCTTCGGGCAGCCAGTACGTCTCCAGCCAGACGCCGCGGCCGATCTTGACGCCCATCGTGCGCAGCCACGCGGTCAGCAGCGGGGTGCCGCCGACCGAGCCGATCAGCCACGGCACGGCCAGGGCCTCGACGAAGGTGTCGGCCAGCTCGTTGCGCCAGACGAAGGAGCTCCACAGCGGGTGGTCGACCTCGCGGAACTTCCCGACGAGCAGCCACTTCATCACCGTCGCGGTCAGCGCCGCGACGACCCCGGCGGCCAGCAACGCGGGCCCGGCCAGCAGCGCGGCCACACCGAAGCCGAACGCCGACGCCGTCCACAGCAGCCCGAAGGCGACCACGACGGTCAGCGCGACACCGCACATCACCGGGACGATCCGGCACAGCTCGACCAGCGCCCGCGCCGCCTTGAGGTGCAGCGCCGGGGTGTAGGTGCGGCTGGTGTCGGTGTCGCCGATCGCGCGGCGGACCGGCAGCGGCGGCATCCCGAGGTACGACGAGCCCTTCTTCGCCTTCAGCGGCGTCGAAGACAGAACGCCGACCAGGCCGCGCTTCGGCACCGAACGGCCGGGCGCGGTCATCCCCGAGTTGCCGAGGAAGGCCTGCTTGCCGATCCGCGCCGGGGCGACGTGCAGCCAGCCGTGGTTGAGCTCGTAGGTGGCGACCATGGTGTCGTCGGCCAGGAACGCGCCGCTGTCGACCTTGGTCATCTTCGGCAGGGCCAGCACGGTCGACGCCTCGACGTTGCGCCCCACCTTCGCGCCCAGCAGCCGCAGCCAGACCGGCGTGAACAGGCTGGCGTACAGCGGGAACAGGCCTTCGCGGGCCATGCTCATCAGGCGTTCGGTCGCCCAGACCTGCCACGCGACGCGGCCGTGCACCGGGTGGTAGCCCTCGACCATGCCGATGCTCAGCGACCGGACGCCGACGAGCACGAGCAGCATGTACGCGAGGAAGTACGCGGCGGTCGCGGCCGGCACGAAGACCAGCGCGCGGGTGAACGCGTCGAGCAGCGTCGGGGCGCCCGCGATCCCGTAACCGAGCACGGCGACCCCGGCCAGCCCGGCCACGCCGGGGAGGAAGCCGAGCGCCAGCGAGGTCACGCCGTAGACGGCGGCCCAGAAGTGCGACCGCGGCGGCCGGCTCGACGGCCACTTCAGCGCGTCGCGCTCGTCCTTGGCCACGCGCGCGGCGGGCGAACCGGCCCAGCGCTGCCCGGCCGGGACGGCGCCGCGGACGGTCGACCCGGCCGCGATCTCCGCGCCCTTGCCGACGCGGACACCGGGGAACAGCGTGCTGCGCGCGCCGATGCGGGCGTCGGCACCCACGTGGACCTTGCCGATGTGCACGACGTCGCCGTCGACCCAGTGGCCGGTCAGGTCGACCTCGGGCTCGATCGCGGCACCGCGGCCCAGCTTGAGGAAGCCGGTGACCGGCGGCGGCGAGTGCAGGTCGACGTCCTTGCCGATCCGCGCGCCGAGCGCCTTCGCGTACGTCGTCATCCAGGACGCGCCGGCGACGCTGTCCGCGCCGCTGAACTCCGCGAGCTTCTCGGCCGTCCAGAGTCGCAAGTGGACACTGCCGCCGCGCGGGTAGGTGCCGGGGCGCACGCCCGAGAGCAGCACGCGCGCGCCGCCCGCGGCGATGGCGATCCGGCCCGCCGGGCTGAACAGCACCACCCAGGCCAGGCCGATCCACGCCCAGCTCAGCGTCGGCGCCCAGGCGAACCCGAGCAGCGACAGGATGTTCGACAGCGCGGCGGCCAGCGTCGCCCAGCGCAGCCCGACGAGACCCGTCAGCGGGACCATCAGCGCCGTCTGGATCACCCCGGCGCGGCGCTTGGTGGGCGCGATGTCCCGGCGTTCGGTGGCCTGGCCGCTCAGCGCGTCCAGCATCGCGGCCAGCGCGCCCAGCTTGGGGTGGGCGTAGATGTCGGCCACCGACACCTGCGGGTGCCGGGTGCGGATGCGGGCGACCACCTGGGCGGCGGTCAGGCTGCCGCCGCCGTGGGTGAAGAAGTCCGCCTTCGGGCTGTCGACCGAGACACCGAGGATCTCGGCCCAGCCTTCGGCGACCCACGTTTCGGTCGGGGTCAGCCCGGACGCCTCCACTGTCGACAGCGGCCACGGGAGAGCGTTGCGGTCGACCTTGCCGGAGGTGCGGGTCGGCAGGTCCTCGACGACGGCGAGCAGCGGCACCAGCGCGGCGGGCAGGTGCTCGCGCAGGCGCGTCGCGGCCTGGTCGAGGTCAAACGGCTCGGTGCCGGGGACGACGTACCCGACGAGGACCTGGTTGCCGGCCTTGGTGCGGCGGACCGCGGCGGCCGCGCCCTGCACGCCCGGCAGGGCCTGCAGCGCGGCATCGACCTCGCCCAGTTCGATGCGGCGGCCGCCGAGCTTGACCTGCTCGTCGAGCCGGCCGAGGAACAGCAGGCCTTCCTCTTCGGCGCGGACCATGTCGCCGGAGCGGTAGGCGCGCTGCCAGCCCAGCGAGGGCAGCGGCGCGAACTTCTCGGCGTCTTTGGCCGCGTCGAGGTAGCGGGCCAGGCCGACGCCGCCGATGACCAGCTCGCCGGTCTCGCCCATGGCGACCGGCACGCCCTCTTCGTTGACGACCGCGAGCTGCCAGCCGACCAGCGGCAGGCCGATGCGGACGGGCCCGTCGCCGGTCAGCTGCGCGGCGCAGGCGACGACGGTGGCCTCGGTCGGGCCATAGGTGTTCCAGACTTCGCGGCCTTCGACGGCGACGCGCTCGGCCAGCTCCGGCGGGCACGCTTCGCCGCCGAAGATGAGCAGGCGGACGTCTTCGAGCGCGTCGGCGGGCCACAGCGCGGCCAGCGTCGGCACGGTCGAGACGACGGTGATGCGCTGCGCGACCAGCCACGGGCCGAGATCGACGCCGGTGCGGACCAGCGCGCGGGGCGCCGGGACCAGGCAGGCGCCGTGCCGCCAGGCCAGCCACATCTCTTCGCAGGAGGCGTCGAAGGCGACGCTCAGCCCGGCCAGGACGCGGTCGCCGGGGCCGATCGGCTCCTCGGTGAGGAACAGCTCGGCCTCGGCGTCGACGAAGGCGGCGGCGCTCGCGTGGGTGACGGCGACACCCTTGGGCTTGCCGGTGGAGCCGGAGGTGAAGATGATCCACGCGTCGTCAGCCGGGCCGGGGGTGCCTTCGCGGCCGCCCGGCGTGCTGTGGACGTTGATCTTGCCATCGGTGGCGACCGCCGCGACCTGGGCTTCTTCGAAGACCAGCTCGGCGCGCTCGTCCGGATCGTCCGCGTCGACCGGCACGTAGGCGGCGCCGACGGACAGGGTGGCGAGGATGGCGATGTACAGCTCGGCCGTGCCGGAGGAGATCCGGATGCCGACGCGGTCACCGAGGCCGACGCCGTAGCCCTGGAGGCGGCGCCCGTAGGCGTCGATCTCCTCCAGCAGCCGCCGGTAGGTCAGGGTGGTGACGCCGTCGTCGATCGCGGCGGCGTTCGGGTGCCGCTCCGCGGTGGCGGCGAGGACGTCGAGCAGGGTGCGTTCGCCGGCGCCGAGGCCGGACCAGAACAGGGCCCGGTCGGCGACCGGGGCCGGAGTCACTTCAGCCGTCACCGCGGCAGCGGATCCGGTGGGTTCGATCGTGACGGTCATCGGACGTTCACCTCGACCGGAACGAAGACGTGCAAGGACAAACCATGGGCGCGCAAGCCCACCACTCACCTTTCGGGAGCCTCAACCGGGCTCGCTCTCCCAGTGAGGCGCCCGCAACGACCTTTCACTCTAACGCAAGATGAACGAAAGATATCTCCCGGATCACGCTGGAGTGTCGGACCTCACCCCGGACCGGACGACTCGCGCATCCAGCCGGACGACACGCGTACTTGGCCGGACGACACGCCGGATCGCCGAAGATTCGTCGTGTCGTCCATCCAGGTACGCGTGTCGTCCGCTCAGGGACGCGTGTCGTCCGAAACTGTCGGGAATTACCGCGTTCGGGCGGCTTTTCCGCCGACCTTGGGCTTCGCCTTCTTTTCGCGAACCCGGACATTCACCCGGACGGGGCTGCCGGTGAAGCCGAACTGCTCGCGGAACTTGCGCTCGATGAACCGGCGGTAGCCCGCCTCGAGGAAGCCGGTGGTGAACAGCACCAGCGTCGGCGGGCGGATGCCGGCCTGCGTCGCGAACAGCACCTTCGGCTGCTTGCCGGAGCGGACCGGCGGCGGGGTGGCCGCGACCAGGTCGGACAGCCACGCGTTGAGCTGGCCGGTCGGCACCCGCTTGTCCCACGACGCCAGCGCCGTGCGCAGCGCCGGCGCCAGCTTGCGCACCGAACGGCCGGTCAGCGCCGAGATGTTGACCTTCTCCGCCCACGGCACCCGGACCAGGCCGCGGTCCAGCTCGCGGACCATCGCGTAGCGGCGGTCCTCGTCGACCAGGTCCCACTTGTTGAACGCCAGCACGCACGCGCGGCCGGCCTCGACGACCATGGTCAGCACCCGCAGGTCCTGCTCGGACAGCGGCTCGGCCGCGTCCAGCAGCACGATCGCGACCTCGGCCGCGTCGATCGCGGTCTTGGTGCGCAGCGAGGCGTAGTACTCGGCGCCGGCGGCGAAGTTGACGCGCTTGCGCAGGCCCGCCGTGTCGACGAACCGCCAGGTCTCGCCGTCCAGCTCGACCAGCGAGTCGACCGGGTCGACCGTCGTGCCGGCCACCGAGTCGACGACCGAACGCTCCTCGCCGGACAGCTTGTTCAGCAGGCTCGACTTGCCCACGTTCGGCTTGCCGACCAGCGCGACGCGCCGCGGGCCCGACGTGGCGGCGCCACCCTCGCGCGGCGACTCCGGGAGCGCCTTGAGGATCGCGTCCAGCAGATCGCCGGAGCTGCGGCCGTGCAGCGCGCTGACCGGGTGCGGCTCGCCGAGGCCGAGCGACCACAGCGACGCGGTGTCCGCGAGCAGCCGGTCGTCGTCGACCTTGTTGGCGGCCAGCAGCACCGGCTTCTTCGAGCGGCGCAGCACCTTGGAGACGGCTTCGTCGGTGGCGGTCGCGCCGACCGAGGCGTCGATCACCAGCAGCACCGCGTCCGCGGTCTGCATGGCCAGCTCGGCCTGGGCGGCGACGGAGGCCTGCAGGCCGGTCGCGTCCGGCTCCCAGCCGCCCGTGTCGACCAGGGTGAACTTGCGGCCACCCCAGTAGGCGTCGTAGGCGACGCGGTCGCGGGTCACGCCCGGCACGTCCTGCACGACGGCTTCGCGCCGGCCGAGGATGCGGTTGACCAGCGTCGACTTGCCCACGTTCGGGCGGCCGACGACGGCGAGCACCGGCTGCGCGAGGGCGGCCTCCTCGGCCGCTTCCGCCGCCTCGATCTGCGCGTCGAGCGCGGCGAACTCGGTCTCTTCCGACCAGGTGCCGTCGACTTCGCCGACGCTGTCCAACTCTTCCATCACTGACCCAATTTCCCTTATGGCGAGCCGAATCCGTTTTCGGAACGCCAATCGTCCAAAGTCTTCACGAGCGCCGCGAGCTCACCGCGCAGCTCTTCGGTGCCCTGGTCGAGCCCGGTTTTCCCGGGGCCGACCTTCGGCGAGAACGGCTCGCCCACGAGGATGTCCACCCGCGGCCGGAACCGTCGTTTGCCCTCGGCCGGCTTGAGCGTGCCCCGCGTTGCGACCGGGAGCACGGTCGCGCCGGAGGCCCGGACCAGCCAGGCCGCGCCGCGTTCGGCCGAGCCGACGTCCCCGGCACCGCGGGTGCCTTCGGGGAAGATCCCGACGACTCCGCCGTCCTTCAGGACGCCGACCGCGGTCAGCAGCGGCTTGCGATCGATCTCGCCGCGCTTGAGCGGGATCTGCCCGACCGTCAGCAGGAACTTGCCGGCGATCCCGCCGAACATCTCGGCTTTGACCAGGAACGCCGAACGCCGCGGAAGCATTCCGAAGATCAGCTGCGGCTCGATCATGGAGCTGTGGTTGGCGATCACGAGCAGCGGCCCGGTGGCGGGGACGCGTTCGCGGCCGTGCACCCGGATGCGGAACGCCGAGCGCAGATAGTACCGGGCGACGACCCGTCCGGCGTCGTGGAGTGCGCCGACGGATCCCTCGGGGAGTCCGTCACACCCGGCTTTCGGGGGGTCCAGGGGGGCTTGCCCCCCTGGACGGGTCTGGGGCTTGGCCCCAGAACCATCAGTCATCGCGCCACTTCTTCTTTGCACCCCGCCAGCAGTCCGCGGTGGCTGGCGAGCTCACTGAGGGCGACGATCACCTGGTCGATCGACAGTTCCGAAGTGTCGACGGGCACGGCGTCGTCGGCCGCGCGCAGCGGCGAGGCGGTGCGGGTCGAGTCGAGGTGGTCGCGGCGCTCGACGCTCGCCAGCGCGTCGGCGACCGACGACTGGCGCCCGGCCGCGGTGTCCTGGGTGCTGCGGCGCGACGCGCGGACGTCGGCCGAGGCGGTCAGGAAGACCTTGAGCGGCGAATCCGGCGCGACGACGGTGCCGATGTCCCGGCCCTCGACGACGATCCCGCCGCGGTGCGCCACGACGTCGTCGATGATCTGCCGCTGCCGCGCGACCAGCAGCTCACGCACGTGCGGCACGGCGGACACGGGCGAGACGGCCTTGGTGACCTCCGGCCCGCGGATGTCGGCGGCGACGTCCTCGCCGGCCAGGCGGATCTCGGGCCGGTCGGGGCTGGTGCCGATGGTGAACTCGGCCCGGTCGGCCAGTGCGGCGACGGCGCTCGCATCGGCCGGGTCGACGCCGGCGCGCAGCACGGCCAGGGTGACCATCCGGTACATCGCCCCGGTGTCGAGGTAGCCGGCCCCGAGGCGCTGGGCGAGCTTGCGGGCGACGGTGGTCTTCCCGGTCCCCGACGGGCCGTCCAGCGCGACCACACCACGTAGGGCTCCCGTCACCGGCACTCTCCTCGCGTTCTCGTCTCGGTCGGCTCGGCGTCCATTCTGCCGGTCGGGCCCCGGAGGAGATCAGTCGCCCCGCGTGCCGAAGCGCGCCACCACCAGCGCGAGACGCTCGTCACGGTGGGCCGGGGACAGCCGCCGGCCGCGATCCAGGGTCACCAGGCCGTGCAGCGTGCTCCAGAACACCTCGGTCAGCACGCCGGCATCGTGGCGTCCCGCCACCGGCTCGATGACCGCGAGCAGCTCCGCGAAGTTCGCCTTCATCACCTCCGGGGTGTCGTCCTGGGCGAAGGGCAGCTCGGACGCGAGCGTGAACATCGCGTCGTAGAGCGCCGGCTTCGCGGCGGCGAACTCGATGTACGCGCCCGCGATTCCGGCGAGACCGCTGTCGCGCGCTCCGGCCAGTACCGCGGCCAGCTCGGCGAAGCCCTCCAGGGCGGCCGCCGCCATGATCGCGTCCTTGCCGCCGGGGAAGTGGCTGTAGAGCACCGGCTGGCTGTACTCGATCAGCGCCGCGAGCCGCCGCGTGGTGACCGCGTCCCAGCCCTCCGCCTCGGCGAGCTCCCGGGCCGCGGTGACGATCCGCTGCGCTCGCTCGGTCCGGTCGCGCACTCGCCGTTGTCGCTGGGTCATAGGTCACATGCTAGCACTGCTAGACAAACTAGCGCCGCTAGATTAGCGTTGCTAGCAATCCTAGCGATGCTAGAAAACTGGAGGGAACACCATGCTCGTCACCGGCTACGTCCTCACCGCGATCGTCGCGCTCGGGATCATCTACATCGGCCTCAACTACCTCTTCGCGCCGGCGAAGATCGCCGCGGGCTTCGGCTTCGGCGAAGTCCCCGAGAACGCCGAGACGTTCTTGAACGTCAAGGGCGGCCGCGACATCGGGGCGGGCCTGATCCCGCTGGCCCTGATGATCTACGGCGACCCGCACGCGCTGGGCTGGGTCATGCTCACCGCGGCCGTCTGGCCCGTCTTCGACATGCTGATCGTCCTGCGCCACCGGGGAAAGAAGGCCATCGCCTTCGGCGTCCACGGCCTGACCGCCGCCGTGATGGTCGTCGCGAGCCTGCTCCTGCTGCTCGGCTGAACGCCGCGAATCGGACACGTGGGTTACCGTGGTCTGGTGAACGTCGAAGTGACTCCCCTGCCCGGCATCGGGGTCCGCAAGGACTTCGCCACCCGTACCGGCCGCCGCATCGGCGTCGTCACCCAGCGGGACGGCCACATCGAGCTGATCGTGTCCAAATCGGACGATCCCGATGCCTGCGCCGCCTCGATCCCGCTCACCGCGGACGAGGCCGGCGCGCTGGCCAACCTGCTCGGCGCGCCGCAGCTGGTCGCGCAGCTGACGGAGGAGCACCGGGACCTGCCGGGGATCAGCACGCGGCAGCTGCCGATCAAGCCGTCCGGCCCGTTCGACGGCCGGACGCTCGGCGACACCGCGATGCGCACCCGCACCGGCGTCTCGGTGGTCGCGGTGGCGCGGGCCGGCCAGGTGCACCCGTCGCCGGCGCCGGACTTCACCTTCACCGGGGGCGACCTGCTGGTCGCGGTCGGCACGGGCGAGGGCCTCGAAGCCGCCGCCAAGATCCTCAAGTACGGCTGAGCGGTCCGATGAACCACACCGCGCTGTCCCTGATCGAACTGGGGGCGGTCTTCTTCGTGCTGGGCGTGCTCGGGCGCCTGGCCGGCAAGATCGGCCTCTCCCCCATCCCGCTCTACCTGCTCGGCGGCCTCTGCTTCGGCTCCGGCGGCCTGATCCCGCTGACCGACATCGGCGGCTTCACGCACCTGGCCGGCGAAATCGGCGTCGTGCTGCTGCTCCTGCTGCTCGGCCTCGAGTACTCCGCGGCCGAGCTGTTCACCGGGCTGCGCCGCTCGTGGACGGCGGGCCTGCTCGACATCGTCCTCAACGCCGCCCCCGGCGCGGCCGTCGCGCTGCTGCTGGGCTGGGGCCCGGTCGGCGCGATGGTGCTGGCTGGCGTCACGTACATCTCGTCGTCCGGGATCGTCGCCAAGGTGCTCGGCGACCTCGGCAGGCTCGGCAACCGCGAGACGCCGGTGGTGCTCTCGATCCTCGTGTTCGAGGACCTCGCGATGGCGCTCTACCTGCCGATCCTCACCGCGGTGCTGGGCGGCGTCTCCCTGCTCGGCGGCCTGGAGGCCGTCGGCATCTCGCTGCTGGTGATCACCGTGGTGCTGGTGGTCGCGCTCAAGTTCGGCCGGTACGTCTCGGCGGCCGTCGACAGCCCGGACCGCGAGGTGTTCCTGCTCAAGGTCCTCGGCGCGGCGCTGCTGGTGGCCGGGCTGGCGTCGGCGATGCAGGTGTCGGCGGCGGTCGGGGCGTTCCTGCTCGGCATCGCGATCTCCGGCTCCACGGCGGAGAACGCGACGCGCATCCTGGAACCCCTGCGTGACCTGTTCGCGGCGGTGTTCTTCGTGGTCTTCGGGCTCAACACGAACCCGGCGTCGATCCCGCCGGTGCTCGGCTGGGCCATCGTGCTGGCGGTCGTGACGACGCTGACGAAGGTCGGCACCGGCTGGTGGGCCGCGCGCCGCCAGGGCATCGGCCGCCTGGGCCGCGTGCGGGCCGGCGCGGCCCTGGTCGCGAGGGGCGAGTTCTCGATCGTCATCGCCGGCCTGGCGGTGGCGGCGGGCGCGGTCACCGGCGAGCTGGCCGCTTTGGCCACCGCGTACGTCCTGCTGATGGCGATCCTCGGCCCGACGGCGGCCCGGGTCGTCGAGCCGGTCGCCCGCGCCCTGCACCGGAAAACGGCCCCGAAGACGACGCCGGCCGAGGCGAACTAGCGCAGGTCCGCCCGGTCCGCCGACGGCACGTGCTCGCCGACGGCCGGGGCCGGGTGGGTCGTCGCCGCGGGCGGGATGCCCAGCAGCGGGACCGAGGCCGATGTCCGGGCCAGGTCGAGCGTCACCCGGCCCGGCTGGGCGGGTCCGCGGATGAAGCTGCCGTCCGTGCCGCCGATGATCAGCGCCAGTGCGTGGCCGCGGGGCACGATGTGGTCCGTCGACGCCAGCCGGAACGTCATCGTGTACGCCGTTCCCGGTGTCAACGGGCGCTCCTGGGACAGGGATGCGTAGTTCGCCAGGTCCGCCCAGCCGCGGCTGAGGATCGTGTAGCTCACCTTCTTCGCGTCCGCCGTCGCCACGCGGTAACAAGCGTCGTCGCCGGACGTCGACGAGCCCCAGCAGGTCTCCGACGTCCCCGTCTTGATCCCCTCGCCGCTGCCCGCGAAGTTGCGGATCGTCGCCGGGCCGAGGTCCACCAGCAGGGCCGACAGCCGGGCCGACGACGTGCTCGGCGTCGCCGTCACGGTCAGCGAAGTCGTGCCGGAAACCTGCAGGTCCGAGGCCAACGACCCGGTCGAGTAGGTCAGCGCGGCACTCCCCGGATCGGTCACCCAGGTGTCCTCGCCCAAGCCGGGGTTGTCGGTGAACGACGCCGTCCCGGACGCCGGCGAGGTGCCCAGCGTGCCGGACACGCCCGGCCGCAACGTCGTCGCCACCGCACCGGCCGCCGGGTACGCGCTCTGGTCCGCCCACTGGTCCGGCTGCCGCTCGACGCTGGCCTGCGGCCCGTTCTGCACGCCGTTGCCGATCCCGAGCAGGTAGTGGTCGAACCACCGGTGCAGCAGGTCGACCCAGTCCGCGCGCCGGTAGTCGAACGGGTCGACGTGCCCGGTCTGCGACAGCCAGATCTTCTTCTCGACGTTCAGCCCGGCCCACCACTGTCCGAAGTGGATGGTCTTGACGTTGAGGTCGTTGACGCCGTGGGACAGCAGCACGCTGGCCCGCACGGTGCCGGCCCGCCGGACGTAGTCCCGGTCCGCCCAGAGCGGCCCGTAGTCGCCGTTCGCGGTGGCGCCCTGCGTCAGGACCTGGTTCTGCGCCGAGCAGTTCTGCCCGCTGTTGCGGGCTTCGACCGTCTGCGCGAGGCCGGCCGGGTTGAAGCCGAAGGTCGCGCCGTCCGAGCGGTAGTAGTCGTACCAGGAGCTGATCGCCGAGATCGGGACGATGGTCTTCAGCCCGGCGACGCCGGTCGCCGCGACGCCGTTGGCGATCGTGCCGTCGTAGGACTTGCCGATCATCCCGACGTTCCCGGTGCTCCAGCTCGCGGTCACCGCGCTGCCGCCGGTCTTCGCGCTGTAGCCGGTCGCGCGGCCGTTCAGCCAGTCGACGACCTTGCGGGCCGAGTCGACGTCGGAGGCGCCGCCGACGTCCGCGCAGCCGGCCGAGCGGTTCGTCCCGGCCAGGTCGACCAGCACCACGGCGTAGCCCCGCGGCACGAAGTAGTTGTCGTAGAACAGCGGGAACTTCACCGGTTTCCCGGCGCTGTCGTAGGACTTCAGCTCGCTCTCGTTGCCGCGCCCGCAGCACGAGTAGTACGGGCTGGCGTCCATGATCACCGGCACGCGCGAGGTGGCCTCGCTCGGCCGCACGATGTCGGCGGCGACGCGGTCCGAACGGCCGTCGCCGTCGCCGTCGCGGCCGATGTCCACCCAGACGGTCTCGCGGACCGCCTTCGCGTAGTCGTAGACCGGTTCGCTCCCCGGGGACGCCGCGGCGGCCGGGGCCACCGTGCCGGACAGGAGCACCGCGAGGATCCCGCTCACCACTCCGAGTCGCATACCGGTCACGCTAGCGAGCCCGGGTCCTGGCCTGCTACGGCGGAAAGTCGGGCGTACGTTGGGATTCGTGACCGAGTCCTTGCCCGCGGTGAGCCGGACGGCCATCGGTGTCGCCGCGTTGCGCGCCTACGAAAGCCGCCGCCCGGACCGCCTGTTCGACGATCCCTACGCGGCCGCGTTCTTCGAGGCGGGCCGCTCGGCGCTGCCCGGTACCTCCCCCGAGGGACCGCAGGCCGGGCTCGGCGCGATGTTCTACCCGCAGGTCGTGATCCGCACCCGGTTCTACGACGACTATCTGCTCGGCGCCGGCTGCGCGCAGGTCGTGCTCCTCGCGGCCGGGCTGGACACCCGGGCGTTCCGGCTCGCCTGGCCGGACGGCACGCGGCTGTTCGAGCTGGACCTGCCGGAGGTGCTGGCGTTCAAGGACGAGGTGCTCGGCAGGCACGGCGCCGAACCGGCGTGTGCGCGGGTCGTCGTGCCCGCCGACCTGCGCGAAGACTGGGCCGCCGCGCTGCGCGAAGCCGGGTTCGACCCCGCCGTGCCGACCGCGTGGCTGGCCGAAGGCCTGCTGATGTACCTGACCCCCGAGGAGGCCGAGCGGCTGCTGACCACCGTCGGCGAGCTGGCGGCGCCGGGCAGCCGGATCGCGTTCGAGCACCGGCCGGGCACCCCGCCGGGGAGCCTGATCGCCCGCGCGAAGGCGGCCGCGGGCGGCAAGCACGTCACGGACCTGTGGCGCGGCGGGCTCGGCGGCCGGGCGCCGCAATGGCTGGCCGCCCACGGCTGGGAGCCGTCGACGGTCACCCGCGCCGAGCTGGCCGCCGCCTACGGCCGGCCTTCGGACGACGACGCGACCGCCGGCGGCTTCGTCACCGCCGTGCGGTGACAACCGGCGTCAGAGCTCGACGTTGCGGTAGAGCGCGCCGACCTCGGTCTTCGTCAGCCGGCGGATCGAGCCGACGCGCTGGTTGCCGAGCTGGACGTCGCCGACCGCGGTGCGGACCAGCTTGAGCACCGGGTGCCCGGTGTCCTTGAGCAGGCGGCGCACGATGTGCTTCTTGCCCTCGTGGATCACCAGCTCCACCAGCGACTTGCCGGAGTGCATGTCCTTGACCCGGAACTGGTCGACCTTGACGATGCCGTCCGGCAGCTCCCAGCCGTTGCGCAGCTCCTTGCCGAGCCCGCGCGGGACGAGGCCGTCGACCTCGGCGAGGTAGGTCTTGAGCACCCGGTACGACGGGTGCATCAGCCGGTGCCCGAGGTCGCCGTCGTTGGTCAGCAGCAGCAGGCCCTCGGTGTTCTCGTCGAGCCGGCCGACGTGCACGACGCCGGGCGTCTCCTCGTAGCGGCCGCGCAGGTAGTCGCCGACGCACGGGCGGCCACGGTCGTCCGACATCGTCGAGTGCACGCCCTTGGGCTTGTTCAGGGCGAGGTAGATCAGGTCGTCGCGCAGGTTCACGCGGGTGCCGTCGACGTGGATGATCGCGGCGTCCGGGTCGACGCGGCGGCCCAGCTCGGTGACGACCTCGCCGTCCACCTCGACCCGGCCGGCGACGATCAGGTCCTCCGCCGCGCGCCGGGAGGCGACCCCGGCTTGCGACAGCACCTTCTGCAGCCGGACGCCGTCGGGGTGTTCACTGGATGTCATCGATGGTGTCCACTTCGGGTAGCAACGGAGCGATGGCGGGCAGGTCGTTCAGTGACGACAGCCCCAGTCGCTCCAGGAACAGCTCGGTCGTCACGTACAGCGTGCCGGTCGTCTCGGGATCGGTCCCCATCTCTTCGATGAGGCCGCGCGCGAGCAGCGTCCGGATCACGCCGTCCACGTTCACGCCGCGCACCGCGGCGACCCTGGCCCGGGTCACCGGCTGCCGGTACGCGATCACGGCGAGGCTCTCCAGCGCGGCCCGGGTCAGCTTCGACCGCTGGCCGTCCAGCAGGAGCTTCTCCACGAACGGGGCGTAGACGTCCCTAGTGTAGAACCGCCACCCTTCGCCGACGCGCCGCAGGTCGATCCCGGACGCCCGGTCGGTGAACTTCTGCGCCATGGTCCGCAGGGCGACGACGATCCGCGACTTGGGCTGGCCGAGGGTGCCGGCCAGGAGTTCTTCGCCGGCGGGCGAGTCGACGATGAGGAGCAGCGCTTCGAGGGCGGCTTCGAGGGCCTCGTCGGAGGTGACGTCCGGCATGGCGTCGGCGTCCCCGGCGGCGACCAGGCCGGACTCGGGATCGGCCGGGCCGGGCTCGGGTTCGGCAGGCGCTTCGGGCTCGGACGGCTCGGCGGGCGCATCCTCGACCGGCGCTTCCGGCTCGGCGGCAGCGCCCTCCTCGGCCAGTGGCTCGACCGGCTCGCCGTCCTCGGTCACCGGCTCGCCGGACAACGCCTCCTCGAGCGCGAGCTCGGCTGCGGCCTGCTCGGGTTCTTCGGCCGTGGGCGGCTCCGGCGTCTCGGCCACTTCGTCGTTCTCGGGGCTCACCCGTACTCCTCTTCGTCTCCGGCGGTGCGGTCGAGCTCGGCCGCGGCGGAGGCTTCTTCCTTCGAACCGCCCGTCCACCGGACGTGCAGCTCGGCCAGCGCCTCGGTCTGCTCGAACTGGACCGTCGCCTCGCGGTAGAGCTCCAGCAGCGCCAGGAAGCGCGCCACGATCTCCACCGTGTGCTCGCAGTCGTCGACCAGCTCGCCGAACGTCGCCTGGCCGCGTTCGGCCAGCATCACCCGCAGGATCGCCGCGTGCTCGCGCACCGAAATGCGGCCCATGTGGATGTGGGCGATCGACACCGTCGGCGGCGGCTTCGGCCGGAACACCGCCACCGCGATGTCGGCGAACTTCTGCGGCGTCACGCCCAGCATCACCTCGGGCAGCAGCCCGACGAACCGCTCCTCCAGGGCGACCGACCGCGGGTAGCGCCGCAGCGCGTTCTGTTCCAGCTCGCCGAACAGCGCCGCCACCTGCTTGTACGCGCGGTACTGCAGGATCCGCGCGAACAGCAGGTCGCGGGCCTCGAGCAGGGCAAGGTCGTCCTCGTTCTCCACCTCGGCCGACGGCAGCAGCCGCGCGGCCTTGAGGTCGAGCAGGGTCGCCGCGATGACCAGGAACTCCGTGGTCTCGTCGAGGTTCCAGTCGGTGCCCAGCGCGCGGGTGTACGCGATGAAGTCGTCGGTGACCTGGTGCAACGCCACTTCGGTGACGTCGAGCTGGTGCTGCGAAATCAGCTGCAGCAGCAGGTCGAACGGCCCTTCGAAGTTGGCCAGCCGCACCTTGAACTTCGACGTGCTCAGTTCTTCGGTGTTGACGCCTTCGGGGATCATCCCGCCGTGCACCGTCTGGTGCTCTTCGGGTGCCTGTTCCTCCGGAGCCGGTGCCGGCTCGTCCATCAGCCCTCGGTTTCGCCGCCGTCTGAGCCGACCACCCGCAGCCGCTGCACCAGCACCGATTCCTCACCGTTCTGGTCGAAGTCGGCCAGCAGCACCGCCACGGCTTCACGCACCAGCCGGCCGCGGTCGACGACCAGGTCGTGCTTCGCGCGCAGCGTCAACCGCGCCTGCTCCATGGCGACGAGCTCGTCGCCGGAGACGTACACGGTGATCTTCGCGTCGTGCTTGGTCCGGCCCGAACCGTGCGGAGCCGCACTGCGCGCGAGCTGGTCGGCCCGGTCGTCGCCCGCGGGCTTCGGCTGGGGCTTCTCGACGGGCTCGGGCGGTGGCTGGGGAGGGAGATCGAGGGCGGGGCTGGCGGTGCTGGTCGTAATCCTGAAGAGTTCCGACGCTCCGGGCAGGGAAGCGCGCCTGCTCACCGAGCGATCACCTCGCGGGCCAGCTGGCGGTACGCCGCCGCGCCGGCCGACTTGGGCGCCCAGGTCGTGATCGGCTCACCCGCGACCGTCGTCTCGGGGAACCGCACCGTGCGGTTGATGACCGTGTCGAACACGGTCTCGCCGAATGCCTCCACCACGCGAGCCATGACCTCCTTCGAATGCAGGGTTCTCGGGTCGTACATGGTGGCGAGAATCCCGACTATGTCCAGTTTGGGGTTGAGGCGTTCCTGGACCTTCTCGATGGTGTCGATCAGGAGGGCGACGCCTCGCAGACTGAAGAACTCGCACTCCAGCGGGATGATCACGCCGTCCGCGGCGGTCAGCGCGTTCACCGTGAGCAAGCCGAGCGAGGGCTGGCAGTCGACAAGAACATAGTCGTAGTCGTTCATGACCGGACGCAGGACCCGTAACAACGTGTGCTCGCGCCCTACCTCCGCGACGAGCTGGACCTCCGCCGCGGACAGGTCGATGTTGCTCGGCAGCAGGTCAACGCCGTCGACGCGGGTTTTCATCAGCACGTCGGTGGCGCTGACCGAGCGCTCCATGATGGCGTTGTAGACCGTCTGGTCGAGCTCGTGCGGCTGGATGCCGAGGCCGACGGCGAGCGCGCCCTGCGGGTCGAAGTCGACGAGCAGCACCTTGCGGCCGTACTCGGCGAGGGCGGCACCCAGGTTGATGGTCGACGTCGTCTTGCCGACGCCGCCCTTCTGGTTGCACATCGCCATGATCTTGGCCGGGCCGTGCTTGTCCAGCGGCGCCGGGTCGGGGTGCTCGCGGATCGGGCGGCCGGTCGGGCCGATGCCTTCGAGCTTGACCTTCTTGCCGTTGCGCTCGTGCTGTTCGTCGCCGTCGTGGATCGCGGGCGTGGCGATGGTGACCTGGCTGAGGTTCGCCGCCGCCGACCCGGCGGACTCGGCCGAAGGGGCCGGCTGGTTCGGTGTCGACATGGCGCGAAAGCTCCTTGTTCGTCAGCGTCCGCCGCAGCCTATGCGCGGAGTCGGAGCCCCGGCAAAGCAACGCGCCGGACTCGACGGGGCAATGTCACTCGACCGTCGGTGCAGGCTGGCAAGGCCCTTGACGCTTTATAGGGCCGTCTAGCCCAGTGCTCGCGGGTGCGCCGTGGCGTACACCTCGCGCAAAGTGTTGACCGTGACCAGCGTGTACACCTGGGTCGTCGTCACCGACGCGTGGCCGAGAAGTTCTTGGACGACCCGGACATCGGCGCCGCCCTCGAGCAGGTGCGTGGCGAAGGAGTGGCGGAGGGTGTGCGGCGAAACGACGGCGGTGATGCCCGCCCGTCCGGCGGTGTCCTTGAGGACCTGCCACGCGCTCTGCCGCGACAGCCGGCTGCCGCGGGCGTTGAGGAACAGCGCCGCCGTGCCCCGGCCGTGGACGGCGAGCGCCGGGCGGGCGCGGACGGTGTAGGCGTGCAGCGCGGCGAGCGCGGGACGGCCGATCGGCACCAGCCGCTGCTTGCCGCCCTTGCCGTCGAGCAGCACGGTCCGCTCGGCGCCGTCGACGTCGTCGACGTCCAGGCCGACCGCCTCGGAGATCCGCGCCCCGGTGGAGTAGAGCAGCTCCAGCAGCGCCCGGTCGCGCAGCGCGCGCTCGCCGTCGGGCGGCGGGGTCTCGAGCAGCCGCAGCACGTCGTCGACCGGCAGCGCCTTGGGCAGCCGCTTCGCCGGCGTCGGCGGCCGGACTTCGCGGGCCGGGTTGTGCTCGGTGAGGCCCTCGGCGTGCGCGAACTTGTGCAGGCCCCGCACGGCGACCAGGGCCCGGGCGGCCGACGACGCGGCCAGGGGCCGGTGTTCGTCGTCGCCCTCGCGCAGGGCGGCACCGAAGGCCGTGACGTGCGCGGACGTGACGTCGGCGATCTTCGCGACGCCCAGGCCGTCCAGGTGCGCGGCGTACCGGCGCAGGTCGCGGGCGTAGCTGTCCAGGGTGTTGCGTGCGGTCCCGCGTTCGACGACCAGGTGGTCGAGGTAGGCGGCGATCACGTCGGCCGTGCGGTGCGGGCTGGAGGCCACGCGGTCACCTTAGGCCGCCCGGCACTCGTGACCCGGCAGAAACCCCGTTCCCGGCGGCACGCGGTTACCTTGGATTCATGGGGTCCGACGAGCTCCGCATCGGGACGGCCGAGCGCGAGGAAGCGGCGAGGCTGCTCGCCGACCACTTCGGCATGGGCCGCATCACCCCGGACGAGTACGAGATCCGGGTGACCGACGCCTACGCGGCCACGACGCTGGGCGACCTGCGGCCGTTGTTCCGCGACCTGCCGCCGCCGCACCCGGGGTTCTTCGGGCCGCCGCCGATGTCGGCGCCGGTGTACGCGCAACCCACCACGCAGCTGCCGATGTACGGGCCGGATCCGTACGCGCCACCGGCCCCGGTGCCGTACGCGCCGTCGATGCCCATGCCGTACTCGCCCCGGTCGAAGACGGTGGCCGGGGTGCTGCAGATCCTGCTGCCCTTCGGCGTCGGCCGGTTCTACACCGGCCAGACCGCGCTGGGCGTGGCTCAGCTCTTCGCCACGTTCTGCACCGGGGTCGGGGTGCTGTGGCCGATCATCGACGGCATCGTGCTCCTGGTCAACGGCGGCTCGGACGCCGAGGGCCGCCCGCTGCGCCCCTAGCCCCGAGCGCCCCAATGTGGCCTTGGTTGCGTTGAACGCACCCAATGTGGCCTTCGGTGCGTTGAACGCACCGAAGGCCACATTGGGGCGCTGGGGTCAGGCCTGCTTGCGCTTGGCGAACGCCGTCGGGCGGTCCGCCCACGGGGCGTCCGCCGGGCGGGCCGGAGCCACGCCGGTGAGCACCGCGTGGGTGGCCAGCACGCCGGAGACGGTGGCGCCGTTGAGCAGCTCGCCGGCCAGGGCCATCCGGACCGCCTCGGCGAGCGGGAACTTGCGGATGACCAGGTCCGCCTCCTCCTCGCCGAGCACGTCGCGGTCCACATCGGACAGTCCACGGGCCAGGAAGACCCGGACCACCTCGTCGGTGAAGCCCGGCGACGCCGCGACGTCGACCAGGGTCACCCAGTCCGACGCGGCCAGCCCGGCCTCTTCGACCAGCTCGCGCTTGGCCGTGCCGACCGGGTCCTCGCCGAGGTGGTCGATCAGGCCCGCGGGCAGCTCCCACAGCCGGTGCCCGATCGGGTGCCGGTACTGGTGGATGAGGGTGACCTGCTGCTCCTCGTCCAGCGCGACGATCGCCACCGCGCCGAGGTGCTCGATCACCTCGCGGACCGCGGTCTCCCCGTCCGGCATCACGACGTCGTCGATCCGCAGGCCGACGACGCGTCCGATGTGGACGTCCCGGCTGGACGCGACGCTGAACTCGTGCTCGCCCGGCGCGGTCACCGGGCCGCCACCGGGGCTTCGGGCAGCTCGACCGGCAGCCGCTCGGCGACCTTGCGGTCCACCACGGCCTTGACGAACGCGCTGAACAGCGGGTGCGGCCGGGTCGGGCGGCTCTTGAGCTCGGGGTGCGCCTGCGTGCCGACGAAGAACGGGTGCACCTCGGCGGGCAGCTCGACGAACTCGACCAGGCGATCGTCCGGCGACGTGCCGGAGAAGACCAGGCCCGCCTCCGAGAGCTGCTTGCGGTAGGCGTTGTTCACCTCGTAGCGGTGGCGGTGGCGCTCGGAGACCTCGGTGGTGCCGTAGGCCTTCGCGACCTGCGAACCCGCCTTGAGCTTCGCCGGGTAGGCGCCCAGGCGCATGGTGCCGCCCATGTCCCGCTCCCCCGCGACGACGTCGCGCTGGTCGGCCATGGTCGAGATCACCGGGTGCGTGGTGTTCTCGTCGAACTCCGAGGACCCGGCGTCGGTGATGCCGGCCAGGTGCCGCGCGGCCTCGATGACCATGCACTGCAGGCCCAGGCACAGGCCGAGCAGCGGGACGCCGCGGGTGCGCGCGTACTCGATCGCGCCGACCTTGCCCTCGATGCCGCGGATGCCGAACCCGCCCGGGATCAGCACACCGTCCACATCGGACAGCACGGAGGCCGCGCCGGACGCGGTCTGCGCGTCGTCGGAGGCGACCCAGACGATCTCGACCTTCGCGCGGTGGGCGAACCCGCCCGCACGCAGCGCCTCGGTGACCGACAGGTAGGCGTCCGGCAGGTCGATGTACTTGCCGACCACGGCGATCCGCACGACCTCGTTCGGGTTGTGCACCCGGTCGAGCAGGTCGCCCCACACCGTCCAGTCGACGTCGCGGAACGGCAGGCCGAGGCGGCGGACGACGTAGGCGTCGAGCGCCTCGCTGTGCAGCACCTTCGGGATGTCGTAGATGGACCGCGCGTCCGGGCAGGCGATGACGGCCTCGGTGTCGACGTCGCACATCAGGCCGATCTTGCGCTTGAGGTCCTCGGGGATCTCCCGGTCGGCCCGGCAGACCAGCGCGTCGGGCTGGATGCCGATGTTGCGCAGCGCGGCGACCGAGTGCTGGGTCGGCTTCGTCTTGAGCTCGCCCGACGGCGCCAGGTACGGCACCAGCGAGACGTGCAGGAAGAAGCAGTGGTCACGGCCGACGTCGTGGCGGACCTGGCGGCAGGCCTCCAGGAACGGCAGGGACTCGATGTCGCCGACCGTGCCGCCGACCTCGGTGATGACGACGTCCGGCGACTGGCCGTTCTCGTCGGGCTCGGCCGCCGCGGTGATCCGGGCCTTGATCTCGTCGGTGATGTGCGGGATGACCTGCACGGTGTCGCCGAGGTACTCGCCGCGGCGTTCCTTGGCGATCACCTCGGAGTAGACCTGGCCGGTGGTGACGTTGGCCTTGCCGTCGAGGTCGCGGTCGAGGAACCGCTCGTAGTGCCCGATGTCGAGGTCGGTCTCGGCGCCGTCGTCGGTGACGAACACCTCACCGTGCTGGAACGGGTTCATCGTCCCGGGGTCGACGTTGAGATAGGGGTCGAGCTTCTGCATCGTGACGCGAAGCCCGCGTGCGGTAAGGAGCTGACCCAGGCTGGAAGCCGTGAGTCCCTTACCCAGAGAGGAGGCAACGCCTCCGGTGACAAAAACGTACTTGGTTGCCCGTGACTGAAGTCCCACGGGCCGCCAGCATATCCCACTGCTGCGGATCCGCGCGTTGTGACATGCCCCAGACGCCGGATATGACCTGGGCCACCCGCACGGGTGACTTAAGCCGCAACCTTCGCCGGACGCAGCCGCGGCCGGCCCGTCAGCGCCCGGCTGCCCGGCAGCCGCCGCAGGACCTCCACGATCAGGATCGTGAGGACGATCGTCGCCAGGTAGATGATCACGCTGAGCCACGGCGCGCCGAAGCGCTCCGCGACGTGCGGGATCGCCGGGCCGAGCAGGGCCAGCGCGAGCGGGTGGACCAGGAAGATGCTGAACGACCGGTTCGCCGCCCAGGACACCACCCTGGCCCCGCGGCTGCCCTCCCGGCGGCGCGCCGCCCATCTCGTCGCCAGCGCGTAGATCGCCGCGATGACGGTGAGGAACCAGGGGATCAGGTACGGCTGGAACGGGTCGCTGGCCACCTGCGGGAAAGTTCCACTGTGGACAGTCCGCAGGTAGTACCACTCGGTGCCCGTGAGCACCGCCACGAGCGTGCCGCCGAGCAGCAGCCGGTGCCGCCCCGCCCAGGCGTGCACGGTCTCGAAGTGCATGGCCACCACGGCGCCGAACAGCGTGTAGAACTGGTACGGCAGGATCGTGCCGTACAGGTGGGTGATCGTCTCGTAGCTCACGCCGAGCGGCTGGTAGGTCATGAACAGCGTCACGCCGACCTGCACCAGCCCGCTGCCGAGCAGCAGCCACTTGTGCTTGCCCTCGGTCGCCCGCAGCAGCTTCATCAGCGCCGGGAACAGCAGGTAGACCTGCATCGTCACGAGCAGGAAGTACAGGTGGTACCAGGCGCCGCCGGTGACGAGGTCCTTGAGCAGCAGGCGCATCGACGCCTCGAGCGAGCCCGGCTGCTGCACCCCGGTCACCAGGCCGTAGGCCCAGAAGAACATCGACCACGCGAGGTAGGGCGTGGCGACCAGCGGCAGCCGCCGTCGCCAGAAGTCACCCGCGGTGATCTCGCGGCGGCGGTTCTGGAACACCAGCACGAACCCGGTGAGCGCGAAGAAGGCCTCGCGGGTGAAGTGCAGCGGCGTCTCGACGGCGTTGGCCCCGACGTCCTGCGCGAAGTTCGTCGCGCCCACCACGTGGATGAGGATGACGCAGGCGAACGTGATCAACCGGAAGAGGTCGATCTGGTGGAGGTAGGGCGCTTTGCCGCCCGGTCTCGCAGCGCGGGCGGGGGCCTCGAGCGTGGCCTGGGCAGTCGTCATCGTGCCGCCGATCCGGCACCGTCGTCGGCGTGGTTCACGTTGTCAGACTTGCCACCCATTCTGTGAATTTCCCATGAAGCTGCTGGGAAGCGCCTGTTGGCAGGGCTCCTGGGGCGTGTCGGATATGCCACTTCCGCTCAAGGAGCGAAGCGCCCGCGATCATGTTATCGGGTGAGCCGTCAGGTACGCAGCGTGACCTTCGTCATCAAGCTGTGACCTGCGGAAAGAGTGACCTCAGCGTGACCTCGCGGTTGACGCGCACGTGTTCGACCGCGGACGCCTTCGCCCGCTCGGCGTCCCCCGAGGCGATCGCCTCGTACAGCCGCCGGTGTTCGTCGAGCAGCTCGGTCCAGTGCTCGTTCTGGCTCGTGAGCCAGCGGAGCCGGCCTTCGAGCGGCTGCAGCATGGTGGTCAGCAGCGCGTTGCCCGCGATGGCGACGATCTCGTCGTGGAAGCGCGAGTTGAGGACGGTGATCCGGGCCGCGTCACCGCGGGCCGTCGCGCGGGCGGCGTCGGCGAGGACGCGGTCGAGGCGCTTGAGCTCGGGGGCACCCGCCCGCTCGGCGGCGAGCCCCGCGGCGAGGCCTTCGAGAGCCTCCCGGACGTCGAACAGCTCCTCGACGTCGACCTGCGCCAGCTGCCGGACGACCACCCGGCGCGGCGACTGGACGACGAGGAACCCCTCGGCCTCGAGCGCACGGATGGCTTCGCGGACCGGGACGCGGGAGACGCCGAGGTCCTCGGCCAGCTCGCGCTCGACCAGCCGGTCGCCCGGGCGGAGCCGGCCCGTCAGGATCCGTTCGCGCAGCTCCTCGCGCACCCGCTGCCGCGTGGCCGCGAGGGGTTGCCGCTCGTCCACGCAGCCCTCCTTCAACACCGCCGTAACCGGCCGTAACACGAGTTTATCGGCCGGAGGGTTGACTCGCGTGGACGCCGGGGCGATATTTGGGATTCCAAATTTTGGTATCCCAAATCGCCGTCGCCGCACTGCATCAAACGGGGCTCCGCCCCGGCCGGGGGCTCCGCCACCCGGAACCCCCGAGAGCATCAGTCGACCGGAGGGCCCGCATGACCGCCGCCCCGCTCACCGAACCGTCGCAAGAGACGACCACCCCGCCCGACCCCCGCCTCTGGAACGAAGACCTCGCCCCGGCCCAAGAACGCCGGTGGAAGGTCTACGACATCTTCGCGCTGTGGATGTCCGACGTGCACAACCTCGGCAACTACACCTTCGCGGCCGGCCTGTTCGTGCTCGGGCTGTCGGCGTGGCAGGTGTTCACCGCGCTGCTGTTCGGGTTCGTCATCATCTACGCCGGGATGAACCTGATGGGCCGGATCGGCCAGCGCACCGGCGTGCCGTTCCCGGTCGTGGCGCGGATCAGCTTCGGCACGTTCGGCGCCAACCTGCCCGCGCTGATCCGGGCGGTCATCGCGATCTTCTGGTACGGCATCCAGACCTACCTCGCGAGCGTCGCCATCACGCTGCTCGTGCTCGCCATCGACCCGGGCCTGAAACCGCTGACCGAACACGGTTTCCTCGGCCTGCACGCGCTCGGCTGGATCTGCTTCGTCGCGTTGTG
The DNA here is from genome assembly GCF_026017845.1 of Amycolatopsis mediterranei. NCBI lineage: Bacteria > Bacillati > Actinomycetota > Actinomycetes > Pseudonocardiales > Pseudonocardiaceae > Amycolatopsis > Amycolatopsis mediterranei. The sequence goes on from NZ_CP100416.1 coordinate 6,954,660, forward strand.
GGCGGTCCAGGCGCTGATCCTGACCCGCGGCATGGAGTCGGTGCGCAAGTTCCAGGACTGGTGCGGCCCGGCGATCTGGGTCGTGATGATCGCCCTCGCCGTCTGGATCCTCGCCGCGGGGCACTGGAACATCTCCTTCACCAGCAGCCCGAAGCAGCTGTCCACCGGCGAGCAGATCCGGCAGTGGTTCGGCGCGGCCGGGCTCATCCTGGCCACCTACGGCACCCTCATGCTCAACTTCTGCGACTTCTCCCGGTTCGCCCCGGACCAGAAGACCGTGCGGCGCGGCAACTTCTGGGGCCTGCCCATCAACTCGACGGCGTTCGCGCTGCTGTCGGTGGTCGTCACCGCGGGCAGCATGCAGGTGTTCGGCGAGGCGATCACCGACCCGGCCGAGCTGCTGTCCAAGGTGCACAACACACCGGTGCTCATCGTCGGCGCGCTGACGTTCGCCATCGCCACCATGGGCGTCAACATCGTCGCCAACTTCGTCTCCCCCGCCTACGACCTGGCCAACATCTGGCCGAAGCGGATCAGCTTCACCGTCGGCGGGATGATCAGCGCGGTCGCCGCCCTGTGCGTGCTGCCGTGGAAGCTGTACTCCTCGCCGGCGGTGGTCAACTACTTCCTCGGCGGGCTCGGCGCGTTCCTCGGCCCGCTGTTCGGGATCATGATCGTCGACTACTACCTGATCCGGCGCGGCAAGGTCGACGTCGCCCAGCTGTTCGTCGTCGGCGGGACCTACCCGCGGGTGAACCCGCGCGCGCTGGTGACGTTCTTCCCGACCGCCGCGCTGGCCGCGGTCATCGCGCTGGTGCCGTACTTCGCGTCGGCCGCGCCGTACTCGTGGTTCATCGGCACGGCGTCGTCGGCTGCCCTGTACTTCGCGGTTTCCAGGAAACACCGATGAGGATCGTCGTCACCAACTGCAACACCACCGAGGCGATGACGAAGGAGATCGAAGCCGGGGCCCGCGCGGCCGCGAGCCCCGGCACCGAGATCCTCGCCAAAACGCCACGCTGGGGCCCGGAGTCGGCCGAAGGCTGGCTGGACAGCTTCCTGTCCGCCGCGGCCGTGCTGGACCTGTTGCGGGGCCTGGAGGAGCCGTTCGACGCCGTCGTGGGGGCCCCGGTGGGGGCTCCACGCCCCGGGGGGGCGCGCCCACAGCGGGCCGACCCCGGCCTCGCCAAAAACCCGCCCCCCCCCCCACACGCCCTCCCGCCACGCCGCCG
>NZ_CP100416.1:6955991-6970509 GCF_026017845.1 Amycolatopsis mediterranei
GGGGGGGTGCCCGGCTGGGGGGCGGGGGGGGGGGGGGGGCCCGGGGGGGGGGGCGTGGGGGGGGGGTGCCCGGCCGGGGGGGGCGGGGGGGGGGGGCCCCACGGCCGCGAGGGCGCGCGCGAACTGCTGGACGTCCCGGTCGTCGACATCACCGAGGCCGCCGCGCACCTGGCCTGCCTGCTCGGACGCCGCTACGGCGTGGTGACCACTTTGGACCGGACGTGCGGGCTGATCGAGGACAGCCTGCACGCCGCCGGCGTCGCGCAGAACTGCGTCACGGTCACCGGCGCCGGGCTCGGCGTGCTGGAGCTGACCGACGGACGCCGGACCGAGTCGGCGCTGCTCACGGCGGGCCGTCGCGCGCGGGACGCCGGAGCGGAGGTGCTGGTGCTCGGCTGCGCGGGGATGACCGGGCTGGACCGGAAGATCGCGACGATGCTGGACATCCCCGTCATCGACGGCGTCGCGGCCGCCGTCCGGCTCGCGGAGTCGCTGGTGGCGCTGGGACTCAAGACGAGCCGCGCGGGGTCGTACGCGCGGCCGCTGGACAAGCGGCGCACCTGGCCGCATTGACACTTGCCGCTTCGCCCGGTCAGAATCCCTGCAGCCGTACCGCCGCCCGGTGACGAGTGGGGATTTTGACGTCCCCGAAAGGGCGGTCGAAGTGCGAAGGGTTTTGGGCGCACTGGCGTTGTCGGTGACCGTGGTCTTGGTCCCGGTGAGCGGGACGGCGGTGGCCGCTTCCCCACCCCACACCGTCGTCACCGACGGCGCCAAGCTCGCGAGCATCCGGCAAGCAGTTCGCAGCGGCCACGCGACACAGACGCAGCGCGCCGCGCTGAAAGCGGTGCTGGACAAGGCGAACACCGCGCTCACGGCCGGACCGTGGTCGGTCGTGGAGAAGCCGTCCGCGCCACCGAGCGGCGACAAGCACGACTACACGAGCCAGGCGCCCTACTGGTGGGCGAGCCAGCCGAAAACGCCGGAAAACCCGCAGGGCTGCCCGTACGTCAGCAAGGACGGCCAGCGCAACCCGGAGGCCGACGCGATCACCGACCACACCTACCGGATGTGGGCCTGGGACGCGATGTACTACCTCTCGCTGGCCTGGTACTACACCGGCGACGCGAAGTACGCGAAGCGGGCGGCGCTGGACATCCGGACCTGGTTCCTCGACCCGGCCACCCGGATGAACCCGAACATGACGTACTCGCAGATCGTGCCGTGCCGCGACACCGTCAGCGGCACCGGGATCATCGACTCCACCCAGTCGTTCAGCCAGCTGATGGACGCGTTCGCGCTGCTCGACGGCGGCGCGCCGGGCTGGACCGGGAAGGACCGCTCCGGGATCAAGGCGTGGCTGACGCAGTACCTGAGCTGGATGCAGACCAGCCCGCAGGCCAAGCTGGAGCTGGCCGCCACCAACAACCACGGCACGTTCCTCGACATGCAGAACGCGACGATCTCGGCGTACCTGGGCAAGCGTTCCGAAGCGAAGAAGATCGTGCTGGACGCGGAGCAGAAGCGGTTCCCGGTGCAGTTCGCCGCGGACGGCAGCCAGCCGCTCGAGCTCTCGCGCACGATGTCGTGGCACTACGTCAACTTCAACCTGACGGCGTGGGGCCGGCTGGCCGAGGTCGGCAAGAACCTCGGCGTCGACGTCTGGAAGTACCGCGCCTCGAACGGCGTGACGCTGCGGAAGGTGGTCGACCAGCTGATCCCGGGCGCGCTGCAGGGTGCCGCGGCCTGGCCGCACCAGCAGATCGGCGTGTTCGACCAGTCGATCGCGGCGGACATCTTCCACGCGGCGGCCGAAGAGGGACACGACCCGGACGCGGCGGCGGCGCTCAAGCAGATGCCGTTGCCCGCGGGCGGCGACACGTGGCCGGCGCGGGTGTCCTGCTTCCCGCTCGACCCGCCCCTGCGGTGATTCCGCCATTCGGGTGTTGATCGACGACGGCCCTCAACCGGGATGACGGCTGGGGTGTTGTCCCGGCGACGACACCACTGCCGATTCGAGGAGACACCTTGGGAACCGCCGGAAAACGTCTGGTCCAGGCCACGCTCGCCGCCGCGGGCGCCGTCGCCCTGCTCGCCACCGCCGCGCCCGCGGCGAACGCGGCGACGGCCCGCAACGGCATCTGCGAAAGAGGCGAGTTCTGCTACTACTACGGCGCCGGCTTCAAAGGATCGGTGTCGGACTTCAGCGGGCCGGTCGCGAACTACGGCAGCACACAGCCGGGTTGCTACGAGTTCAAGACCCCCGGTCAGCCCGGCTACGGGCAGTGCATCAAGAACAACGCCCGCTCGGCCAAGAACCTCACCAGCATCTGGGTGGTGAAGGTGTATTACAACAGCAACTTCGGCGGGCCGAACCACACCTACAACCCCGGCGGCGAGGGGGATCTGGGCAGCCTCGCCGCCGAGAACGCCTCACACGACTACGAGCTCGTCAGCTGAACCAGCGCCGGCCGGGATCAGTTCCCGGCCGGCGCGGTGACGCCCGGGGCGGGGGCCTGGGCGTTGCCCGCCACGCCGTAGCGGCCGGCACCGCCGTCGAGCTGTTCCTTCAGCGCCAGTACGGTGCTGACCCGCCCCGCCGAGGTATCGGCATTGTCCACTGTGGACAGGATCGACGTCGCCGAGGTGTCCGCCCGGACCACGCCCAGCGCGCCGGTGCCGTCCGCGGAACCGGCGTCGCCCACCAGGACCGCGCCCGCACCGCTGCGGTCGAGCTGCGTCGCGACCCGGGCGATCGTCGCCGCGCGGTCGCCCGCGCCGTCGCCGGTCGCCTGGGCGCCGGTGAGCACGATCGCCAGCTGCGCCGGCTTGACGTCCGGGCCCGCCTTGACGAACCCGCCGTCGGTGAGCCCGCCGAGCGCGGCCGACAGCTCTTCCGGGGAGGACTGCGGTTTCGCCGTGGTCTTGTCGAGCAGCAGCACCGAACCGAGCAGCGCGCCGGCGAGCGTGCCCGAATCGCCCGCGGTCGGGAACTTCGAACCGGCCGGCTGCAGCCGCGTGACGACGTCGCGGAGCGGGTCGGACTTCTCGGGGTTGGCGAACGCGGACGTCAGCTGCACCTCGCCGGTCACCGACGCCCCGGCCTGGCCGATCAGCTGCTTGAGCGCGTCCCGGTCGGCCGGGCGCGCGTCGTCGGTGGTCACCAGCACCACCGACCGCTTGTCGAGCGCGCCGGCGACGACCTTCGGGCCCATCGAGCCGGCGAAGGCGTCCGCGTCGGTCAGCCGGGCGTTGAGCGCGTTGCGCTGCGCCTCCAGGTCGGCGACCTGGCTGCCGAGGTCCTTCTTCTCCCCCGCCAGCCCGGACAGCAGTGTGCCGTTGAGCGCCGTCGAGCCGAGCACGACGCCGACGGCCAGCGCAAGGAAGCAGGCGGCGATGGAAACTACGTGGTAGCGCAGCGAAATCACGTGAACAATCCCTTGGCCCATGCGAAGAACGAATTCCAGGTGTGCCGGAGCCAGTCGAGGTAGACCGAGCCCACGTCGGACACCAGCAGCGCCGCGGCGACCACTACCACGGCGGCGAGGACGAGCAGGACGATCGCGCCGATCGACACCCGGTTGCGGTGCAGCGTCGCCACCGCCTTGCCGTCGACGAGCTTCGTGCCCAGCTTCAGCCGCGTCAGGAACGTCGACGGGTTCGAACCGGACCGGCCGTGGTCGAGGAATTCGCGCAGCGTGGCCTGGAAGCCGACGGTGACGACCAGGCTCGCGCCGTGCGCGTCCGCCAGCAGCAGGGCGAGGTCTTCGGCGTTGCCCGACGCCGGGAACGTCACCGCGCCGATGCCGAGGTCCTGGATGCGCTCGACCCCGGGCGCGTGCCCGTCGGGCTGGGCGGGCACGACGACCTCGCCGCCGCCGCGCAGGGTCGCGGTGCCGATGCCGGTGGGGTCGCCGACGACGACGTCCGGCCGGTAGCCCTGCACGCGCAGGGTGTCGGCGCCGGCGTCGACGCCGATGAGCACCGGGCGGTGCTCGGCGATGTACTTCTTGAGCTTCTTCAGGTCCTCGGTGTGCCCGTTGCCGCCCGCGACGACCAGCACGTGCCGGTCCCGCAGCGGCACCTTCAGCTCGGGGACGCCGACGCCGTCGAGGATCAGGGTGCGCTCGCGACGCAGGAACTCGATGGTGTTCGCCGAGAACGCCTCCAGCTGCGTCGACATCCCGGCCTTGGCCTCGATCATCTGGTCGGCGACGCTCTCGACGGTCTGGGCGATACCGGAGGCGACCTGGCGTTCGCCGATGTAGACGACGCCGTCGAGCAGCCGCAGCTTCGTGCCGTCCTTGATCGAGCGCAGCAGCTCGCCGCCGACCGAGTCGACGAGCGGGATGCCGGCCGCGACGAGGATCTCCGGGCCCATGTTGGGGAACCGGCCGGAGATCGACGGCGACGCGTTGACCACGCCCGCGACCTCGGCCTCGACCAGGGCGTCGGCCGTCGCGCGGTCGAGGTCCAGCTGGTCGAGCACGACGATGTCGCCGGGACTGATCCGGCGCAGCAGCTCCCGGGTGCGGCGGTCGACCCGGGCGACCCCGGTGATCCCCGGCAGGGGTTCTTGATGCCGCGTGAGCAGACCGGTGAGCTTCATGTGGCCGATGGTGACAAATTTGCGCATGGGACGATGCTCGCCACGCCGTAGCCGGGGTGACTCGTTGTGGTGACCTCCCCCGCACGGGTCAGGCTTCGGACTCCTCCGACAGCGAGCCGAAATCGAGGTTCAGCCAGGGGCTGGCCGGATCCTGAAGGAGCTGGTGGTGGACGCGCACGGCCGCCGGGTACCACTCGCCGAACTCGTCTTCGTCGGCGTGCAGCACCCGGCCCATGACGTACCCCGCCGACAGGTCGGCCCATGACTGGTGGTAGCGGCGGGCGAGGGAACCGGCTTCGAGCACCATCAGCTCGGCGCTCAGCGCGTCGCAGTACCCGGCCGCCAGGCCCCCGCGGGCGATGGTGACCGCACGGCCGACGTCCCAGGACAGCGCCGTCGTCACGCAGCCGTCCGGGTCGACCAGGCCGTCGGCGCGCAGCCGCCGCTCGTACCGGGACACCCGGCGGACGGTGTCCCGCAGCTCGTCGGCCTGGTCCGCGGCGTCGTTCTCCGTGCACCACCGGTCCACCAGCTGCGCCCAGGTCAGCGGATCGAAGTCGGCACCCGGCAGCCCGTACTCGGCGGCGAACCGCAGGCGCAGCATGAGGACCAGGTTGCCGGGCGTCAGCGCGTAGCCGTCGCCGATCAGGTCGGTCATCGTCGCCCGCCAGCCGGCCGGGTCGGGCACGCCCCACCAGTCCCGCAGGCTCCGCACCTCGGCGACGTAGTCGTGGTAGCGGCCGTCGAGGAGGTTCCAGGGCGCCGCGTTGAGCACGGCCAGGTGCGCGCCGCAGGCCAGCGCGTGCGCGATCGGCCCTTCGAGGTGCCCGTACGGCGCGGTGATCAGCCGTTCGACCTGCTCCTCGAGCGGCGTGACGTCGCCCGCGTGCGCGTCGAGCCACGGCTGCAGCGTCGCCCCCGGCAGCCGCCACTCGCCGCGGGTGCCGCGGTTGAAGATCACGCGCTCGTGCCGCCCCACCCCGTCGACCGCCCAGTCGAGCGCGCCGCTCATGGCGACGACGTCCGAGCCGAAGTCCGGCAGCGCGCCACGGGTGAAGACCTGCAGGAACTCGTCGCCGCCGGTCTCGAAGTAGACGTTCGGGAAGGTCTCCGCCCGCTCGTCGAGGATGCTGCGGGCGTCCACCCGCCGGATCGGCACGAACAGCTCCTCGCCCGCGAGCAGGCCGAGGTAGCGGTCGAGGTCGCCGTCCCGCCGCGCGGCGACGAGCTGGGCTTCGACATCGGCGGGCGGCGGCAGGATCACGGGGCGGCTCCCTCCGCTCGGCCGGTCAGCACGACGAGCTTGCCCGCCGTCCGGTTGTGCTCCATGTCGTCGTGCGCCTGCCGGATCTCCGCCATCGAGTACACCTTGGCCGGGCCGAGGCTCGCTTCGCCGTCGGCAATCCGGTCGAGGTGGCGCTGGAGAACGGAGGCGGGCAGGTCGTCCGCCTCACCACCATAAGCGGTCAACCGCACCCCGGCGGGAAGGTAGCCGATCGGATAGAAGTTCGAGATCGTCCACTGGTTGGACAACATGCCGGCGAAGCAGACGGTCCCGTGCACGCGGGTGGCGTTCAGGGTGTCCGGCAGGGTCGGGGTGCCGACCAGTTCGAGGGCGGCGTCGACGCCTTCGGGCGCGATCTTCCGGACCTGTTCCGCGACGTTCCCGTCGTCCAGCAGGGGGTGGTCGACGCCGTGTTCGCGCAGGGTTTCGATTCGGCCGGGCTGCCGGGTGGTCGCGAAGACGGTGGCGCCGAGGTCTTTCGCCAGGGTCGCGGTGGCGAACCCGAGCGCGGACGTGCCGCCGCGGATCAGCAGCGTCTGGCCGTCTTTCAGGTCGAGGCCGGTGGTGAGCGAGCCGTACGCGGTCTGCAGCGTCTCCGGCACCTGCCCGATGACCTCCCACGGCAGGTCGGAGCGGAACGGGATGACCTGGCTGGCCGGCACGAGCGTGTATTCGGCGTAGCCGCCGTCGAACGTGCGGCCCATGCCGCCCATCATGGTGGCGACCTGCTGCCCTTCGGCGAGGTTTCCACTCGGATCGGCGTCGACGATCCCGACGGCCTCGATGCCGGGCACGCGCGGGAAGGTGACGCCGTCGGCCAGCCCGAGCCGGGTGTGCAGCTCGGACCGGTTGAGGCCGAACGCCTTGACGGCGATGCGGACCCAGCCGGGTTTCACCTCGGGCAAGGGAAGTTGGGTGAGTTCGAGGTTTTCGACGGGACCGGGTTCCCGGAGTACCACCGCGCGCATCCTGGGTCCTTTCTTCGCAAGCGAACAGTCCGCACAACAACTGTCCGCGTGAGTACTATTCCCGGGGTGAGCCTGTCCCGAGAACACGATGCGGCGTGGCGGGGATTCCTGCGGTCCTCGGCGCTGCTGCTGCGGGTGCTCGACGCCGAGCTGCGCGCGGCACACGGGATGTCGCACCGCACGTACGACGCGCTGGTGCAGCTGTCCGAGGCCCCGGAGCGGCGGCTGCACATGAAGGACCTGGCCGACGCCCTGGTGCACAGCCCCAGCGGGTTGACGCGCCTGGTCGACGGCCTCGAGCAGGCCGGCTACGCGCGCCGCGAGGTCGACCCGGCCAACCGCCGCGCGACCCTGGTGGTGCTGACCCCGGCCGGGCTCGCGGCGCTGGAGGCGGCCTGGCCCACGCACGTCCGAGGGGTGGAGCGGCACTTCGCGGACCAGATGACCGGCGAGCAGGCCCGGGTGTTGGCCGAGGTGTTCGGCGCGATCCGCCTGAGCCTCGGCGACTGAGCGACCGCCCGGCCCGGCCCGCGGCTGCGCTACCCGCGGCCCGGCAGCTCCGCGGCCCAGCTACCGGGAGCCCGGCGGCTCGGCAACCCCAGCCCGGCTACTTCTTCTTCGCCGCGCGCTTCTTCTTCGGCTCGAACTCCGTCTTGTCCTTCTCCGCCGTGGCCAGCAGTTCCTCCGCGTGGGCGCGGCCCGTCTCGTTGTCCATGCCCGCGAGCATCCGGGCCAGCTCACTGACCCGCTCGGTCTGGCTCAGGTTCTTCACCCCGCTTCGCGTGACCCCGCCGGTGTGGCCCTTGTCCACCACCAGGTGCTGGTCCGCGAACGCCGCGACCTGCGGCAGGTGCGTCACCACCAGAACCTGGTGGGTCCGGGCCAGCCGGGCCAGCCGGCGGCCGATCTCGACCGCCGCGCGCCCGCCGACACCCGCGTCGACCTCGTCGAACACCAGTGTCTGGACCGTGTCCGCGTGCGCCAGGACCACCTCGATCGCCAGCATCACCCGCGACAGCTCGCCGCCCGAGGCGGCCTTGTGCACCGGCAGCGGCGGTGCGCCGTCGTGCGCGCGCAGCAGCAGCTCGACGTCGTCGACGCCGTCCGGGCCCGCGTGCACCGCGCGGCCGTCGATGGTCAGCGCGTGCGTGTCGCCGTGCTCGGCCGGGCGCTGCTCGACCGTCACCTCGATCGCCGCCTGGCCCATCGCCAGCCCGGACAGCTCCCGGGTGATCTCGGCCGCCAGCGATGCCGCTGCCTTTTCCCGGGCGCCCGACACCTCGGACGCGTGCGCGGCCAGCTGGATCGCGAGCTGGTCGCGCCGCAGCGCCAGCTCGGCCAGCGCCTCCTCCGACGTGTCCATGGTTTCCAGCCGGCGCCGGGCATCGTCGGCCCAGGCGAGCACGCCGTCGACGTCCGCCGCGTACTTGCGGGTCAGCCGCTTGAGGTCGGACTGGCGGGCCAGCACCTTCTCCAGCAGTGCCGGGTCGGCGTCGAGCGTCTCGACGTAGTTGCCCAGCTCAGCCCCGACGTCGGTGAGCAGCACCGACGCTTCCTCCAGCCGCGGCGCCAGCTCGCGCAGCACGGCGTCTTCCGCCGTCGAAAGCCGCCGCAGCGCCTCGGAGACCAGGCCCATCGCGCCCGGGGCATCCAGGTCGCCGTCCGGGGAGCCGGACACCGCGGCGTGCGCCTCGGTCGCCGCCGCGCGCAGCTCGTCGACCGCCGCGAGCCGCTTGATCTGATCGGTGAGCTCGACGTCCTCGCCCGGCTCCGGCGCGACGGCGTCGATCTCGGTCAGCCCGTGCTTGAGCAGGTCGGCCTGCTGGGCCATCTCCCGCGAGCGCGTCGACCGCTCGGTCAGCTCGGCGATCACCGCCAGCCACTCCGACCGGATCTCCTGGTACGCGCGCAACGGCTTCGCCACCGCGTCGCCGGCGAACCGGTCGATCACCGCGCGCTGCTCGGCCGGGCGCAGCAGCCGCAGCTGGTCGTTCTGCCCGTGCACCGCGATCAGCTGCTCCGACAGCTCCGCGAGCACGCCGACCGGCACGGACCGGCCGCCGAGGTGGGCGCGGGACCGCCCGTCGACAGCGACCGCGCGCAGCGCGATCACACTGCCGTCCTCGTCCACGTCGGCGCCCGAATCGGTGACGATCCGCTCGGCGCCTTCGACGCCGGAGTAGGTGAACCGCCCTTCGACGAACGCCTTGAGCATTCCCGTCCGGACCTTGGACACCTCGGCTCGGCCCCCGGACAGCAGGTGCAGTCCGGTGACGACCATGGTCTTGCCCGCACCCGTCTCACCGGTCACGACGGTGAAGCCCGCGTGCAGTTCCAGCAGGGCGTCCTCGATGACTCCGAGGCCCTGGATGCGCATCTCGGCCAGCACGCCGCCTACGGTAGCGGCCACCACCGACACTCTGCGCGTCCGCTACCCCGGCGAGTCGCCGATGTGTTCGAATTCCGCGCCGAGCGGAGTCATTCGCAGGGCCGCGCGTGGCGCTCGCGCCAGCTCTTCACCGGCAGCGAGAACTTCTGGACCAGGCGGTCGGTGAACGGGCCGTCCCAGAGCCGGACCAGCCGCACCGGGGTCGTGCCGCAGGTCACCCGCACCCGCGCGCCCGGCAGCAGATCGATGGGCCGGGTCCCGTCGCAGGTCAGCACCGCGGACGAGCCGTCCGGGTCGATCCCGACGGTGATCACCGAGTCGCGGGAGACGACCAGCGGGCGCGCGAACATCGCGTGCGCGTTGCTCGGCACCACCAGCAGCGCCTGGACGTCCGGCCAGATGATCGGGCCGCCCGCCGAAAACGCGTACGCGGTCGAGCCGGTGGGTGTGGCGCACAGCACACCGTCGCAGCCGAAGGCGGACACCGGACGGCCGTCGACCTCGATCAGCGCATCCAGCACCCGCTCCCGGGTGCTTTTCTCCACGCTGGCTTCGTTGAGCGCCCAGGTGCGGGCGACCTCTTCACCGTCGTGGGTGACCGTGACGTCGATGGTCATCCGCTCTTCGACCTGGTAGTCGCCGTCGACCACCCGCTGGACGGTGTCGGCCAGCGCATCGGAGTCGGCTTCGGCGAGGAAGCCGACGCGCCCGAGGTTCACCCCGAGCACCGGCACCCCGGCGGGGCGGGCGACCTCGGCCGCGCGCAGCAGTGTGCCGTCGCCGCCGAGGACGAAGACCAGCTCCACGCCGTCGGCGGGGTTGTCGTCCGCGTCGACGACGGTGCAGGTCGCGCCGACGCCGTGCTCTTCGGGGCTGATCAGCGCGCAGACGTCGTGCTCGGTCACCCGGATCCGGATGCCGGCCTTGGCGAAGCGCGCCGAAACCTCGCGCGCGGCTTCGCCCGTCGCTTCGCGATCGGGGTGCACCATCAGGAGCACTTCACGTTCGGTGGTCATGCGGGCCCTTCCTCGACGGCGGTCCGGACGAGCCGCTCGGCCTCAGACCTGTCTACCGCGTCCACTGTGGACTCGGCCACCTGTTCTTTCTTGAGCCACACGAAGTACTCGACGTTCCCGGACGGCCCGGGCAGCGGGCTCGCGGTCACCCCGCACAGGGCGAGTCCGAGTTTCGCGGCCTCGTCGATGACGGTGAGCACGGACTCGGCGCGCAGCTCCGGGTCCCGGACCACGCCGCCGCTGCCGAGGCGGTCCTTGCCCACCTCGAACTGCGGCTTCACCATCGGCACCAGATCGGCGCCTTCGCGCGCGCAGGCCGCGAGCGCGGGCAGCACGAGCTTGAGCGAGATGAAGCTCAGATCCCCGACGATCAGGTCGACCTGGCCGCCGAGGTCTTCGGGGGTGAGGTTGCGGACGTTCGTGCGATCCATGACCACCACCCGGTCGTCGGTGCGGATCCGCCAGTCGAGCAGCCCGCGGCCGACGTCGGCGGCGATCACGGTCGCGGCGCCGTTGCGGAGCAGGACGTCGGTGAAACCGCCGGTGGACGCGCCGGCGTCGAGGCAGCGCTTGCCTTCGACGGTGAGCTCGGTGAACGCTTCGAGGGCGCCGAGCAGCTTGTGCGCGCCGCGCGAGGCCCAGCCGGGGTCGTCTTCGTCCTTCACCACGATGGGCGCGCCGGATTCCACGCCGGTGGCGGGTTTGGTCGCGACCATGCCGCGGACGGTGACCTTGCCGTCGGTGATCAGCGCGGAGGCCTGCTCGCGCGAACGGGCGAGGCCGCGCCGAACCAGTTCCGCGTCGAGGCGGGCCCGCTTGGGCACGCCGATCAGACCTTGTCGATGCTGGACAGGGCGGCCGTCAGCTCGGTGTGCACGGCGTCGAAGCGCTCGACGTGCTCCGCAAGCGGCAGCGCGTCCAGGTCGTCCAGCCCGGCGACGGCTTCGTCGATGCCGGCCCGCGGGTCGGTCTGCTGCGAGAACGAACCGGGCGGCGGGCCCGGGACGGGGGAGGGATGGTCCTGCACAGTGCAAACGGTATCAGTCAGGACAGTCTGGCCTTGGCGCGCTCGCCGAGTTCGGTGACGCCGGTCTCCCAGGCCGTGTGGCAGAGGGCCCGGAGCAGGTCCAGGTCGTCGCCGTCGCCGTCCGCGGCCAGCACGCCGCCTTCTGTGGAGACGGTCCAGCCCGGCCGCGGCCCGATCTTGAGGTCCTCGGCTGCTTCGGTGAGTGCGGTGAGGTCTTTCGCGAGGTACGTCGCCCGCTCGGCCGGGACGGCCTCGATCAGCTGCTTGGGCGTCGCGACACCCGAAAGGACGACCAGCGAGTCGATGCCCGCGGCGACCGCACCGGCGATGTCGGTGTCGAGCCGGTCGCCGACGACCAGGGGCCGCTCCGCACCCGCCGAGCGCGCGGCCGTCTCGAACAGCAGCGGCTGCGGCTTCCCGGCGACCAGCGGTTCGACCTCGGTGGCGGTGCGCAGCGCGGCGACCATCGAGCCGTTGCCGGGCAGCAGGCCGCGCTCGCTGGGCAGCGTCGCGTCGACGTTGCAGGCCACCCACAGCGCGCCGGCGCGGATGGCCAGGCAGGCCTCGGCCAGCGCGGCCCAGGTGTTGTCCGGCGAGTGCCCCTGGACGACGGCCCGGACGCCGTCGCCGTTCTCCCGCACCGGCGTCAGGCCGGCCCCGGCGACTTCGGCGGCGAGCGATTCGGTCCCGACGACGAGGACCTCGGCGCCGGGCTCGAGCCGTTCCTTCAGCAGCTGTACGCCGGCCTGGGCGCTGGTGTGCACCTCACCGGTCTCGGCGGGCATGCCGAGCGCGGTGAGGTGCGCGACGACCTCGTCGGGCGCCTTCGAGGCGTTGTTCGTGACGAACCGGACGGGCGTGCCGTGCTCCCGCGCGGCCCGCACCGTCTCCGGGGCACCCGGGATCACCCGGGTGCCGTGGTAGACGGTGCCGTCGAGGTCGAAGAGGACCGCGTCGTAGGCCGCGAGGAGGGCGTCACTCATCGGTCGCTTCGGTGTCCTTTGCTTCGGCTGCTTCGGCGTTCTCGTTCGACAGGTCGGCAGCGCGCTCCGCGGCGTCGGTCTCGTCCTCGGCGTCGGCCTCGGCGGCGTTGAGGAACCACCGGATGGCCTCGTCCTTGCGCCCGGCGGCCGCGAGGTTGTCGGCGTAGGCGTAGAAGAGCCGCGCACTCCACGGGTCACGCTTCTCGGCCTTGAGGTCGTCGCTCTGCAGCGACACGACGGCGGCGTCCAGCTGCCCGAGGTCCCGGCGCGCTCCGGCCGCGACGATGGCGAGCTCGACCTGGACGGCCTTCGCGAGCTTCGCCGTGTCGGCTTCCTTCGCCAGGTCGAGAGCCCGCTCGGGGCGGCCCAGCGCGCGCTCGGCGTCGGCGATGATGGCGATGTGGTCGTCGCTGCGGGTCATCCGGCGGACGGCCCGCAGTTCGGAGAGGGCTTCGGACCAGTTGCCGGCGTGGTAGGCGACCAGGCCGAGGGCTTCACGCACGATCGGCACGCGGGAGGCCTTGGCCTTGGCGTACTTGGCGTGCTCGAGGGCGGCCTCGGGATCGCTGTCGATCAGGCCACCGGCGGCGACGAGGTGCTTGCCGACGGTCTCGGCCAAGCCCTTCGGCAGCGTCCGCAGCTCGCGGCGGGCTTCCTCGTCGAGGTCCGAGAACTCGATGTCCTCGGGGAGCTCGGGTGCCTCGAGGAGTTCCTTGGCGAGGGCTTCGTCGTCGAGCGGGGCGCCGACCTTCGGCCGCGGGTCCCGGCGGGGCCGGTCGGCCTGGGGGCGGCTGTCGCGGTCGTAGCGCCTGCCGGAGTCGCGGGAGCCGCCGGTGCGCTCGCCGCGGTTCTCCCGGCTGCTGTCACGGTTGTCCCGGCTGTCACGGCTGTCGCTGCGGGAGTCGTCGCGCCGCTGGTAGCTGCCGCGCTCGCCGCGCGAATCGTCCCGGCGGTCGCTGCCACCGCGCCCGCGGTCATCCGAACGGGCAGCACCCGTCCGGGTACCACGGTCATCATCGCGCCGCTGGTAACTGCCACGCTCACCACGCGAATCATCGCGCCGGTCATCGGAGCGGGAGCCACCGGTGCTACCACCGCGGTCATCGCGGCGCTGGTAGCTGCCGCGGGAGTCGTCGCGACGGTCGCTGCCACCACGGCCCCGATCGTCCGAACGGAAACCACCGGTGCTACCACCGCGATCATCACGGCGCTGATAGCTGCCACGCGAATCATCGCGACGGTCGCTGCCACCACGGCCCCGATCGTCCGAACGGAAACCACCGGTGCTACCACCGCGATCATCACGGCGCTGATAGCTGCCACGCGAATCATCGCGCCGGTCGCTGCCGCCTGAGCGGAAGCCGCCGGTGCGGCTGCCGCGGTCGTCGTCGCGACGGTCGCTGCCGCCCGGGCGGAAACCACCCGTTCGTGCGCCGCGCGAATCGTCGCGGGCGCGGTCGTCCGAACGGAAACCTCCCGGGCGGCTGCCACGGTCGTCGCGGCGGGCGGAACCGCCGCGGTCTTCCCAGCGGGGCTTGCGGTCGCCGTACGACGACTTGCCCTGCGGCCGGCCGCCCCGGTCCTCGTAACCGCGGCCCGAACTGTCGTTGCTGCGGGTGCCCGAACGGCTGTTTCCCCGGTCCTCGTACCGGCTCCCCGACCGGGCAGCGCCACGGTCGTCGGAGCGGGCGCCGCCGGAGCGGCTCGGGCCGTCGGAGAAGCGGCCGCCACCCGGCCGGCCGCCGGAGTCGCGGCTGCCGTAGCCGCCCTTGCGGTCGTCGCGGTCGCTGAAGCTGCGGCCGGTGCTGCGGCTCTGACCTGCGGGTCCTCCGCGCTGGTCGCGGTCGCGGGGCCCGTCGCCGCCGCGGAACGGCTTGCCGCCGCCGCGGACCCCGCGGTCGTCACGGCGCGGGCGCCCCTGGTGAGTGTTGTCGCGGCCGCCGCGGTCCTGCCGCGCGCCGTGCCGGTCTCCCCCGGATCCGTCCGATCGGCCCCGGGAGCCTTCGTCCCGGCGTGCCGACCGGCCGGACCCATCATCGCTTGAGTCTCGTCGACCGAACTCGGACACCTGGCCTCCTGCCATGGAAAAAATCTTGTTCTGGACATACGCGTACGGCCCGTCAGGGCAGCCAACTGGCTATCCTAACGGGCCGTACGGAAGGTAAGTTCGGCGGTGTCCTACTCTCCCACAACCCTTCGGTTGCAGTACCATCGGCGCTGTCAGGCTTAGCTTCCGGGTTC
>NZ_CP100416.1:6970609-6972313 GCF_026017845.1 Amycolatopsis mediterranei
AGTTCGGCGGTGTCCTACTCTCCCACAACCCTTCGGTTGCAGTACCATCGGCGCTGTCAGGCTTAGCTTCCGGGTTCGGAATGGGACCGGGCGTTTCCCTGACGCTAAAACCACCGAAACATCTCTGAAACAACACACCCTGGGGTGGTGTTTCAGAACCGTAGAGTGGATGCGTAACATCTTCGTAGGCAAGTCCTCGGCCTATTAGTACCAGTCAACTCGACAACACATTACTGTGCTTCCATTTCTGGCCTATCAACCCAATGGTCTGTTGGGGGCCTTAACCCACAAAGGGGTGGGATACCTCATCTTGGAACAGGCTTCCCGCTTAGATGCCTTCAGCGGTTATCCCTTCCGAACGTGGCCAACCAGCCATGCCCTTGGCAGAACAACTGGCACACCAGAGGTTCGTCCGTCCCGGTCCTCTCGTACTAGGGACAGCCTTCCTCAAGTATCCTACGCGCGCGGCGGATAGGGACCGAACTGTCTCACGACGTTCTAAACCCAGCTCGCGTGCCGCTTTAATGGGCGAACAGCCCAACCCTTGGGACCTACTCCGGCCCCAGGATGCGACGAGCCGACATCGAGGTGCCAAACCATGCCGTCGATATGGACTCTTGGGCAAGATCAGCCTGTTATCCCCGGGGTACCTTTTATCCGTTGAGCGACACCCCTTCCACCAGGAGGTGCCGGATCACTAGTCCCGACTTTCGTCCCTGCTCGACATGTCTGTCTCACAGTCAAGCTCCCTTGTGCACTTGCACTCAACACCTGATTGCCAACCAGGCTGAGGGAACCTTTGGGCGCCTCCGTTACTCTTTAGGAGGCAACCGCCCCAGTTAAACTACCCATCAGGCACTGTCCCTGAACCAGATCATGGCCCGAGGTTCAGATTCCCAATTCGACCAGAGTGGTATTTCAACAACGACTCCACAGCCACTAGCGTGACCACTTCACAGTCTCCCACCTATCCTACACAAGCCGAACCGAAAACCAATACCAAACTATAGTAAAGGTCCCGGGGTCTTTCCGTCCTGCCGCGCGTAACGAGCATCTTTACTCGTAGTGCAATTTCGCCGGGCCTGTGGTTGAGACAGCCGGAAAGTCGTTACGCCATTCGTGCAGGTCGGAACTTACCCGACAAGGAATTTCGCTACCTTAGGATGGTTATAGTTACCACCGCCGTTTACTGGCGCTTAAATTCTCAGCTTCGCCATTACTGGCTAACCGGTCCTCTTAACGTTCCAGCACCGGGCAGGCGTCAGTCCATATACATCGTCTTGCGACTTCGCATGGACCTGTGTTTTTAGTAAACAGTCGCTTTCCGCTGGTCTCTGCGGCCACCCACCCCTAGCTCGAAAAGAGCTTCAGGATGTTTGGCCCCCCTTCTCCCGAAGTTACGGGGGCATTTTGCCGAGTTCCTTAACCACAGTTCACCCGATCGCCTTGGTATTCTCTACCTGACCACCTGTGTTGGTTTGGGGTACGGGCCGTGCATGCACTCACTAGAGGCTTTTCTCGGCAGCATAGGATCACTCTACTTCGCCTCAAACGGCTACGCATCACGTCTCAGCCTACGTGGAACACGGATTTGCCTATGTTCCGGCCTACACGCTTACACCAGGACAACCATCGCCTGGCGGAGCTACCTTCCTGCGTCACCCCATCGCTTGACTACTACGAAATCAGGTCCCACGCTCCACA
>NZ_CP100416.1:6975881-7001682 GCF_026017845.1 Amycolatopsis mediterranei
ACCAAAACCGCAACCAAGCGGCCTCACTCGAAGCGAGTCATTCCTAGCAGTTTTTGGTGGGACACCCACTCAATCGCAATCCGCGAGAGCTTGGTTCGTGTCCCGGTGGCCACCCGGTTTCCCTGGCGACTTGGAGAACTTTACACCCCTCCGGAGGGCCCGAAACAGGGGGGTACCTTAACCGCGTTCCCGCAGGTCAGGCCCCTGTTTCGGGCCGCCGGAGCCGGTCAGCCGCCGAGCGCGACGCCGGCGACGTTCCGCTTGCCCTTGCGGACCACGAGCCACTTGCCGTGGAGGGCGTCCTCGCGGGACGGCTTCCACTCCTCGTCCGCGATCTTCACGTTGTTGACGTACGCGCCGCCCTCCTTGAGGGTGCGGCGCGCGGCGCCCTTGCTGTCCACCAGTCCCCCGGCGAGCAGCAGGTCGACGATCGTCGGCTCGGCCCCCGGGTCGACCTTGCCGTTCGGCACCTCGGCCATCGCCGCGTCGAGGGTGCGTTCGTCGAGGTCACCGAGCTCGCCGCGGCCGAACAGCGCCTGGCTGGCGTTGATCACCTGCCGGGTCTGCTCCTCGCCGTGCACGAGGGTAGTGAACTCCTCCGCCAGCCGCTTCTGCGCGGCCCGCAGGTGGGGACGCTGTTCGGTGTCCTCCGCCAGCGCGGCGATCTCCTCCTGGTCGAGAAAGGTGAACATCCGCAGGTAGCGGACGACATCGGCGTCACCCACATTGACGAAGTACTGGTACCAGGCGTACGGCGAGGTCATCTCCGGGTCGAGCCAGAGGTTCCCGCCGCCCGTCGACTTGCCGAACTTGCGGCCCTCGGCGTCGGTGACCAGCGGCGCGGTCAGCGCGTGCACGGCCGCCCCGTCGGTCCGCCGGATCAGGTCGACCCCGCCGACGAGGTTGCCCCACTGGTCGGACCCGCCGACCTGCAGCCTGCAGCCGTACTGGCGGTGCAGCTGGAGGTAGTCCTGCGACTGCAGGAGCAGGTAGCTGAACTCGGTGTACGACATGCCGTCGCCCTCGAGCCGGCGCTTCACCGTCTCCCGGTTGAGCATGACGTTGATCGAGAAGTGCTTCCCGACGTCGCGCAGGAACTCCAGGGCGGTCTGCTGCCCGGTCCAGTTCAGGTTGTTCTCGACGATCGCGCCGGTCGCCGAGTCGTCGAAGTCGACGAACCGTTCGAGCTGGCCGCGGATGCGCCCGGCCCACTCGGCGACGACGTCGAGGGTGTTCAGCGTGCGCTCACCGGTGTCGCGCGGGTCGCCGATCATCCCGGTCGCGCCGCCGGCCAGCACGATCGGCCGGTGCCCGGCGCGCTGGAACCGCTTGAGCATGAGCAGCGGGACCAGGTTGCCGGCGTGCAGGCTGGGCGCGGTCGGGTCGAAGCCGCAATAGAGCGTCACGGGACCCTGGTCCTGGTCGAGCTCGCGCCGGAGGGCGTCGATGTCGGTGGACTGCGCGATCAGGCCGCGCCAGGACAGCTCGTCGAGGATGTGTTCGCTCACGCCTGTAGATCCTCCCGCACCAGGTCAACCGACTAACTGGCGGGTCGGACCCGCCGCTTGCCGCCGCGGCGGTAGGTGGACACGGCGGGCGAACCGTCGACCCAGAACCGCCACGGCGTCTCCATCGCCATCGCGACGCCGACGCGCGGCCCGCTGCGGACCTGCTCGGCCGGCACCCGCTCGCCGACACGCAGCCGGACCGGCGACGCCGGGTCGGTCAGGTCGGCGCCGTTCTCCTGCCGGTCGATGCGCAGCACCGACGTGAGGATCGCCGGGCCCTTGGCGAGTTCGCCGGTCCCCCGTGCGTTCGGCCGCCGCTTGCGGACGACGTCGACCCCGGTGACGACCTCGCCCGCGCGCAGCAGCACCGCGCCGGCCACGCCGTCCTGCGAGCCGACGATGTTCGCGCAGAAGTGCATCCCGTAGACGAAGTAGACGTACAGGTGGCCGGCGGGCCCCCACATGACGGCGTTGCGCGGGGTCCGGCCGCGGTAGCAGTGCGACGCCGGATCGTCCTCGCCGCGGTAGGCCTCGACCTCGACGAGCCGGACGCCGACGGTGCCATCGGGACCGTCGGCCTCCAGGACCGAGCCGAGCAGCAGGTGGGCCAGGTCGACCGGGTCCAGCGCGAGTTCGTCGCGGGTGAACAACCGGCCTGCGTCGCCGCTCAAACGGATTCCTCTCCTCGGCTGCCTGGCTCACCCACCTTAACCCTTGAGCGATCGCTCAAACTTCTCTACAGTCGGTTTGAGCACTCGCTCAAACTCTGAGGGGAGACAGGGATGAGACCGAAGGCGCTCTACGTCGAGACCGTGATCCGCACGGACCTCGACACGCTGTGGCGGCACACCCAGGACCCGGTCCTGCACCGCCGCTGGGACCTCCGCTTCGCCGAGATCGCTCCGATCGACGGTCTCGACGGCCACTTCCGCTATGTCTCGCGGTTCCTCGGCGTCACGGTCGCCGGCGTCGGGGTGAGCACGGCGAAGCGGGACTGGCCGGACGGCTCCCGGACGTCCGTGCTGCGGTTCGCCTCGGCCGACCCGCTGTCGCTGATCAGCTCGGGCGCGGGTTTCTGGCGCTACACACCGGTCTCCGGCGGCGTCCGGTTCGTCACCGGCTTCGACTACGGCACCCGCTGGGGCCGCTTCGGGCGGCTGGCCGACCGGCTGTTCCGGCCGGTCTTCGGCTGGATGACGGCGTGGTCGTTCGACCGGCTGCGGCTCTGGCTGGAGACCGGCGTCCCGCCGGAGGACCAGCCCCTGACCGCGCCCGCGGCCGCCCGCTGCGGCCGGACGCGGCCCCGCGACCAGGTGACTGCCGGAGCGTCGTCGTGACCGGCGTCTTCGAACGCACGCTCGGTGCGGATTTCGCGAACCTGCACCCCCGAATGCGGGAACGGCTCGCCCTGTCGGACGGGCGCGGGATGATCGGCCACGGCGTGATGGACCGGATCTGGCGCGGCCCCGGCTTCACCCTGCCGTTCCTGTGGCTCGGGTCGGCGTGGCACATCCTGTTCCCCGAGCGCGGCCGGAACGTGCCGTTCACCATCGAGAACTACCCGTACGTGGACGGGCACGGCCGCGAAACGGTGTCCTTCGTGCGGACCTTCGAGTTCCCGGGTCGGCGCCGGCGGTTCGACGCCCAGATGGTGCACAGCACCGGACGCGGGCTCGTCGACTACTTGGGGACCCACCAGCACCTGGCGGTGGACCTCGCGGTGACCGTCCGGCCGGACGGCGGGTTCCGGATCTGCTCCGGCAGGTTCCGGTTCCGGGAAGGGACGGGCCTGCCACGGGCGCTCACCGTGACCGCGACGGTCGACGAGTGGTTCGACGACGACCTCGGGCAGTTCCGGATCGAGGTCGCGGTGGTCCATCCCCGGTTCGGGCCGGTGTTCGGCTACGAGGGCAGCTTCGCCGCCCGGTACGTCGACGTCGGCGGCGGGGTGAGCGGCGCGGTGAAGCCACTCCGTGAGAAGGTCATGGACTGATGGGCACCGGCCGGAACTCCAGTTCGCAGGACACGAAGCAGCGGCTCGTGGACGGCGTGCTGGAAGTCGTCCGGCAGCAGGGCATCACCGCCGTCTCCGCCCGGTCGGTCGCGAGCGCCGCGGGCGCGAACCAGGCGCTGGTCTTCTACCACTTCGGCAGTGTCGAGGAGCTCGTCGCGCAGGCGTGCGTCTCCGCGACGGAGGCCCGCGTCGCCCTCTACCGCGACCGCTTCGCCGCCGTGGCCACGGTCGGCGAGCTGCTGGCGCTCGGCCGGGAGATCCGGGCCGCGGAACGCGCGGAAGGCAACCTGGCCCTCCTGGCCCAGACATTGGCCGGGGCCCAGGGCAGCGAGCGGCTCGCCCAGGCGACCCGCGAGGGCCTGGACAAGTGGATCACCGAAGTCCGGACGGCGCTCGAGCGCGTGCTCGAGGGGTCGCCGCTGGCCGAGCTCGCGGATCCGGACGGGCTGGCCCACGCCGTGTCCACCGGGTTCCTCGGGCTGACGCTGTTCGACACGGTCGACCCCGAGGGCGCCGAGCAGGCCGTCGCCGCGCTGGAGCAGCTGGCCGTGCTGGTCGACGTCCTGGACGGGCTCGGCCCGGTGGCCACGCGGGCCGTCCGGGCCAAGCTCCGGAAATCCGGCCGGTCTCGCCTCAGTTGAGCCACTGGCGAGCCGCGGTGACACGCTCCTCGATCCGGGCGCGCTGCTCGGCCACCCGCACCGGCGCCGTGCCGCCCCGGGCGTCGCGGGACTTCACCGAGCCTTCGACGGTCAGGACTTCGCGCACCGCGGGCGTGAGCGCCGGGTTGATCTTCTCGAACTCTTCGTCGGTCAGCTCGTCCAGGCCGGCGCCGCGGGACTCGGCGACGCGGACGCTCTCACCCGCCGCTTCGTGCGCGACGCGGAACGGAACGCCCTGGCGCACCAGCCACTCGGCGATGTCGGTGGCCAGGGTGAAGCCGGCCGGGGCCAGCTCAGCGAGCCGGTCGGTGTGGAAGGTGAGCGTTTCGAGCATGCCGGCGATCGCCGGGAACAGGAGTTCGAGCTGCTCGACCGAGTCGAACACCGGCTCCTTGTCCTCCTGGAGATCGCGGTTGTAGGCCAGCGGCTGCGCCTTGAGGGTGGCCAGCAGGCCGGTGAGGTTGCCGATCAGCCGGCCCGCCTTGCCGCGCGTGAGCTCCGCGACGTCCGGGTTCTTCTTCTGCGGCATGATCGAGCTGCCGGTGGCCCAGGCGTCGTCCAAGGTCACGTAGCCGAACTCGGCGGTGTTCCAGATGATCACCTCTTCGGCGATCCGGGACAGGTTCACCGCGAGCATCGCGACGGCGAAGGCGAACTCGGCGACGAAGTCACGCGAAGCAGTGCCGTCGATGGAGTTTTCGACGCTGGTGGCGAAGCCCAGTTCCTCGGCGACGGCCTCGGGGTCGAGACCCAGCGACGAGCCGGCGAGGGCTCCCGAGCCGTACGGCGACTCGGCCGTGCGGGCGTCCCAGTCCTGCAGCCGCGAGACGTCGCGCAGGAGCGCCTGGCCGTGGGCCATCAGGTGGTGGGCGAGCAGCACCGGCTGGGCGTGCTGCAGGTGCGTGCGGCCGGGCAGGATCGCGTCCGGATGCCGCTTCGCCTGCGACACCAGCGCGTCGATGACCTCCAGGGTGCCGGCGACGACCCGGCGGGCGGCGTCGCGCAACCACATCCGGAACAGCGTGGCCACCTGGTCGTTGCGCGAGCGGCCGGCGCGCAGCTTGCCGCCGAGCTCGGTGCCCGCGCGCTCGAGCAGGCCGCGTTCGAGGGCCGTGTGCACGTCCTCGTCGGCGATCGTCGGGGTGAACGCCCCCGAAGCGACGTCCTGGGCGAGCGTGTCCAGGGCGGCCAGCATGCCGGTCAGCTCGTCGTCGGTGAGCAGGCCCGCCTTGCGCAGCACGCGAGCGTGCGCCCGCGAGCCGGCGATGTCGTAGGGCGCCAGGCGCCAGTCGAAGTGCGTCGACGCGCTCAGCGCGGCCATCGCCTCCGCCGGACCGCTGGCGAACCGGCCGCCCCACAGCTGCACCGGCTGCTCGTTCCCGCTCACTGTTCTCGCTTCTCCTCGGTGTTCGTCGGTTTCAGGTCTTCGGCCGTCACCCGGCCGTCGTACAGGACCAGGCGGACTTCGCCCGACAGGGTGCTGGTCAGATTGGCGCATCCGCGGCCGGCCCGCCGTTCGAGCGCGGCACACGCTTGACGGCGGCCGATTCTCTGCGCCTCCCCGCGAGCGCTCAGCATGCGGCGCGCTTCGGCGACGGAGACGGTCTCGCCGTCGATCGCCACCGGGACCCCGCGGTCGAAGGTGATCACGACCTCGTCCGGCGCGAGGAACTCACCCTCGGCCGGGAAGATGTCGGCGAGCACGGTCATGGTGGTCCTTCGTCTCCGGCTTCGTGCGCCGACCGGTGCGCGAGGGCGGCGAAGCGTTCCGCCAGTTCCTTGCCGTTCAGCGGTTCCCGCGCGATGACGGCGACCGTGTCGTCGCCCGCGATCGAGCCGACGACCTCTTCGAGCGCCGCGCGGTCGATGGCGCTGGCCAGGAACTGCGCCGCGCCCGGCGGCGTCCGCAGCACCATCAGGTTGCCGGACGAGTCCGCCGAGACCATCAGCTCGGCGAGCAGCCGGGAGAGCCGGGACGTCCCGCCCTGCACCCCGCGGACGGGGCTGCCGTCCTCGGGGATGACGTAGACCGGCGCGCCCGAGTCCGGCCCGCGCAGCTTGACCGCGCCCAGCTCGTCGAGGTCGCGCGACAGCGTCGCCTGGGTGACCTCGATGCCGTCGGCGGCCAGCAGCTTGGCCAGCTCGGTCTGGCTGCGGATCGTCATGGTGGACACCAGTTCGGTGATCCGCGCCTGCCGCCCCACCCGGCTGCTGGTCATCGCCGGCTCTCTTCGAACAGCCAGACCAGCAGGGCCTTCTGGGCGTGCAGCCGGTTCTCGGCTTCGTCCCAGACCGCACTGGCCGGGCCGTCGATCACCTCGTCGGTGATCTCCCAGCCGCGGTGCGCGGGCAGGCAGTGCAGCACGATCGCGTCGTCCGCGGCCTTCTTCAGCAGCTCGGCGTTGACCTGCAGGGCGCGGAACGGGCCCACCCGGTCGAGGCCGTCGTTCTCCTGCCCCATCGACGTCCACGTGTCGGTGACGAGCACGTCCGCGCCGCTGACCGCCTCGTAGGGGTCGGTGAAGGCGGTGGCCGTGCCGCCGGTCTCCTCGCCGCGCTTCTTGGCGTCGACCATGACCTGCTGGTCGGGCTGGAACCCCAGCGGCGAGACGACCCGGACGTGCATCCCGGCGGTGATGCCGCCGAGCAGCAGCGAGTGCGCCATGTTGTTGGCGCCGTCGCCGAGGTAGACGAGCGTGAGGCCGGCGAGCTCGCCCTTGCGCTCGCGGATCGTCATCAGGTCGGTGAGCACCTGGCACGGGTGGAACTCGTCGGTGAGGGCGTTGACCACCGGGATCGACGCGGCCGACGCCATCGTCTCGATGCGCTTCTGCGCGAAGGTGCGCCACACGATCCCGTCGACGTACCGCGAGAGGACCCGCGAGGTGTCCTCGATGGTCTCTTCGCGGCCGAGCTGCATCGAGCGGCCGTCGACGATCACCGGGTGGCCGCCCAGCTGGCTGATGCCGACCTCGAACGAGAACCGGGTCCGCGTCGAATTCTTCTCGAAGATCGCCGTGATGGACTTGCCGGCGAGGGTCTTGTTGCCCAGCGGGTCGGCTTTGAGCGCGTCGGCGAGGTCGAGGATGGCCTTCTGCTCGGCCGGACTGACGTCGTCGTCGCGGAGGAAGTGGCGCAGCATCAGTCGGAGTCCTTCGTGGTGGAGTCGAGCGCGTTCGGGAGTGCGGCGAGGAAGCCCTCGGCCTGTTCGCCGTCGAGCACGAGCGGGGGCGCGAGCCGGACGGCGTCCGGCGCGACCGGGTTGACGAGGTAGCCCGCGGCCTGGGCGGCCTGGGCGACCGCCGCCGAAACGGGCTGCTTGAGGGCGATGCCGAGCAGCAGCCCGGTACCGCGCACCCCGGCGACGAGCGGGTGCCCCAGCGCCTCGACGCCCGCCGCGATGTCCTTGCCCAGCGAGGCGACGTGGTCGAGGAGGCCCTCGGCGGCGATCGTCTTCAGCACGGCGAGGCCGGCCGCGCAGCAGACCGGGTTGCCGCCGAAGGTGGTGCCGTGCTGGCCCGGCTTGAGCAGCTCGCCCGCCGCGCCGACGCCGATCACCGCGCCCAGCGGCAGCCCACCGCCGAGGCCCTTCGCCAGGGTGATGACGTCCGGGACGATGCCGGCCTGCTGGTAGCCGAACCAGGTGCCGAGCCGGCCGAGACCGGTCTGCACCTCGTCGAGCACCAGCAGCGTGCCGGTGGCCTTGGTGATTTCGCGGGCGGCCTGCAGGTAGCCGTCCGGCGCCGGGATGACGCCCGCCTCCCCGAGCACCGGCTCCAGGAACACGGCCGCGGTGTCGGTGTCGACGGCGGCCTGGAGCGCCCCGACGTCCCCGAACGGCACATGCTCCACCCCGGGCACCAGCGGCTTGAAGGCGTCGCGCTTGGCCGGCTGGCCGGTGAGCGTGAGCGCGCCCATGGTCCGGCCGTGGAACGCGCCTTCGGCGGCGATCACCTTGGTGCGTCCGGTCAGCCGGCTGATCTTCAGCGCGGCTTCGTTGGCCTCGGCGCCGGAGTTGACGAACAGCACCTTGCCGTGGCCGGTGAGGCCGGCGACGTCGAGCAGCGCCTCGGCGAGTTCGACGGCGACGGGGTTTACGTAGAGGTTCGAGGTGTGGCCGAGCCGCTTGATCTGCTCGGTGACGGCTTCGACGACGGCCGGGTGCGCGTGGCCGAGCGCGTTGACGGCGATGCCGCCGACGAGGTCGACGTACTCCTTGCCGTCGGCGTCCCACACCTTCGCGCCTTCGCCGCGCACCAGCGTCAGCCGGGGGGTGCCGTAGTTGTCCATCAGGGCGGACTGCCAGTGCGCCTGGCCGGCTGCGTTGGACTCGAGGGTGGACTCGAAGTCGGTCACGGGAGCTCCGTTTCGGGGAAGACCATGGTGCCGACGCCGCGTGAGGTGAAGACCTCCAGCAGCACCGAATGGGCGAGGCGGCCGTCGATCACGTGCGCCCGGCGCACGCCGCCGCGGATGGCGCGCACGCACGCCTCCATCTTCGGGATCATGCCGCTGGCCAGGCCGGGCAGCATGGTCTCGAGGCGGTCGACGCGGATGCGGTCGATCAGCGAGGACCGGTCGGGCCAGTTCGCGTACAGGCCTTCGACGTCGGTGAGCACCACGAGCTTCTCGGCGCCCAGCGCGGCTGCCAGCGCGCCGGCGGCCGTGTCGGCGTTGACGTTGTGCACGACGCCGTCGACGTCCGGGGCGACGGTCGACACCACCGGGATGCGCCCAGCGTTGACGATGTCGAGCACCGCGTCCGGGTTGACCTCGGCGACCTCGCCGACGAGCCCGATGTCGACCTGCTCACCGTCCACAGTGGCCTGTTTGCGTTCGGCGGTGAAGAGCCGGGCGTCCTCGCCGGAGATGCCGACCGCGTACGGCCCGTGGGCGTTGATCAGCCCGACGAGCTCGCGGCTGACCTGCCCGGTGAGCACCATCCGGACGATGTCCATCGTCTCCGGCGTGGTGACCCGCAGGCCGCCTTTGAACTCGCCTTCGACACCGAGGCGCTTGAGCATCGCGGTGATCTGCGGGCCGCCGCCGTGCACGACGACCGGGCGCAGGCCGGCCAGCCGGAGGAACACCATGTCCTCGGCGAAGGCCGCCTTCAGCTGGTCGTCGATCATGGCGTTGCCGCCGTACTTCACCACCACCGTGGCACCGTGGAACCGCTGCAGCCAGGGCAGCGCTTCGATGAGCACACCGGCCTTTTCGGCCGCCGTCGCGAGTCGTTCGTCCGCGGAAATCAGAGCCTCCTGGTTCATGAGGAGTACGCGCTGTTCTCTTCGACGTAACCGTGCGAAAGATCCGTGGTGTAGATGGTCGCGGTGCTCGCGCCGACGCCGAGGTCGACGACGATCTCGACGGCCCGGCCGGTGAGGTCCGCCTCGGACCGGTCGGCGGCGGGCACACCCTGGGCGAACAGGGTGACGCCGTTGATCGCGATCGACACGGCTTCCGGTTCGATGCGGGCCGGCACCCGGCCGAGCGCCATGGCGATCCGGCCCCAGTTCGGGTCGGAGCCGAACAGTGCCGTCTTGACCAGGTTGTCCTCGGCGATCGTGCGGGCGACGGCGATCGCGTCGGCCTCGGTGGCCGCACCCCGCACGGTGACGTCGACGTCCTTGGTCGCGCCCTCGGAGTCCGCGCGCAGCTGGAGCACCAGGTCGTGGCTGACCGCGGTGAGCAGCTCGGTCAGCTCCGCTTCGGTCGGTTCGACCCCGCTCGCGCCGGACGCCAGGACCAGGACGGTGTCGTTGGTGGACGTGCCGCCGTCGACGTCGAGCCGGTCGAAGGTGACGTGGGTGGCCGCGCGCAGGGCCCGGTCGAGGATTTCCTTGTCCACCACGGCGTCGGTGGTCAGGACCGAGAGCATGGTGGCGAGGTTCGGCGCGAGCATGCCCGCACCCTTGGCGAAGCCGCCGACGCGCCAGCCGCTGTCGTGCTCGGCGAAGGCCTGCTTCGGTTTGGTGTCGGTGGTCATCACGCCCTTGGCGGCGTTGAGGCCCGCTTCGGCGCCGGTGCCGAGGGCTTTGAAGGCGGTGTCCACTCCGGACAGGACCGCGTCCATCGGGAGCCGTTCGCCGATCAGGCCGGTGGAGCAGACGGCGACCTCGATGGCGCCGGCCTGCAGGACTTCGGCGACCTTCTCGGCCGTTGCGTGGGTGTCCTGGAAGCCGCCGGGCCCGGTGGCCGCGTTGGCCCCGCCCGAGTTGAGGACGACGGCCTTCAGCCGCTGCTGCTTGAGCACTTCCTGCGACCACAGCACCGGCGCGGCCTTGATGACGTTGCGGGTGAACACGCCCGCCGCGATGTCCAGCGGGCCGTCGTTGACGACCAGGGTGAGGTCGAGCGCGCCGGAGGCCTTGATCCCGGCGGCGACGCCGGCGGCGCGGAAGCCCTGGGGGCCGGTGACGGTCACGGTGCCACTCCTACGGTGGGAAGCCCGGTGGTTTCCGGGAGGCCGAGGGCCAGGTTCATCGACTGGACGGCACCGCCGGCGGTGCCCTTGGTCAGGTTGTCGATCGCGGCGACGACGACCAGCCTCTTGGCGTCGGTGTCGACGGTGACCTGCAGCTGGGTGTTGTTCGAGCCGAGCGTCGAGGCGGTCGCCGGCCAAGCGCCCGCGGGCAGCAGCTGGACGAACGGCTCGGCGTCGTAGGCCTTCTCGTACGCCGCCCGCGCGGCGGCCTCGTCGACGCCATTCTTCAGCGAAGCGCTCGCCGTGGTGAGGATGCCGCGGGGCATCGGCGCAAGCACCGGGGTGAAGGACACGGTGACCTTCTCGCCCGCGACGGCCGAGAGGTTCTGCACGAACTCGGGGGTGTGGCGGTGGGCGCCGCCGACGCCGTACGCGCTCGCCGAGCCCATCACCTCCGAACCGAGCAGGTTCGGCTTGAGGCTCTTGCCGGCGCCGGAGGTCCCGGTGACGGCGACGATCGTGACGTCGGGCTCGATCAGGCCGGCGGCGAAGGCGGGCGCCAGTGCCAGCGATCCGCCGGTCGGGAAGCAGCCCGGCACGGCGATGCGCTTGGTGCCGGCGAGCCTCTCCCGGGCGCCGGGCAGCTCGGGCAGGCCGTACGGCCACTGGCCGGCGTGGTCGCCGCCGTACCAGCGCTGCCAGTCGCCGGCGTCGGCCAGGCGGTGGTCGGCGCCGAGGTCGACCACCAGGACGTCCGGGCCGAGCTGCACCGCGATGGCCGCGGAGTGCCCGTGGGGCAGGGCGAGGAAGACGACGTCGTGGCCGGCGAGGGTCTCCGGCGTCGTTTCGGCCAGGACGCGGTCGGCGAGGGGGACGAGGTGGGGCTGGTGGACGCCGAGCTTCGTGCCCGCGCTGCTGGCGGCCGTGAGCGCGCCGATCTCGACCCCGGGATGGGTCAGGAGCAGGCGCAGCAGCTCACCACCCGCGTACCCGCTGGCTCCGGCCACCGCGATGTTCACCGTCATACGCATGATTATGCACGCCCTTGCAAGTCTAAACAAACTCGGAGTGGTGGCCGCCACCTTGGGATGCTGGGCCCATGACGGACACCCCGGCCCGGCTGCTCGGCCTGCTTTCGCTGCTCCAGACACCCCGCGACTGGCCGGGCAGCGAACTGGCCGAGCGGCTGGGTGTCAGCCCGCGCACCATCCGCCGCGACGTCGAGCGGCTGCGCGACCTGGGTTACCCGGTCGAGGCCAGCCGCGGGGTCGCCGGCGGGTACCGGCTGGTCGCCGGCACCGCGATGCCCCCGCTCGTGCTCGACGACGAGGAAGCCGTCGCGATCGCGGTGGGACTGCGGACCGCCGCCGGGCAGTCCGTTTCCGGCATCGAGGAGGCGTCCGTGCGGGCGCTCGCCAAGCTGGAACAGGTCCTGCCGGCCCGGCTGCGCCGCCGGGTGGGCACGATCGGCACGGCGACGGTCGCCGTGCCGGCCACCGGGCCGGTCGTCGACCCGGCGCAGCTGACGGTGTTCGCCGGGGCGATCACCAACCGCGAAACCGTCCGGTTCCGCTACTGCGCCCACGACGGCGCCGAGACCCGGCGCCGGGCCGAGCCGCTCCGGCTGGTCGCCGCAGGCCGCCGCTGGTACCTCGTCGCGTACGACCTCGACCGGGCGGACTGGCGGGTGTTCCGCGCCGACCGCGTCCGCGAAGCCCAGGCGACCGGCGGCCGGGCGGTGCCGCGCGAGCCGCCCGCGACGGATCTGGCGGCCTACGTCGTCGACCGGTTCCACGACCTGGCGCCGTCGTACCGGGCGGTGGTGGTCCTCGCGGAACCGGCCTCGCGGATGGATCCTCGCCTCGGCCAGGCGACGGGCGACCTGACCGACCTCGGCGACGGCCGCTGCCGGTGGCGGAGCCGCCCGGACACGGTGGACTGGCTCGCGTTCCGGTTGCTGGGGCTGGGGTGCGCGTTCACCGTCGAGGAACCGCCGGAGCTGGTCGAACACCTCAAGGTGCTGGCGGCTCGTGCAGCCGCGGCGGTGCCGGACTGACGACATCCCATCGGGCGCCCGAACATGGCCCCATCGGGCAGCTGAACATGCCGGCTCCGGCGTGCAATTTCCTCCTGGTGCAGCACTGCTCCTCCTCCCTGGATGTGCTTCAGTGCCTGTGCGGTGTTCCAGTGCGAACCACCCGCCGCGGGTGGCCGCCTGCTCGCCGAAACCGGCTTGGACGCGCGCAGTCAGCTCACGGTGGACGCAATGGCCCGCGGCCCCGGTTCGAGCGCCGCCAGTTCGAGGTACTTGCGGGTTGCTTCCGCCGCGGTCACGGCCGAGGTTGCGGGCCGGACGGCGAGGTCGAAGCTCATCGGGCTCCTCCGTTCGGCGAGGTGGGGGACGACGGCCCGGTGGGCCGGTCCACACAGCGGACCGGCCCACCGCCGCCGGTCAGCTCGGCTCACCTCCGTCCAGGTCCGTGCGCCTGCTCGGCGGCACGGGGAGGTAGCAGCCCGGGTTCTCCGGATCGCAGCCCACGCGCGGCAGCCGGGCGCGGATGCCGCCGGGGGTGCGCTCGAAGTACGCCGCGATCTGCGCGACGCTCTCCCCCGCGAGCCACCGGCTCTCCAGCTCCGCGTCCGACTCCTCGCTCCACGGGCGGCCCTGCTGGGCAGGACGGTCCGCGGATCTTCGCCGCGGCCCGCGGGCCGCGCCGGTCGCGGACAGCAACTCGTCCGTGACGAGCTCCGCCACCGTGGCCGCCACCGCGACGTCCAGGTCGAGGCTGCCCTCGGCGACCGGTTCGCCGCCGGGGCCGCCGGCTTCCAGGGTGATCATCACCCGGGGGGTGGGTTCGGCGCGGTCGACGTCCGTCCTGGTCGCGACCACGATCTGGTAGGTGTTTTCTTCTGCCCGGATCTCGGTCCGGCGCTCTTCGATGATCGACATGCCACGAAGCTAGCGCGCACCCCCGACAATTTTCGGTCACGCGCAGCTCACGGCCCACTTCGCTCCGAAATTGTCGGACCCCTCCCCTAACGTCTCCGGCAACCACGAACCGTCACGAGGAGGCGACGATGGGGCACCGGTGGACAAGACGCTGCCCCGGTCCGGACGAGCCGGACCGGGGCAGCGGGATCGAGCGGGTTCGCTCAGAAGTGCAGCAGCTGGGCCAGCGTGCGCTGCTTCTCCTGGGCGGCCTTCGCGGAGTCGTCCGACTTCTGCGCCGCGGCGCCGTCGGGCACCGGCTGCGGCACCGGGCTGCACTGGACGTCCGAGTGGTTGCCCGGCCGGCGCTTCGGCAGAGCGCCGGTGGCCAGGTAGTCGGCGACCTTGTCGTCCACACAGGACACCCCGGACAGCGAACCGGCGTGGGTCGTCCCACCCGGCGCGCTGATCAGGCTCGAGTTCGGGAACCGCTTCCGCACCTCGAGGCTGCCGGGGTACGGCGTGGCGGCGTCGAGCTCTTCGCTGATGAGCAGCGCGCCGGCCACCTTGCGGCCGTCGACGTCCACCGGCTTGCCCGCCTTCGCCGGCCAGAACGCGCAGGGCGCGTTGAACCAGGCGTTGCCCCAGGTTTCGAACGGGGCCTTGAAGTAGGTCAGCCAGTTGTCGACCCGCCACCGGTTCCAGTCGGTCGGCCACTGCACGTCGGTGCACTGCACGCCCAGGTACACGGCGAAGCCGTTGTCGTCGCCGGGCGGGTTCGAGCTGTCGTAGAGCGCCTTGAGCGTCTGCCAGTCACCCTTGTGCACGTAGCCGTCGAAGGCCTTGGCCATGTCGACCCAGCCGAAGACGTAGTAGCCGGCCTGCAGGAAGATGTCGGTCCACTCGTCGCCGCCGATGACCCCGCCGGCCGGGTCCTTGGCGAGCTTGCGCTGCGTGTCGTACCACAGCTTCTCGACCGCGTCGCCGGTCTTGCCCAGGTGGTAGACCTCGTCGTACCCGGCCAGCCAGCCGAAGTAGGTCTTGATGTTCTTGTCGAACGCGACGTCCTGGTCGAGGTTGGCCTGGTACCAGACCTTCCGCGGGTCGACGTTGCCGTCCAGCACCATCCGGCGGACGTTCTTCGGGTACAGCGTGCTGTACACCTGGCCGAGGTAGGTGCCGTAGGAGAAGCCGTAGTAGTTGATCTGCTTCTCGCCCAGCGCCTTGCGCAGGCTGTCCATGTCCTGCACGACGTCGGTCGTCTTCAGGTGGTTCAGGATCTCGCCGTTCTTGCGGCACGCGTCGGCGTACCCCTTCGAGCGGGCGAGCCAGGTCTTCTCCAGCTGCACGGAGGTGGGCACGTACGCCGGCCGGTTGTAGCTGAAGTAGTTCCCGTCGCAGCTGATGGCGGGCTTGCTGGACCCGACGCCCCGCGGGTCGAAGCCGATCCAGTCGTAGTTGTCCCCGGCGTGGTTCGGCACGTACTTGCCGAGCACCGAAAGGCCGAGGCCGGAGCCACCCGGGCCGCCCGGGTTCACCAGCATGATGCCCTGGGACTGCGCGGTCTTGTGCTTGATCCGCGAGACCGCGACGGAGACCTTCGCCCCGCCCGGCTTCGCGTAGTCCATCGGCACTTCGAGGAAGCCGCACTCAGCGCCGTTGGCCTTGAGGCTGGCCGACGCGCAGGGGCCCCAGGCGATCGGCGCGGGGGTGAACTGCACCCCGGATTCCGCCGAGGCAACGGGCGCGGCGGCCACCAGCCCGGCCGCGAGCCCCGCGACGGCGATCGCGGCAACGATTCTTTTCACAGTCGTCCTTTTCGTCCGCATTCGACGGCGTTCGCCAGATTTTCGACGAAACTACCGGCAACCCCGGCCAATCTCGCTGACCGACGCGACTTCCGCCATCCGCCTTTCGTCGGGACCTGCGGCGCCCGCGCGGCGCCGGAACTGTCGGTGGCCGGCAGTACGCTCCCGATCGCCGGAGCCCGACGGAGGACAGATGAGCGCAGACGAAAGGCTGGTCAAGGCGATCCGCGCCGGGCTGGCGGACCTGGCCGACCCGGCGAAAGCGCCGGCGATGCAGGCGTACATGAAGTCGGCCATGCCCTTCCGCGGAGTGGCGAAACCCGAGCGCAGCGCGCTCCTCAAACGGGTGCTGGCCGAGCACACATTGCCCGATCGGGTGACGTTCTCGGCCACTGTCCTGGAGTTGTGGCGAACCGCCGAATTCCGCGAGGAGCGCTACGCGGCCGTCGATCTTTCCGGGTACCGGGCCTACCGGCAGTGGCAGGACCCGGACCTGGTCCCGGTGTACGAGGAAATGATCGTCGGCGGGGCGTGGTGGGACCACGTGGACGAGCTCGCCATCCGGCGGATCGGCCCGATCCTCCGGGAGTGCCGCCCCCGGATGACGCCGATCATGCTGGCTTGGGCCCACGACGGCGACCTCTGGCGCCGCCGGACGGCGATCATCTGCCAGGTCGGGGCCAAGGAGGACACGGACACGGATCTGCTCACTCGCGCGATCGAGCCGGCGATCGGTGAGGCCGAGTTCTTCTTGCGCAAGGGAATCGGCTGGGCTCTGCGGGAGTACGCGAAGACGGCGCCGGACTGGGTGCGGTGCTTCGTGGACGATCACCCGGGATTGTCCGGGTTGTCCAGGCGGGAGGCGCTCAAGCACATCGGCTGAGGTGCGGGTGCGGTGTACCCGGAGGGTCGATTCGCGTGTCTGGAGGGTCGATTCGTGTCTGGAGGGTCGACACGCGTGACTGGACGGTCGACACGCGTGACTGGACGGTCGACACGCGTGATTGGAGGGTTGGGTCGCGTACCTGGGCGGTCGGATTGTGGCTGGTGGGGCGGGCCGGCCCCTCCTGCCGAGGTGGCGGGAGGGGCCGGGTGAACGTCAGGCGCGGAGGGTGGCGTTGAAGCGCTCGCCTGCTGCCGCCACTGCTGCGTCGCGGGCCTTGGTGGCCTCGTCGACCGTCAACGTGCGGTCCGGGGCGCGGAACCGCAGCTTGTACGCCAGCGATCGCTTGCCATCGCCGACCTGCTCGCCCGCGTACACGTCGAACAGCGTGATGTCCTCCAAGAGCTCGCCCGCCCCCGAGCGCAGGACCTCCGCCAGGTCCGCCGACGGGACCTCCGCCGCCGCCACCAGGGCCACGTCCAAGAGCACCGGCGGGTAGCCCGACACGCTCGGTGCCGGGCGGACGTCCGGGAGCGGGATCGCGTCCAGGTCCAGCTCCATCGCCACCGTCCGGGGCGGCAGGCCGAGGGCCTCGACCACCTTCGGGTGCAGCTCGCCCGCGTGGCCGACCGGCCAGTCGCCGACGCGGAGCTGGGCGCAGCGGCCCGGGTGCCACGGCGGGAGGTCGGCCGCCTGCACCGTCAGCTCGACCCCGGCCGCCTCCGCGATCGTGCGGGCCGCCTGGACCGCGTCGGCCCAGTTCGCCGGCTCGCCCGGGCCCCACCAGCCGGCTCGGTGCCGGTTCCCGGCGAGGACCACCGCCACGTGCAGCGGCTGCTGCGGCACCGCGGCCTCCAGCAGGGCCAGGTCCTCGTCCGAAGGCCGCCGGTCGACGCCGAGGTCCGGAACCTTCAGCGGGTTCGGGGCGGGGAGCACCACCTGGCCGATGTGGTACAGCGAAACGTCCTTCATCCCGCGGGACACGTTGCGCTGCAGGGTGTCCAGCAGGCCCGGCAGCAACGTCGTCGCCAGGCGGTTGCGGTCGGCCTCCAGCGGGTTGCGGACGACCACCGCGTTGCGGCGGATGTCGTCGGCCGGGAGGCCGAACGCGTCCCACACCGCGTCGCCGACGAACGGGAACGGGCGCACCTCGACGTACCCCGCCTCGGCCAGCGCCCGGGAAACACTCCGGACGCGCCGCTGGCCGTCGGTCAGGCCGCGGCCGGCCGGAGCCGCCGGCAGCGTCGACGGGATGCTGTCGTAGCCCTCGAGCCGCAGCACCTCTTCGACGAGGTCGGCCGGCTGGCGCAGATCGCCCCGCCAGCTCGGCGGGATGGCCGTGACCCGGCCCGTTCCGTCGTCGCCCGTGCCGACCGAGACCTTGCAGCCGATCTGGGTGAGCCGGCGGACCGTCACCCCACGCTGGTAGTTCACGCCCGCGACCTTGTCGGGCAGGTCGATCGGCATGACGACCGGCGGGTTCGGCTCGACCACGCCCTCGTCGGTGCGGCCGGGCTGGATGGCGGCGTCGCCGTACTGGCGCAGCAGCCGGGCGGCCAGCTCGACCGCCGCCGCGCACAGCTGCGGGTCGGTGAACCGCTCGAACCGCTTGGCGGCCTCGGAGAACAGCTTGTGCCGCCGCGCGGTGCGGCTGATCGCCGCCGGGTTCCAGTGCGCCGCCTCGAGCAGCACGTCGGTGCTCTCCGGCGTGATCTCGGTGCTCGCGCCACCCATCGTGCCGGCGAGCGAGATGACGCCGCTGTCGTCGGCGATGACCACGTCGTCCGGGTCGAGCGTGCGCTCGACATCGTCCAAAGTGGTCAGTTTCTCGCCCGGCTTCGCCCGCCGGACCACCAGGTCGCCCTGGATGGCCTTGGTGGCGAACGCGTGCAGCGGGTGCCCGAGCTCGAGCATCACGTAGTTCGTGACGTCGACGGCCAGCGAAATCGACCGGATGCCGGCCAGCATCAGCCGCCGGCGCATCCGCCACGGCGTCGGCGCGGTCGCGTCCAGGCCGGTGACCCGGCGCAGCACGAACCGCGGGCAGCCTTCCGGGTCCTCGACGTGGACCGGCCAGGCGTCGCCTTCGGCCGCCGGGACCTCCAGCAGTGCCGGGTCGCCGAAGGGCACGTCGAGCGCGTTCGACAGCTCGCGCGCGAGCCCGCGGATCGACAGCGCGTACCCGCGGTCCGGGGTCGGGGCGAGCTCGATCACCGAGTCGTTGAGGCCGAGCAGTTCCTGTGCGTCGTCGCCCGGGCTCGCGGTGCCCGGGGGAAGCACGAGGATGCCGGTGTGGTCGTCGCCGAGGCCGAGCTCGCGCGCCGAGCAGATCATGCCGTCGCTGATCCGGCCGTAGGTCTTGCGGGCGGCGATTTCGAAGTCGCCGGGCAGGACGGCGCCCGGCAGCGCGACGACGACCAGGTCACCCTCGACGAAGTTGCGCGCGCCGCAGATGATGCCGCGGGTCTTGATGCCGTGCGGGCCCTCGTCGAACTCGCCGGCTTCGTCGTCGTCCTCGTCGTCGAGTTCGTCGTCGTCGAGGTCCTCGGCTTCGTCGGCGGGCTCGCCGACGTCGACGCGGCAGAAGCGGACCGGCTTCTTGAACTCGGTGAGCTCCTCGACCTCGGCCACCCGGCCGACGACCAGCGGGCCGGTCACGGGACCTAGCTCGCGCAGGTCGTCGACCTCGATGCCGATCCGGACGAACGCGTCGGCCAGGTCCTGCGGCGTGACCTCCTCAGCGAGATCGAGGTGTTCGGTCAGCCAGCTGACTGGGACTCGCACTACGCCTCCGTTCCGAAGGGAAGGGTGAAGCGGACGTCGCCCTCCACCATGTCGCGCATGTCCGGGATCCCGTTGCGGAACTGCAGGGTGCGCTCGATGCCCATGCCGAAGGCGAACCCCGAGTAGACGTCGGGGTCGACGCCGCAGGCGCGCAGCACGTTCGGGTTGACCATGCCGCAGCCGCCCCACTCGACCCAGCCGGGGCCGCCCTTCTTCTCCTCGAACCAGACGTCCACCTCGGCGGACGGCTCGGTGAAGGGGAAGAAGTGCGGGCGCAGCCGCGTCTTGGAACTCTCGCCGAACATCGCGCGGGCGAAGGCGTCCAGCGTGCCCTTGAGGTGGGCCATCGTGATGCCCTTGTCGACCGCGAGGCCTTCGACCTGGGTGAACACCGGGGTGTGCGTCGAGTCGAGCTCGTCGGTGCGGTACGTCCGGCCGGGGCAGACGACGTACACGGGCAGGTCGCGGTGCAGCAGCGTGCGCGCCTGGACCGGCGAGGTGTGCGTGCGCAGCACCAGGCCCGAGTCCTCTTCGCCGACGTAGAACGTGTCCTGCAGCTGCCGGGCCGGGTGGTCCTTGCCGAAGTTCAGCGCGTCGAAGTTGAACCACTCGGCCTCGAGCTCGGGGCCCTCCGCGACTTCGTAGCCCATCGCGACGAAGGCGTCCGCGACGCGTTCGGAGATGGTGCTGATCGGGTGCCGGGCGCCGCGCGGGACGCGGTCCCACGGCAGGGTGACGTCGACCGCCTCTTCGCGCAGCACACGCTCGTCGCGCTCCACCTGGAGCTCGGCGCGACGGGCGTCGAAGGCCGCCTGGACGGCCTGGCGGGCCTCGTTGACGCGCTTGCCCGCCTCGGCCTTCTCCTGCTTGGGCAGGGCGCCGATCTCCCGGCGGGCCAGCATCAGCGGCGCGTGGTCGCCGAGGTGGGCCGGCTTGACCTCGGCCAGCCGTTCGAGCCCGGTCGCGGCGGCGAACGCCGCTTCGGCGGCCTTGACCGCCTCCTGCAGCGTCTCAGGGGCGAGTACCGCACCCTGTACTTCCTTCTCCGTGGCTCCGGACATAACTCCTCGGCGTCCGCTGGGACTGGTCGTTCGCGCTCCGCCGCACACGGCGCGCGAGAGGTCAAAGGCGGGAAAAGTCTATGGGATCGGCTCCGCACGCCCCCGGTCGCCCCGGGGGCGTGCGGACGCACGGTCAGCGCCGGCGGAACGCCCCGGCGAAGTCGACCGACGCGAACTCGCCGGGCACGACACCGTCGGCCGCGTAGCGGTACAGCGCGGTCTGGTAGATGCCGGACAACGTGGTGACGAAGACCGCCACCAGCAGGGTCCAGACGATCGCCAGCCCGACCGCGACGAACACCGTGGCCGTGCCGCCGAGCAGGAACGCGCCGCCGAGGAACACGACGTACCCGGCCAGGGTGAGCAGGAACCCGACGAGGCCGAGGCCGGCAGTGCCGGCGACGTTCTCGCCCCAGGCGCGGCGGAACAGCTCGACCGAGCGCTTGACACCGTCGCGGACCCCGGCGCCCTCGAGCATGACCACCGGCAGGACGAGGAACGTCGTGAACCGCCAGGCCAAGCCGATCAGGCCGCTGATGATGCCGCCGAGGAAGCCGAGCCGCTCTTCGATCGTCCGCAGCACCACGCTGACCGTCGCGGTGACGCCGGCCCAGCCGAGAAGAGCCGGCCAGCGGCGGCCGGCCGCGGCGAAACCGGCGCCGACGCCCGGCATCCCGCCGTCGCCGCGCAGCGCGACGTCCGCCTGCGAGATCAGGGCGGCGTTGAAGAAGATCGTGACGAACGCCGAGACGAGGTAGAACGCCGCGAGCAGCACGTACGTGCCGACGGTGGGCCGGAAGTGCTCGGCCTCGAGGTCGACGGTGAAGAACGCGGGTGTCAGGAACGCCCCGGCGACCAGCAGCCCGGCGATCCCGGCCAGCACCGGGAACCACGCCAGGCCCTTGTGGGCGCGGAGCACCTTCACCGAAGCGGAGAACAGCGCGAACGAACGAGCGAGCCTGCCCATGAAACCCCCCGATATCGGCCACGATGGCTTATTGCGGGAGCCTACTCGCAGGTCAGCGGTGTGCCGCCAACGCGCTCGTGTAGACGCAGACGGCCGCCGCGGTGGCGAGGTTGAGGCTCTCGGCGCGGCCGTACATCGGGATCCGGACGGCGAGGTCGGCCCGGTCGAGGACGTCGGCGGGCAGGCCGTGGGCCTCGTTGCCGAACACCCACGCCGTCGGCACGGCGAGGTCCACCCGATCGAGTTCGGCGTCGGCGTAGCCGTGGGCGGCGAACGTGCGCAGGCCCGCGGCCGAGCAGGCGGCCAGCGCGGCCGGGACGTCGCGGACGCGCGCGATCGGCAGGTGGAACAGGCTGCCGGCGGCCGCGCGGACGCACTTGCCGTTGTGCGGGTCGACCGTGTCGCCCGCCAGGACGACCGCGTCGGCGCCGGCCGCGTCGGCGACGCGGATCACCGTGCCCGCGTTGCCGGGGTCGGCGACGTCCACCAGCACCACCACGAGCCGGGCGGCCGGGGTCACGGCCTCCTCGAGCGGGCGGTCCAGCAGTGCGCAGACGGCCACGATGCCTTGCGGCGTCACGGTTTCCGACAGTCCCTCGGCGGCGCGGTCGGTGATCGGCGAGACTGGAACACCGGCCGCGCGGGCCGCGTCCACCAAGTCCGCGTGCTGCGCGGACGCGCGGGCGGTGACGAACAGCTCGTGCACCGTGCCGTCGGCCAGCGCGGCCTCGACGGCGTTGGCGCCTTCGGCCAGGAACCGGCCGGTCTTGTCGCGTTCCGCGCGCCGGGTCAGCTTGCGCGCAGCAACGACCCGGGGGGTCCGTTCGGTGAACGGATCCGCCCCGGGTCGGGAGATGCTGCCGGTCAGGCCGACTTCGCTTCGCCGGTGTTGACGTTGGCCTTGGCGAGCTCGGCCAGCGCGGTGAAGGCGGCGGCGTCGTTGACGGCCAGGTCCGCGAGGATCTTGCGGTCGACCTCGACACCCGCGGCCTTGATGCCCTGGATGAACCGGTTGTAGGTCACGCCGTTGGCCCGGGCGGCCGCGTTGATGCGGGTGATCCACAGCTGGCGGAAGTCACCCTTGCGGGCACGGCGGTCCCGGTAGGCGTAGTTGAGCGAGTGAAGCGTCTGCTCCTTGGCCTTGCGGTACAGCCGCGAACGCTGGCCGCGGTAGCCGCTGGCCAGTTCGAGAGTTGCGCGACGCTTCTTCTGGGCGTTGACCGCCCGCTTGACGCGTGCCACGGGTCCATCCTGTCGATTTCAGGGGGCGAGGGGGACGCCCCGGGTGGTTACAGCAAGTTCTGCGGGATCAGATGCCGAGCAGGCGCTTGAGACGGCCGGCCTCGGTCTTCGACACCTCGGTGGTGCCCTCGAGACGGCGGGTCACGCGGCTGGACTTCTTCTCCATGCGGTGGCGCCGGCCGGTCATCTGGCGGCGCAGCTTGCCCGTCCCCGTCTTGCGGATGCGCTTGGACGTCCCGCTGTGGGTCTTCATCTTCGGCATTTCTGTCCTCTTTCGTGCGGCGGCTCACCGGAGATTCCGGTGAGCCGCTGGCTCGTGCTGGTCGGCGCTTATGCCTCGGGGGTCGGCTCGGGGGCCGCCTCGGCCTTCGCCTTCGGCTTCACGTTCTTGTGCGGGGCCAGCACCATGATCATGTTGCGACCGTCCTGCTTCGCCGAAGACTCGACGAATCCCAGTTCGGTGACGTCCTCGGCGAGCTTCTGCAGCAGCCGGTAGCCGAGCTCCGGCCGGGACTGCTCGCGACCGCGGAACATGATCGTGACCTTGACCTTGTTGCCCGCCGCCAGGAAGCGCGACACGTGACCCTTCTTGGTCTCGTAGTCGTGCTGGTCGATCTTGGGGCGCAGCTTCTGTTCCTTGATGACGGTCAGCTGCTGGTTCCGACGCGACTCGCGGGCCTTCTGCGCGCTCTCGTACTTGAACTTGCCGAAGTCCATGAGCTTGCACACCGGCGGGCGGGCCTGCGGCGCGACCTCGACGAGGTCGAGGTCGTTCTCCTGCGCCAGGCGCAGCGCATCCTCGATCCGGACGATGCCGACCTGTTCGCCGGCGGGTCCGACGAGACGGACCTCCGGCACCCGGATTCGGTCGTTGATGCGTGTCTCGGAGCTGATGGGGCCTCCTTGGTCCGAGGAATGTTTCCTGTTCTCGTTCGACCTGGTGCCCACATAG
This sequence comes from Amycolatopsis mediterranei, assembly GCF_026017845.1. NCBI lineage: Bacteria > Bacillati > Actinomycetota > Actinomycetes > Pseudonocardiales > Pseudonocardiaceae > Amycolatopsis > Amycolatopsis mediterranei. The sequence continues at coordinate 6,999,119 of NZ_CP100416.1, forward strand.
CGAAGGCCCCGACACCGTTTCGGTGCGCGGGGCCCACTCTGTTTCCGATCGCACCCGGCCGCGAAAGCCGGGCACTTCACCCTGGACTTCACGTCCGGGTGAGACCGGACCCGGCCACCTGTACGGTGACGCGGGTGGGAGCGGGGCTCCACTTGCCGCCCCCGATCGCTCGGGGGCTGGTCGCTCGTGGAAGGGTACCAGACGTGTCGGAACAACCTTCCCAACAGCCCCCGTATTCCCCGGACGCGCGCCACCTGGAGGATATCCCCAGCGTGGAGGTGATCAGCCGCGCCGCCGTCATGCTGCTGTCCGCCGGCGCCGAACGGCTCGGCCTGGCCGACGCCGATCCCGCCACCTCCCCGCACCGCGACCTCGATGAAGCGCGGCGGCTGATCACCGCGCTGGCCGGGCTCGTGACAGCCTCGGCGGAGTACCTGGGCCTGCACGCCGGGCCGCTGCGCGACGGCCTGCAGTCGCTCCAGAAGGCGTTCCGGGAGGCTTCGGTCGTGCCCGACGCGCCCGGCCAAGGCCCCGGGGAAAAATACACCGGCCCCGTCTACTGACATTTCACTCGCTGGGATCCTGGCCTGGCGAGCTCGCTCGCAACTGACATTTCAGTCGCTCGGCCCGGTCAGCGAGCCTGCGAGGAACTGACATTTCAGTTGCGCGGGTCGTGGGCCTGCGAGCCCGTTCGCGCTGACATTTCACTCGCTCGGATCCCCCGCCCGGTCAAGCCTGCTCCTCCTGATACTTCACTCGCTCGGGCCCTTGCCCGGCGAGTCTACTCACATCTAACATGTTAGATGTGAGTCTCTCAAAGGTCAGCCGTCCGCTCTTGCGCGACGAGGCGTACGACCGCATCCGGCAGGCCATCGTCGACGGCACGCTGGCGCCGGGCACCCCCCTGCGCGACGGCGACCTCGCCGAGCAGCTCGGCCTCTCGAAAGCCCCCGTCCGGGAAGCCCTCCGGCGGCTGGCCGACGACGGCCTCGTCGACTCCAAGCCGCAGAGCTACACACGGGTCTCCGACGTCATGTCCCGCGACGTCATCGACGCCCGGCAGATCGTGCGCGTGCTGCACGAGTTCGCCGTGCGCGAAGCGGCCGCGAGGTGCCGTCCGGCCGACATCGCCGCGATGCGCGCGGCCAACGACCGCTTCGCCGAGGCGATCGAGGCCCGGGACATCGCGGCCGCGGTCCGGGCGGACGACGAGCTGCACGACGTCCCGGTCCGCCTGGCCGGAAACGCCGCGGTGGCCGCGACCCTCGACCGGTACACACCGCTGCTGCGCCGCCTGGAGCACGCGCGCTTCAGCTCGACGCTCGCCTGGAACTCGGTGGAGCGCCACACCCACCTGATCGACGCGCTCGAGAAGCACGACACCGAAACCGCCGTCTCCGTGATCTCGACCATCTGGACCGACCTGTTGGAGGACCGATGACCCTCGCCGACTTCCCCCGCTACCCGCTGCTGTTCGGCCCGTCGCCGGTGCACCCGCTGGAACGCCTCACCGCGCACCTCGGCGGCGCGAAGGTCTGGGCCAAGCGCGAGGACGTCAACTCCGGCCTCGCTTACGGCGGCAACAAGACCCGCAAGCTCGAATACCTCGTCGCCGACGCGCTGGCGCAGGGCGCCGACACGCTCGTCTCCATCGGCGGCGTCCAGTCCAACCACACCCGCCAGGTCGCCGCGGCCGCCGCGCGCGCCGGGCTGAAGGCCGTGCTGGTGCAGGAAAGCTGGGTCGACTGGCACGATCCGCTCTACGACAAGGTCGGCAACATCCAGCTCTCCCGCATCCTCGGCGCGGACGTCCGGCTGGTCCAGGCCGGCTTCGGCATCGGGTTCAAGGAAGCGTGGGAGGACGCGGTCGCCGAGATCGAAGCGAACGGCGGGAAGCCGTACGCCATCCCGGCCGGCGCGTCGGACCACCGGCTCGGCGGCCTCGGCTTCGCGAACTGGGTGGTGGAGCTGGAACAGCAGGAGGAGGAACTCGGCGTCTTCTTCGACACCGTGATCGTCTGCTCGGTCACCGGCAGCACCCAGGGCGGCATGGTGGCGGGCACGGCACTCGGCCGCCCGAGGAGGATCCTCGGCATCGACGCCTCCGCGAAGCCCGGCGAAACCCGCGAGCAGGTGACGCGCATCGCGCGCAACACCGCCGAGCTGATCGGCGCGGGGGAGATCGCGGAAGTCGAGCTGGACGACCGCTACCACGCCGGGGTCTACGGCATCCCCGACAAGTCCACTGTGGACGCGATCGAGACCTGCGCCCGGCTGGAGGGCATGATCACCGACCCGGTGTACGAGGGCAAGTCGATGGCGGGCCTCATCGACCTGGTCGGCCGCGGGGAAATCGGCAAGGACTCGAACGTGCTCTACGCCCACCTCGGCGGGCAACCCGCGCTCAACGGCTACACGAGCGTCCTCGGCTGAGGCGGGGGGGGGGGGGCCCCCCCCCCCCCCCCCCCCCCACGACCCCCACCCCCCCCACCCCCTGGCGACCCGGGGCGCCCCCCCCGGGGCCGCCGCCCACCACCGGCGGGGGGGGGGGGGGGGGGGCCCCG
>NZ_CP100416.1:7001782-7048556 GCF_026017845.1 Amycolatopsis mediterranei
GTAAATCGCCATGGCCTCGAAGTGGCGCCCCCCCCACCGCGGGGGGCACCCCGCGCTCACGGCCTACACGCGCGGCCGCGGGGGGGGGGGGGGGCGGGGCACCACCCGCCCCGCCGCAAGCTCAGTCCAGCACGCAGAGCACGTCGATCTCGACGAGGAGCTCGCCCGGGAGGCCGACGTACACCGTCGTGCGGGCGGGCTGCGGCGCGTCGCCGATCAGCTCGTCGTACACCTCGTTGAACGGCGCGAAGTGCGCGGTGTCGGTCAGGTACACCCGGACCATGATCGCGTCGGCCAGGCTCGAGCCCGCCGCCGTCAGCACGGCTTCGATGTTCTTGAACGTCTGCCGGGTCTGGCCCGCGACGTCGGCACCGACGATCTCGTTCGTGGCCGGGTCGAAGGCGACCTGGCCGGCGACCTGCAGCAGGTTCCCCTTGCGGACGGCCTGCGAGAACTTCGCCGGCGGCTTCGGCGCGTTCTCGGTGGAAACTGCCGTCTTGCTCATCAGTGCCCCTTTCCGTTCTCCGTCCATCCACTGTGGACGGAAGCTTCCTTCGTGGCGGCCCGCAGCTGGGGCACCAGCGCCAGCAGGCCTTCGTAGTCGAGCAGCACCTTCGGCACCGACATCGACGCGGCGGCCAGGACTTCGCCGCCCGTCCCCCGCACCGGCGCCGCGATGCAGTGGATGAAGTCCTCGTGTTCGGCGTTGTCGACGGCGTACCCCAGCTGCGCCACGCGGTCGAGTTCGGCGAGGTAGGCCTCGGGGGTGGTGATCGTGTTCGGCGTCCGCACCGGGTACTCGATCGACCGCGCGATCTCCTCGCGCCGCGCCACCGGCATCGCCGCGACCAGCACCTTCCCCACCGCGGTGCAGTGCAGCGGCGCGCGCTTGCCGATGCGCGAGTACATCCGCACCGAGTGCCGGCCTTCGAACTTGTCGATGTAGACGACTTCGCCGTCCTCGTAGCTGGCCAGGTGCACGGTGTGCCCGGTGCGCGCGTTGAGGGCGGCGAGCGCGGGCTGGGCGCTGCGCCGGACGTCGAAGGAATCCAGAGCCTGGTTGGCGAGGTCGAACATGGCGCTGCCCAACCGGTAGTGCCGGGCGCCTTCGCGGCGGACGAAGTGGTGCTGTTCGAGGGTGCGCAGCAGCCGCAGCACGGTCGACTTGTGCACGCCGATCTCGTCGGCCAGGTCGTCGAGGGTGCGGGCGTCCTGCGCGATCGAACCCAGCAACGTCAGGGCGCGGTCCAGGCTTTGACTCACGTGAGCACCACGCCCTCTCCGGTCAGCCGCGCCGAACGCCACTCGTCCGGGTCCGCCCGCAGCAGGGTATCCACGACCGGGCGCGGCAGCGGCACCCCGACGTCGTCGTGGGTCAGCAGGGTGACGGCGGCCTGCAGGTGGCCCTGTCGCAGCCGTTCCAGGGGCGGGGCGCCGCGCAGGGTCGCGGCCAGGAACCCGGCGGCGAACGCGTCGCCGGCGCCGACCGGCTCGACGACGTCGACCTTCAGCGCCGGTGCGAACAGCGGCTCGCCTTCGACCAGGGTCGCCCCGCGCTCGCCGTGCTTGACCACGAGCGTGCGCGGCCCCGGCAGCAGTGCGCGCAGCTCGACCGGGTCGCCGGTCCCCCACACCTGCCGGGCCTCGTCGTCGCCGGTCAGGACGATGTCCGCCCGAGCGGCCAGCTCGGCGAGCAGGCCGGGGTCACGGCCCGCCCACAGCGCGGGCCGCAGGTTGACGTCGAACGAGATCAGCCGGTCGCCGCGGGGCATCTCCAGCAGGGCGCGCACCAGCGCGAGGCAGCTGTCCGACAGCGCGGGCGTGATCCCCGACAGGTGCAGCACGCGGACGCCGTCGAGGTCGAGCCGATCCAGCAGCGCGGGGCCCATCCCGGACGCGGCCGAGCCCGTCCGGTAGTAGCGCACGGGACTGCCGCCGGCGCCGCTCTCCTTGACGTAGAGCCCGGTCGGGCGCAGCGGGTCGACGGAACACACGCTGACGTCGACGCCGTGGGAAGCGACCTCCCGCAGCATCGCCCGGCCGAACGGGTCGTCCCCGACCGCGCTCACCCAGCCGCTGCGGACACCCAGCGTCGGCAGGTTGCAGGCCACGTTCGATTCGGCGCCGCCGATGGTGCGCACCCAGTGCTTCACCTCGTCCGGCGGGCCGGGTTCGGCGGGCACGAACAGCGCCATCGACTCGCCCACGCACAGCACCTCGGGCCCGCTCGTCACTTTCCGTCTCCCTGCCCTTCACCCCGTTGACCTGTGGCGACCCGGATGCTACACCTATGGCACTCAAAATGCGCAACAGTCGTTGCAACATACGCAACAGAGGTCGCCGCCGATGAAACCCTGCCTGCTGGACCCCGCCGCGCTCGACACGCTCCGCCAGGAGCGGATCGACTGGCGCTTCCGCTCGGCCGCTCCGGCCCTGACCGGGCTCACGCTCGCCGAAGCCGCGGACCGCCGGCTGAACCTGTTCGCCGACGGGTTCTTCGCCCCCTTCGTCGTCCTCGACGAAGAAGCGCTCGAACACAACCTGCGGACGATGGCCGCCTGGTGCGCCGCCCGCGGCGTGGTGCTCGCCCCGCACGGCAAGACGACCATGGCACCGCAACTGTTCGCGCGCCAGATCGAGCACGGGGCGTGGGGCGTGACCTGCGCGAACGCCGGTCACCTCCGGATCTACCGCGCCTTCGGGGTGTCCCGGATCCTGCTGGCCAACCAGCTCCTCGACCCGGCCGGTCTCCGCTGGCTGGCCGCCGAACTGGGGGCTGACCCGGACTTCGAGTTCCTCTGCTGGGTCGACTCCGTCCGCGGCGTCGAGCTGATGACCGCGGCTTTGGAAGGCGCCGGGCGCCCGGTGGACGTCCTGGTCGAGCTGGGCGCCGACGGCGGCCGCACCGGCGTCCGCGACACCGCGACCGCGCTGGCGGTCGCCGAGGCGATCCAGGCGAGCCCGGTGCTGCGGCTGCGGGGCACCGGCGGGTACGAAGGCGCGCTGTCCCACGGCACCGACGAAGCCGCCCTCGCCAAGATCAGCTCCTATGTGGACGGTCTGCGCGACCTGGCGATCTCGTTCGCGGACAAGGGACTCCTCGACGGGCAGATCGTCGTCACCGCCGGCGGCAGCGCCTACTTCGACCAGGTGGCGAACGAGCTGACGAAACCGTGGCCGGACGGCCTCGACGTGCTGCCGGTGTTGCGCAGCGGCGCGTACCTCACCCACGACGACGGGTTCTACCGCGAGATCTCCCCGCTCGGCGACCACCCGCGCATCGACGGCGTCGACGCGTTCCGGCCGGCGCTGCGGGCGTGGGCGCAGGTGACGTCGAAGCCGTCGGACGAGCTGGCCCTGCTCACCCTCGGCAAGCGCGACGCGTCCTTCGACGAGGGCCTGCCCGAGCCGCAGCTGCGCCGCACCCCGGACGGCCCCGCCGAACCCCTCGAAGGCCACGCGGTAACGAAGCTGAACGACCAGCACGCCTTCCTCGCGCTGCCGCCGGGGTCGCCGGTCGAGGTCGGCGACTGGATCGGGCTCGGGCTCTCCCACCCGTGCACGGTGTTCGACAAGTGGCCGCTGCTGCCGGTGACCGCGGCCGACGGCGAGACCGTCGTCGACTACGTCCGGACGTGGTTCTGATGGACGTCGTCTTCCGCGGCGCGCTGGTCGCCGACGGGACCGGCGACGCGATCACGCGGCACGACGTCGGGATCACCGGGGCCAGGATCGCCAGTGTCGCCGAAGCGGGGTCGCTGGCCGGGCGCCGGAACATCGACGCCGACGGCCTGGTGCTCGCGCCCGGGTTCATCGACATGCACTCGCACTCGGACCTGCAGCTGCTGGCGAACCCGGACCACCCGGCCAAGATCACCCAGGGCGTGACGACCGAAGTCCTCGGCCAGGACGGGCTGTCCTACGCGCCCGTCGACGACGTCGTGCTCGAAGCCCTGCGGCAGCAGCTCGCGGGCTGGAACGACGACCCGCCGGGGTTCGACTGGAACTGGCGTTCGGTCGGCGAGTACCTCGACCGCCTCGACCGGGGCATCGCCGTCAACGCCGCCTACCTGGTGCCGCAGGGCACGGTCCGGATGCTCGCCGTCGGCTGGGACGACCGGCCCGCCACGGACGCCGAGCTGGCCCGGATGAAGGAACTGGTCGCGACCGGCCTGGCCGAGGGTGCGATGGGGATGTCGTCCGGTCTCACCTACACGCCGGGGATGTACGCGGAGACCGGCGAGCTGGTCGAGCTGTGCCGGGTCGTCGGCGAGCTGGGCGGGTTCTACAGCCCGCACCACCGCAGCTACGGCAAGGGCGCGCTGGAGGCGTTCGCCGAGATGATCGACGTGAGCAGGCGGTCCGGCTGCCCGCTGCACCTGGCCCACGCGACGATGAACTTCTCGGTCAACAAGGGCAAGGCCCCCGACCTGCTGAAGCTGCTGGACGACGCGCTCGACGACGGCTGCGACATCTCCCTGGACACCTACCCGTACCTGCCGGGCGCGACCTACCTCTCGGCCCTGCTGCCGAGCTGGGCCACCGAAGGCGGGCTCGACGCCACCCTCGCCCGACTGTCCGATGTGGACGAACGCGAGCGGATCCGCGCCGCGATCGAGGAGTCCGGTTCGGACGGTGCGCACGGCGTCCCGATCGATTGGGACGCCATCGAAATCAACGGTGTCCGCCACGAGCACAACGCCCACCTCGTCGGGCACAGCGTCGCCGCGTCGGCCCGCGCACAAGGAACCGAACCGGCGAAGCTCTACTTCGACACCCTGCTCGACGAACGGCTCGGGACGTCGTGCCTGATGCACGTCGGGCACGAGGAGAACGTCCAGGCCATCATGCGGCACGCCACGCACACCGGGGGCAGCGACGGGCTGCTCGTCGGCGCCCGGCCGCACCCGCGCGCGTGGGGTACGTTCCCGCGCTATCTCGCCCGGTACGTCCGCGAACTGGGCGTGCTGGACCTCGCCGAGTGCGTCGCCCACCTGACCGGGCGGGCCGCGCGGCGGCTGCGGCTGACCGACCGCGGGCTGGTCCGCGCCGGGTACGCCGCGGACCTGGTGCTGTTCGACCCCGAAACGATCACCGACACCGCCACCTTCGAAGATCCGCGGCAACCCGCCACGGGCCTCACCCACGTGTTCGTCAACGGCGTCGCCGCCCTCGACGACGGTCGTCCCACCGGCGCCCTCGCCGGTGGTTCCCTGCGCAATCCCGGGAGAACCCGATGATCCACTGGCTGCAACACACCACCGGCGGGCTGCTCACGCTCGCCGCCGTCTCGATCGCCGTCCTGCTGGTGCTGATCATCAAGCTGAAGCTGGAACCCTTCATCGCGCTGATCGTCGTCGGCCTGCTGACGGCGCTGGCCGCGGGCCTGCCGGTCGGCACCATCGTCGGGTCGGCCCAGAAGGCGTCGGACTCCCTGCTGGAAAAGGGGTTCGGCAGCATCCTCGGGCACATCACGGCGATCATCGGGCTCGGCACGATCCTCGGGTCGATCCTGGAACGCTCGGGCGGCGCGAAGGTGCTCACCGGGGCACTGCTGCGATCGTTCGGCGAGAAGCGGGCGCCGCTGGCCATGGGGGTCGCCGGGTTCATCTTCGGCATCCCGGTGTTCTTCGACATCGGCATCTTCGTGCTGGCGCCGCTGGTCTACGTCGCCGCGAAGCAGGGCGGCAAGTCGCTGGTGCTGTACGCGATGCCGCTGCTGGCCGGCCTGTCGATCACGCACGCCTTCCTGCCGCCGCACCCGGGCCCGGTGGCCGCGGCCGGGCTGCTGCACGTCGAGCTCGGCTGGATCATCCTGATGGGCCTGGCCTGCGGCATCCCGGCGTTCCTCATCGGCGGCGTGCTCTACTCGACCTGGATCGGCAAGCGCATCGTGGTCGACGTGCCCGAGGACATGGTGTTCGCCGAGGAGGAAGGCGAGCGTGAGGAGAACCCGCCGTCGCTGGGGCTGGTCGCCTCGATCATCGCGGTGCCGCTGGTGCTCATCCTGGCCGGCACGTTCGGCAGCATCTGGCTGCCGAAGGGCTCCGCGCTCGCCGGCGTCGCCGCGTTCATCGGCACCCCGGCCGTCGCGCTGACCGTCGCCGTCCTCCTCGCGTCCTGGCTGCTCGGCCTGCGGCGCGGGTTCACCGGCAAGGACCTCAACGAGCTGGCCGCGAAGTCGCTGCGGCCGGTCGCGATGATCCTGCTGGTCGTCGGCGCGGGCGCGTTCTTCGGCGCGGTGCTCTCGGCGACCGGGATCGGCAAGGCGGTGGCCGACTCGCTGCACGACGCCGGGCTGCCGGTGCTGCTCGCGGCGTACGTGATCAGCTGCGGCATGCGGATCGCGCAGGGTTCGGCGACCGTCGCCATCGTGACCACGAGCGGGATCATCGCCCCGACCGTGGCCCAGCTCGGGTATTCGCAGATCCAGCTGGCGCTGCTCGTGATGGCGATTTCGGCCGGCTCGATCATCGCCTCGCACGTCAACGACGGCGGGTTCTGGATCGTTTCGCGGTACTTCAACCTCACCGTGCCGCAGACGCTCAAGTCCTGGACCGCGCTGGAAACCGTGCTTTCCCTTTCCGGATTCGGGGCTTCGGCATTGCTCATGGCCGTGGTCTAGACCATACTGGAGCCTGTCACCGCCGAAACCCGTTGGGAGACAATGACGATGACCGGACTTTCCCGTCGCACGTTCCTCGGCGCCGCGGCCGGCGCGGGCGCCGCCACCGTCCTCGGCACGCAGGTGGCGGGTGCGGCCACCACGGAGAAGGGCTGCTTCGCCGACGCAGGCGTGTACATCGGCAGCTACACGACCGGGGCGACCGGGCACGGCCTCGACGTCGCCGGCCGTTCGGGCGCGGCGCTGTCGGTGGTCCGGACGATCCCGGGGATCACCGACACGTCGTGGTTCGACCGCAGCGCCGACGGCAAGACGCTGTACGTCACCAACGAAGGCGACCCGGCCGGGTACGTCTCGGCGTTGAGCCTCGCCGACCCGGGGAAACCGAAGCTGCTCAATAGGGTCTCGTCGAAGGGCGGCGCGCCGACGCACCTGAGCGTGCACTCGAGCCAGAAGTACGTGCTGGCCGCGAACTACAGCTCGGGCAGCGTCGTCGTGCTGCCGATCCTGGCCGGTGGCAAGCTCGGCGCGGCGACCGACCTGGTCACCCACCACGGCGCCGAGCGGGACGCGCACGCCCACCAGGTCGTCAACGACCCGACCGGCCGCTGGGTCCTGGCGGTCGACCTGGGCGCCGACTCGGTGTACGTCTACGGCTTCGCCGCCGGGAAGCTTTCGCTGCACCAGCAGCTGAAGCTGCCGTCCGGCGCCGGGCCGCGGCACCTCGCGTTCGACCGCACCGGGAAGTTCGCCTACATCCTGCAGGAATTGCGGCCGGAAGTGACGGTCGCGAGCTGGGACGCGGCGGCCGGGAAGCTGAAAGCGCTCTCCGTCGTCCCGGCCGTGCCCGCCGGCAGCACCGGCGAGCTGTACCCGGGCGAAATCATCCTGTCGAGGGACGGGAAGTTCGCCTACGCCACCGTCCGCGGGCCCAACACGCTGGCCACGTTCGCCGTTTCCGGGGCCACTCTGGAGCTGGTGTCCACCGTGCCGACCGGCGGCAACTGGCCGCGGCACGTGACCCTCGACCCGGGTGAGAACTGGTTCTACGTCTCGAACCAGCGCTCCGGCACCGTCACCTGGCTGCCGCGCGACGCGGCCACCGGCCTGCCGGGAGCGCCCGCCGGTCAGCTCGCCATCGGAAGCGTCAACTCCGTCTACTTCGCCTGAGTTCAGGTCCCTCTGGAGGCACCCCATGAGACTGCTGCCGTTCGTCGCTGCGCTGGCCCTGCTGGCCGGCTGCGCGCCCACCCAGTCCGCACCCGCGGGCGGCGGCGCGGACGACAAGACCGGCACCGTCCGCGTGTGGCTGTTCGACGAAGCCGGCCGCGCCCCGAAAGAAGCCGCGGTCAAGGACGCGATCGCCGAGTTCAAGGCGGCCCACGCCGGCGTCGAGGTCGACGTCCAGTGGGTGCCGGTCGAAGGGCGCGCCGACAAGTTCTCCGGTGCCTTCAACGACCCGGCCAACGCCCCGGACGTCGCCGAGTTCGGCAACACGGACGTCTCGAACTACGCGGCCACCGGGGCGCTGGCCGACCTGACCGGCGACCTCGCGGCGTGGCCCGAGAGCAAGGACTTCATCCCGACCGTGCTGGACACCGCGAAGTCCGGCGGCCAGACCTACGGCCTGCCCTGGTACACCGGCATCCGCGCGTTGTACTACCGCACCGACGTCTTCACCGAACTCGGCCTCAAGCCGCCGGCCACGCTGGCCGAGCTGACCGACACCGCCCGCCGGATCCGCACCGCCAAGCCGGACCTCTACGGCATCGCCGTCGGCGGCAAGTACACCTACGCGATGCTGCCCTTCCTCTGGGCCAACGGCGGGGAGCTGGCGCAGGAGCAGGGCGGCAAGTGGACGTCGACGGTCACCGGTGAGCAGGCCAAGGCGGGCGTGACGCAGTACGCGAACCTGCTCAAGGACGACATCTGCCCGCCCGCTCAGTGCGCCAACCTGACCGGCACGCAGAGCGTCACGGCGTTCGCCGGCGGCAAGGCCGGGATGACCATCGGCGGCGACTTCAACCGCAAGGCCGTCGAGCAGGGTGCGGTGAAGGGCAAGTACGCCGTCGTGCCGCTGCCGGGCCTGACTGTGGGGAGCACTGCGCCCGCCTTCGCCGGCGGCAACCTGCTGGGCGTGTTCAAGGCGAGCAAGCACCGCAGCCTGGCGCTGGAGTTCGTCGAGCTGCTCGGCGGCGCGAAGTACCAGGAGAAGATGTACGCCGCGATGGGCAACCTGCCGACGCTGAGCACCGTGCAGCAGAAGCTCGCCGCGAACGACCCGTTCCTCAAGCCGTTCGTCGACACCCTGAAGGCGGGCACGAAGTTCGTCCCGGCGACGCCGGCCTGGTCGAAGATCGACAGCCAGAACGTGCTGCCGACGGCCGTGCAGCAGATCGCCACCGGCGGGAAGGACCCGTCGGCGGCGCTGGCGGACGCGGCCGCGGCGATGAACAAGGCCTTCGGCTAGTGGTGACGGTCCAGGAAGCCCCTTCCGTCACGGCCCCCGCGCGGCGGCCGAGGCGGAAGGGGGACGGCCGGGCCGCCGCGCTCTACCTCGCCCCGGCGGGCGTCCTGCTCGCCGCGCTGCTGGCCTACCCGATCTACCAGCTGGTCCTGATCTCCTTCTACGACTACGGCCAGCCACAGGCCGCGGGCAACGCCCCGCTGGTCTTCCTCGGCTTCGCGAACTACGCCGAGCTGCTGTCCCAGGCGCAGTTCTGGACCGTGCTCGGCAAGACGGTCGGGTTCGCCGCGGCCTGCGTCGCCGGTTCGCTGATCGTCGGCACCGGGCTCGCGGTGCTGGCTTCGCGGGTGCGTTCGCTGCCCCGCACGCTGCTGTTCCTGGCCGCGCTGGGCGCGTGGTCGACGCCGGCGATCGCGGGCTCCTACGTCTGGCTGTTCCTCTTCGACACCGACTTCGGCCTGGTCAACGAGGTGCTGTCGGGTCTCGGGCTGCCGTTCGAGCACCACTCGTGGACCTTCGGCACGCTCGACGCCTTCGGCTTGGTCGCGGCCGAGGTGATCTGGTGCTCGTTCCCGTTCGTGCTCGTCACGATGTACGCCGGGATCAAGGGGGTGCCGGACGAGGTGCTCGAAGCCGCGTCGCTCGACGGCGCCTCGGCGTGGCGCACGACGTGGACGATCGTGCTGCCGATGGTGCGGCCGCTGCTGATGATCGCGACCGTCCAGTCGATCATCTGGGACTTCAAGGTGTTCACCCAGATCTACGTGATGACCAACGGCGGCGGCGTGGCCGGACGCAACCTGGTCCTCAACGTCTACGCCTACCAGCAGGCCTTCGCCGGGCAGGAGTACGGCCTCGGCTCGGCGATCGGAGTCGTGATGACGCTGTTGCTGCTGTCGGTCACCGGGCTGTACGTCCGGACGCAGCGCCGGAGCGAAGCATGGCTGTGAAGCGTCCGGGGCGGCTGATCGCCGAAGTCGTCACCGTCGTGATCGCCGGGATCGTCGCGTTCCCGCTCTACTGGATGCTGCTGTCGGCGGTGAAGCCGCCGGGTGAGATCCAGTCGGCGAACCCGAAGCCGTGGACGTTCAGCCCGTCGTTCGACAGCTTCTCGCGCGTCCTCACGGTGTCGGGCTTCGGGCGGTACTTCGTCAACAGCCTGCTCGTGGCGCTGGTCGTCGTCGCGCTGTCGCTGCTGCTGTCGTTCCTTTCGGCGGTGGCTCTGACGCGGTTTTCCTTCAAGGGCCGGACCGTGCTGCTGGTGATGACGCTGGTCGCCCAGATGGTGCCGGTGGAGGCGCTGACCATCCCGTTGTTCTTCCTGATGCGCCAGATCGGCGGGGTCGTGCCGGCCTTCGGGCTGAACGAACTGGGTTCGCTGGTGCTGGTGCACCTGGCGTTCAGCCTGCCGTTCGCGATCTGGATGCTGCGCGGGTTCGTCGCCGCGGTGCCGGTGGAGCTGGAGGACGCAGCGGCTCTCGACGGCGCGTCCCGGATGCGGTTCACCTGGCAGATCCTGTTCCCGCTGGTGGCGCCCGGGCTGGTCGCGGTCAGCGTGCTCGCGTTCATCCACGCCTGGAACGACTTCCTCTTCGCCAAGACGTTCATCGTCTCCAAGACCGAGAACCAGACGCTGCCGCAGGCGATCCTGGTGTTCTTCAAGCCGGAGGACACCGATTGGGGCGCGGTGATGGCGTCGTCGACGCTGATGACGATCCCGGTGCTGGTGTTCTTCGTCCTCGTCCAACGACGGCTGGTGTCCGGCATGGCCGGCGCCGTGAAGGGCTGACATGGCTTTCGACACCCTGCTCCCCCGCCCGGTTTCGGTGACGCCCGCGCCGGGTTCGTGCCCCTGTCCGTCCACTGTGGACGTCCGGACCGGCGCCCTGCCGGCGGAGGGCTATCGGCTCACCGTTTCCCCGGCCGGCGTGGTCCTGGAGGCGGCCGATTTCGCCGGGGAGTGTCACGGCCGGGAGACGCTGCGGCAGCTCGCGGGGCCGTCCGCGTTCCGGGTGGCCGGGTTCGCACCTTCGTCCCTGCCGTGCGGCGTGGTCGAGGACCACCCGCGGTTCGGCTGGCGCGGGTGTCTGCTCGACGTGGCCCGGCACTTCCGGACCAAGGCCGAGGTGCTCCGGTTCGTCGACCTGCTGGCCGCGCACAAGCTGAACGTGCTGAACCTGCACCTCACCGACGACCAGGGCTGGCGCTTCGAGGTCCCCGCGTTCCCCCGGCTGACGTCGGTGGGCGGCTGGCGGCCGTCGTCGATGGCCGGCAGCGGAGGTGTGCAGGACGGGCGTCCGCACGGCGGGTTCTACACCGGCGACGACCTGCGCGAGATCGTCGCCTACGCCGCTTCGCGGGCCATCACGGTGGTGCCGGAGATCGACATCCCGGGCCACGCGCGGGCGGCCTTGGCGGCCTACCCCGCGCTGGGGACAGCGTCGTCCTACGAAGTCTGGACCGCCTGGGGCATCAGCACTTCGCTGCTGTCACCGTCTCCGTCTGCTTTGGACTTCTTCCGCCAGGTGTTCGACCACCTGCTGGACATCTTCCCGTCGAAGGTGATCGCCTTGGGCGGCGACGAGACGCCGGGCGCGACCGACGAGCACCGCGCGTTCGTGCGACAGCTGGCGGAGTACCTGGTGGCCCGCGGCCGCACCCCGATGGGCTGGGACGAAGTCCTCGACATCGACGGCCTCCCGCCGATGGTGATCGGTGCGTGGCGCAACGAAGACGCGGGCCTGCGGGCGGCTTCGGCGGGGCACGACGTGGTGCTGTGCCCGGAGCAGCACGTGTACCTGGACCACCGGCAGTCCGACCATCCCGACGAGCCGATCCCGGTCGGGGAGGTGCACACGCTGGAGGACGTCTACGCGTACGAGCCGGCGCTGAGCGGCCCGCGGTTGCGGGGGGTGCAGGCGCAGGTGTGGAGCGAACACCTGGACAGCGTCCGGCGGGTGGACTACATGGCGTTCCCGCGGTTGTCGGCGTTCGCGGAGGTGGCGTGGAGCACGGGGCCGCGGGAGTACGCGGAGTTCCTGCCGCGGCTGCGGGACCACCACCTGCCCCGCCTGGACGCGCTCGGCGTGGAGTACCGGCCGCTGGACGGGCCGCACCCCTGGCAGACGCGGCCGGGGGTGCCGGGCCGGCCGCGCTGATCACGGCAGCAGCGTCACCGTGACCGATTTCGTCGGGCCCACGTTCCCCGCCGCGTCGATCGACCGGTACTCGATCCGGTGCCGGCCGTATCCCGGCTTCCGGTCGGCGAACGGCGAGATCGTGAGCCCGCCGTCACCCAGGTTGCCGTACGCCAAGCCGTCGATCTCCGTGCCGCGCGGGGTGAACAGGTACGGCGCGTTCGGGTCCGTCGGCCAGCCGTAGTACTTGTGCCAGCCGTCGCCGTCGACGCGGAACTCCGGCATTCCGTCCGGTGACTTCAAGCGCATCGTGAACGAACCGTGGTACACGGTGCCCGCCGGCAGCTCCGCCGTCGTCTCCGGGCCCGTCGCGTCGACCGTCCACGTCAGCGTCGTGCCGCCGGTCGTCGCGGTGAGCGTGTGCGCGCCACGGGAAGCGTCGAGGGCGAAGTCGGAGCCGGTTCCGGCGAACCGGCCGTCGAGCGCCCAGGCGACCTGCGGGATCGAGCCGGTCGGCTCGCCGGTTTCGACGTAGACCACGTCGTGGCCGCCGACCGGGCGAGAAACCGTCGTCGACGCCACCACCGCCGGGCCGCCGGCCGGCGGCGTGGCCACCGCCGTGTCGACCGTCCAGGTGCGGGTCGCCGACGGGCGGGCGGCCGGGTCGCGGACGAACGGCGTCGGGTCGGTCACCGTCGCCGTCAGCGTGTGCTTGCCCGGCTTGACGGGCAGTTGCCGCAGGTCGAGCGCGTCGGAACCGCGCACCGGGACACCGTCGAGGGCCCAGCGGACGTCCAGGCGATGGCTCACCGGGTGCATCGAGCGTAGCCACACGACGCGGTCGGCGCCGATCGTCCCGGCCGGGGTGCCGCCGCTGACGAGCGGCACCTTCGCCGCGATCCGTTGCGTCATCCGTTCGCGGCCGACCTGGTCGAACGCGTAGCCGAGCGTCTTCATCATCGAGTGCCTGCTCGGCCGCCACACCCCGGTCTGGGTGTAGAGCCCGCCTTCGAAACGGCCGATCGTGCCACCGGACTCGCTGGGTTCGCCGAGCCAGCGCCACCACTTCGCGTGCTGGGCGCGCATCTGCTGTTCGGTCAGCAGCGTGTGGTGGATCGAGTCCGGCTCGCCGCCCTCGTACGCACCGCCCGGGACGTTGCGGGCGTAGTAGTCGTACTCGTCGTCCAGACCACCGAGCGAATGGCCCAGTTCGTGCGGGGAGATCAGCGCCGACAACGCGTTCCCGCCGGACGCCGTGGCGTAGGTGCCGCCCGCGCCGCCGTAGGTGCTGCTGTTGCCGATCGCCAGGATCTGCCGGTTCGCCGCGGAAGTACCGGGCACCAGGTCGGCGTACCGCTGGGCGGCCGCGTCGTCGACGGTCAGCAGCCGCTGGACGCTCTGCGGGTTGCAGCCGCCCCAGAAACCCATGTCCAGCGGGGTGTCGCGCCGCGGCGCGGCCAGGCCGGGGTCACAGTCCACACCGGACTCGGGCGAGGCGATCGAAACGGCGTAGACGTTGAAGTAGCTGCGGTAGGACTTGAACGGCTCGAGCGACCACAGGGTGCTGACGTGCCGCTCGACGTCGGCGAAGAACTTCGGCTGTTCGGCGGCGGTGTAGCCGTCCCCGAGGACGACGAGGTTGAACCGCTGCGCGACCGGTCCGGTCACCTGGACCTCGGTGACGGTGGCGGCCGGCTCGGCGGCCTGGGCCGGGACGGCGATCCCGGCGGTCAAGACGAGCGCGGCGACGAACCCGGCCCACTTCCGCATGGCGGCACTCCCCTGGTCGGCGATCTTCCTGGTGTACCGCACGGAATGCGGCGCCGGAACCGCCAGAAGTCGCCAGCTGAGAAGTATAGAACGTTATACGCGACTCAGCCGGTACCAGACTTCCGGGCGGCCGACCTGGCCGTAGTGCGGCTCGCGGTGGGCCATGCCGTTGTCCGCCAAGTACTCGAGGTACCTTCGCGCCGTCACGCGGGAGGCGCCGATCGCGCTGGCCGCCGCGCCGGCCGAAAGTCCCTCCGCCGCGCCGGAAAGCGCGTCGGTGATCGCCTCCAGCGTCTGGACGCTCATGCCCTTCGGGAGCGGGGGTTGCTCGGTCGTGCGCAACGCCCCGAGGGCCCGGTCGATCTCCGCCTGGCCGGTGACCTCGCCGGACGCGTCGCGGAATTCCGCGTAGCGCTCGAGCTTTTCGCGCAGGGTCGCGAACGTGAAGGGCTTGAGCAGGTACTGCACCACACCGACCGACACCGCCGCCTTGACCAGGGCGAGGTCGCGCGCCGACGTCACCGCGATGACGTCGATCGGGAGCCCCGCCGCGCGCAGGGACCGGCACACCGCCAGTCCGTGCGTGTCCGGCAGGTAGAAGTCCAGCAGCACCAGGTCGACCGGCTCGCGTTCGCAGAACCGCAGCGCGTCGCCGCCGGAGTGGACCACGCCGGCCACCGCGAACCCGGGGAGCCGCTCGACGTAGACGCGGTGCGCCTCCGCGGCCACCGGCTCGTCCTCCACCACCAGCACGCGGATCACCGGCCCGCCTCCTGCCGCGGCAGCCGCACGGTGAACACGGCGCCGCCCTCCCGGCCGACCTCGACCGTGCCGCCGTAGCGGCGCACCGCCTGCCCGACCAGGGCGAGCCCGAGCCCGTGGCCGTCCTCCGCCTTCGTCGACCAGCCGCGGCGGAACACGTCGGCGTCCTCGGGCACGCCGGGCCCGGTGTCGGCGACACGCAGCAGCAGCCCGTCTTCGCCGGTGCGCGCGGTGACGACGACCGACGGCTTGCCGCCGCCGCGCACGGCCGCGTCGAGGCCGTTGTCGATCAGGTTGCCGAGGATCGTCACCAGGTCGCGGGCCTCGATCCCGAGCGAGACGTCGTCGATCACGGTGTCCGGGGTGACGGTCAGCTCGACCCCGCGCTCGCTCGCTTCGGCCGCCTTGCCCAGCAGCAGGGCGGCGAGCACCGGCTCGGCGACGGCGCCGACGACCCGGTCGGTCAGTTCCTGCGCGAGCACGAGTTCGGCGGTGGCGAACTCGACGGCCTGCTCGGGTTTGCCGATCTCGACGAGGGAAACGACCGTGTGGAGCCGGTTCGCCGCCTCGTGCGCCTGCGACCGCAGCGCCTCGGCGAGGCCACGGGCGGTGGTCAGCTCACCGGTCAGCGACTGCAGTTCGGTGTGGTCGCGCAGGACGACGACGGTGCCCTGCGAGCGCCCGCCCGAGCGGACGGCGGTCGTGCTGACCAGCAGCACGCGCGAGTCGGTCAGGTGCAGTTCCTCGGCCCGGTTCTCCGCCGACGTGAACGCTTCGGCCAGCCCGTCCGGCAGGCCCAGCGTCGCCAGGTCGCGGCCCACCGGGTCGGTGCCGAGGCCGAGCAGCGTGCGCGCGCCGTCGTTGCAGAGGCCGATCCGCCCGTCCCGGCCGACGAGCAGCACACCTTCGCGGACCGAATGCAGGACGGCTTCGTGGTACTCGAAGAGGTTGCTCAGCTCGTCCGGCGCGACGCCCCGGGTCTGGCGCCGCAGCCGGGCGCTGATCAGCCAGCCGCCGAGCGCGCCCACCAGCAGGACCGCGGCCGCGACCCCGAACAGCGGCCACAGGCGTTCGCGCAGCTCGGCCGAGATCGCCTTGACGGTGATCCCGACCGCGACCAGCGCGATCACCCGGTGGCCGGCGTCGAACACCGGCACGACCGTGCGCACCGACGGGCCGAGCGAGCCGGTGTAGGTCTCGGTGTACTCCGCGCCCCGCTGCGCCTGGGCGATGGTCCCGATGTAGTGCTGCCCGATCAGCGACGGCGTCGGGTGCGTGTACCGGATCCCGGCCGGGCTCATGATCGTGACGAAGTCGACGTGGCTGTGGTCCTGCACGCGCAGCGCGTACGGCTGGAGCGTCGCGCTCGGGTTCGGCGTCCCCACCGCCGCCGCGACGCTGGGCGCGTCGGCGACCGTCAAGGCGACCGTGCGGACCTGGTCGCGCGCGTTCTGGTCCACGGCCTGCTGCGCGTCGAGGTAGGCGAAGGTGATCCCGGCGCCGGCCAGCACGCAGAGCACGACGAGCTGCAGCACGAGCAGCTGGCGCGCCAGGCTCCAATGGGACCGCAACGTCGGGGGCACCTCCTCATACCAGCACACGCGCCCGCCCGGTGTCCGAACCGGACGGTCGATCATCACACGAACTCAATGAACACAAGTGAGCCGGATCACCGAACTCGGCCTACAGTGTGCCGCAACCTGAACACCCCTAGCTGGAGGCAACGGTGCCTACACCGACCCCCGACGCGGCGCCCCGCCGCCGCGACAAGACCCACTACCTGTATCTGGCCGTGATCGTCGCGGTCCTGTTCGGGATCCTGGTGGGCTTTCTCTTCCCCGGTTTCGCCAAGGGCCTGAAGCCACTGGGCGACGGGTTCGTCAACCTGATCAAGATGATGATCTCGCCGATCATCTTCTGCACGATCGTGATCGGTGTCGGCTCGGTCGCCAAGGCGGCCAAGGTCGGCAAGGTCGGCATCATGGCGCTGGTCTACTTCATCGTGATGTCGACCTTCGCGCTCGCCATCGGCCTGGTCGTCGGCAACATCCTGCACCCGGGCGAGGGGCTGCACCTCAACCCCGCCGACGTGAAGAGCGTGCAGAAGTCCGCCACCGGCACCGACGGCCCGGTCGACTTCCTGCTCCACATCATCCCGAAGACGTTCGTGTCCGCCTTCACCGAAGGCCAGGTGCTGCAGACCCTGCTCGTCGCGCTGCTCGTCGGCTTCGCGCTGCAGAAGCTGGGCCCGAAGGGCGCACCGATCCTGCGCGGCGTCGAGCACATCCAGCGGCTGGTGTTCCGGGTCCTGGCGATGATCATGTGGGCCGCGCCGATCGGCGCGTTCGGCGCGATCGCCGCGGTGGTCGGCGCGACCGGCTGGGCGGCGCTGAAGAGCCTCGCGGTCATCATGATCGGCTTCTACGTGACCTGCCTGGTGTTCGTGTTCGTCGTCCTCGGCCTGGTGCTGTGGCTCGGCGCGCGGGTGAACATCTGGCACCTGCTCCGCTACCTCGGCCGCGAGTTCCTGCTGATCCTCTCGACGTCGTCGTCGGAATCGGCGCTGCCGCGGCTGATCGCGAAGATGGAGCACCTCGGCGTCGGCAAGTCGGTCGTCGGCATCACCGTGCCCACCGGGTACTCGTTCAACCTGGACGGCACGGCGATCTACCTGACCATGGCGACGCTGTTCATCGCCGCGGCGCAGGACGAACCGTTGTCGCTCGGCTCGCAGATCGGGTTGCTCGTCTTCATGATCATCGCGTCGAAGGGCGCGGCCGGCGTCAGCGGTTCCGGCATCGCGACCCTGGCCAGCGGCCTGCAGTCGCACCGGCCGGAACTGGTGAACGGCGTCGGCTTCATCCTCGGCATCGACCGGTTCATGTCCGAGGCCCGCGCGCTGACCAACTTCGCGGGCAACGCCGTCGCGACCGTCCTCATCGGAAACTGGACGAAGGAGTTCGACCGCGAACAGGCGGAACGCGTGTTCGCCGGGAACGCCCCCTTCGACGAGGCCACGTTGATCGACGAGGAGCGGCAACCCGAACCCGAAGAAGTGGCGGCGAAAGCCTGACCCCCTGAACGTTCGTGCTCACTGCCCCCGCTGAGCACGAACCACCGCGGGCCGCGGTGCGAGACCCCCGACCTCGCACCGCGGCCCGTTCCACGTCTTCAGCCGGTGGCTTGGCCGTCGTAGACGAGGCGGGCGGCGGCGATGTCTTCGCGGTGCTGCTCCGCCCAGCCGAGCAGGCCGCTCAGCGACTGGTACAGCTCCTTCGCCATCGGCGTGGCTTCGTACTCCACGCGCGGCGGGACGGTCGGGTAGATCGTGCGGACCAGCAGGCCGTCACTCTCGAGGTTGCGCAGGGTCAGGGTCAGCATCCGGCGGCTGATGCCGGCGACCGAGCGTTCCAGCTCGGTGAAGCGCACCGGACCCCGGATGGCCTCCAGGAGGATGCCGATCGCCCACTTGCCGCTGATCCGGTTGATCACCTCCAGCACCGTGCAGACGTCGAGTTTCTCCGGGTCGATCTCGGTGACCTGGACAGGTACACCGATGTTCCCCTGGGACATGGAAGTGCCTCCTTACGCGGGCACCCATGGTCACACATGATGGGCACTGTTACAAGAAGTGCCCTGGCGACGACCAGGGGGAACTCTCGACTGGAGGGGCCTACCATGGCCGAGAACCACCCCACCCGCTCCCGCGGTCTCGCGTTGGCGGTGCTGTGCGCCGCCTCGCTGATGGTCGTGCTCGACAGCAGCATCGTCGCGGTGGCGCTGCCCGCGATCCAGGCCGACCTCGGCTTCACCTCCGCCGGGCTCTCCTGGGTCTTCACCGCCTACCTGGTCGCCTTCGGCGGCCTGCTGCTGCTCTCCGGACGGCTCGGCGACCTGCTCGGCCGCCGCCGCGTGTTCCTCGGCGGCCTGGGCCTGTTCACCGTCGCGTCCCTGATCGCCGGTCTGGCCACGGACGCGGGCGTCCTGGTCGCGGCCCGGTTCGCCCAGGGCGTCGGCGGCGCGCTCGCGTCGGCCGTGGTGCTCGGGATGATCGTCATGATGTACCCCGAGCCCCGGGCTCGCGCGAAGGCGATCGGCGTGTACAGCTTCACGCAGGCGGCGGGCGCGTCGATCGGGCTCATCGCGGGCGGTGCGCTGACGCAGGCGCTGAGCTGGCACTGGACGTTCTCCGTCAACCTGCCGATCGGCGTGGCGGCGCTGCTGCTGGCCGTGCGGGTGGTCGAGGCCGACCGCGGCACCGGCCTGCGGGACGGACTGGACGTGCTCGGCGCGGTTCTGGTCACCGCCGCGGTGATGCTCGGCGTGTACGGCATTTCGGCGTCGTCCTGGGGCGCGCTCGTCGCGGCCGTCGGCCTGCTGGCGGCTTTCGCGGTGTGGCAGGCGAAGGCGCGGACGCCGTTGCTGCCGCTGCGGCTGTTCAAGATCCGCGCGGTGGCCGGCGCGAACGTGGTGATGGTGCTGATGGTCGCCGGGATGCTCGGCTTCCAGTTCGTCACGGCGTTGTACCTGCAGCAGGTGCTCGGCCTCGACGCGCTGGAGACCGGCGTCGCGTTTCTCCCGGTGCCGCTGGTGATCGCGGTGGCCTCGCTGGGTTTCGCGGACAAGCTCGCGGCGCGGTTCGGCCCGCGGGCGGTGCTGCTGACCGGCTTGGGCTTGGTGATCGCGGGCCTGCTGCTCCTCACCCGCGTCGGGGTGGACGGTGCCTACTTCGTGGACGTCCTGCCGCCGCTGCTGCTGATGGGCCTCGGCGCCGGCGCGGCCATCCCGGCGCTGATGGGCCTGGCGATGGCGGACGTCCCGGCCGCGGACACGGGGGTGGCGTCGGGCCTGATCAACACGACCCAGCAGGCCGGGGCGGCGGTCGGGACGGCGGTACTGGCCGCGGTGGCCGCCTCCCGCACGAAGAGCCTGAGCGCACTGGACCACCGCGAGGCACTGGCGGCCGGATTCCGGCTGGCGTACGGGGTCAGCGCGGGCTTCCTGATCGCGGCAGTGGCGCTGGGCGGCGTGGTCCTGGCCCGCCGACCCCCGGCCGTGTCGACCCTTCAATCACGCGAGTTGACCTTCTGATCACGCGTGTCGGCGTTCTGATCACGCGTGTCGGCGTTCTGATCACGCGAGGTAGGCCGAAAGCCCACGGTGGCCCCGCCGCATCATCAGCGCGTGGTTCGCGCGGAAGAGCGGCCGGGCCACCGTGTCGAAGCGCCGCAGCAACTCCTTACGGGCCTGGACGTCCTGGGTGATCTCCAGCAGCGTGCCCGCGCCCGCCGCGCGGACCGCTCCCGCCAGGGTCCCGTCGAGGTCGCCACTGAGCCTGACCCGCATCAGGCCCGTGCGCTCGTCCTGGTGGTCCCGGTGCATCCGGACGACGATCCGGAACGGCAGCCGGGACCGGCAAACAAGTTCGGCGGTGTCGTCGTCCACGCGGCGCACCGCGCGGACGTCCGACCACCACTTCGGGTAGCCGGCGAGGTCGGTGACCACGTCGAACACCCGCTCGGGCACGGTGCCCGGCAGCAGCCACGAGCTGCGGAACCGGTAGCGCGCACCCGTCATGCTCGTCAAACCTGGGCCGAGACCAGCTTCCGGCCGTCCACCGTGACGATGTCGACCGACTTCACGTCGTCGGGGGCGACCAGCGCCGACCCGTCCAGCCGGAAGCCCTGGTTCTCCCACTTCTCCGAGACCTGCCAGCTGCCGGCCGTCACCGCGTTGCCTTCCTTGGTGACCACCTGGAGCAGGCACTTCTCCCCGGCGCGGACGCCCTTCACGTTGACGTCGACCTTGACCCAGCCCTGGAACGGGCTGACGGCCGCGGCCAGCTGCACACCGGTCGTCGGATCTCGCCCTTCGACGTTCTTCGTCCCGGGCGGGGCGTCCGGTGCCGGAGCCGGCGCCGCGAGGCCCGGATCGGCCGTCTGACGGCCCACCAGCACGCCGCCGCCGAGGGCGGCCACCACCAGCACCGCCGCCGCGACCAGCGCCAGGCCCCGGCGTCCGCCCGAACGGGCCGGAGCGACGCGTTCTTCCTCGTCGCGCACCCGGCGCAGGGTCTTCTGCAGCAGCAGATCCCCGCCCTCGGGCGGCCCGTCGAGGAACGCCTCGGGCGGTACCTCGTCGAGCGAGTCGCGCAGGGCCACGAGCTCGTTCAGGTCGAACCGGCACTGCGCGCAGGTCTGCAGGTGCCGCCGCTCGAAGTCGGCCGCCTCCCCGGGATCGAGCGCGCCGAGGGCGTACGCGCCGAGCTGCGTGTGACTCTCGTCCACCGAGTTCATCGCGCCACCTCCGTTCCGCTCGAAATCATCGCTGCTCTGAGTGCTCGTAGTGCGTAGTAAGACCTTGATTTCACGGTACCCGGTGCGACGCCCAGTGTTCTCGCCGCTTCGGCCACCGTCCGTCCCCGGTAGTAGATCTCCACCAGGACCTCTCGATGCTCGTTGGACAGCCCGTCCATCGCCCCGAGCACGGTCATCGAGTCGACCACCCCTTGGGCGTGGTCTCGCTCGACGGCCGGGGTCGGCACGCCTTCGGCCGGTTCGGCCACCTCTTGTGGCCGGGCCGCCCGGGCCCGTGCCCGGTCGGTGACCAGGTTGCGCGCGACGGTCAGCAACCAGCCGCGCACCGAGCCTTTCCCGTCGTTCTGCAGGTCGTCAGCGTGTTTCCACGCCCGGACCAGCGTCTCCTGGACCACGTCCTCGGCTGCCGCCCGATCTCCGGTCAGCCTCGTCGCGTAGGCCAGCAGGCTTCGCCCGTGTTCGGCGTACAGCTGCCGAATGAGGTCTTCGCCTTTGGCCTTCTTAGGCCGCCTGCCTCCTATGGCCACCCTCGTCCTCCCGACGGTGTTCTGAGTCGTCGAGGACAGTAGTGCAACCCTTAGCTCCACCGGCGGTGCGTGCGCCGAGCGCAGCGCGACCATGGTGTTCATCGGCTGCCCGTCCTTCCTCGTTCTGCCCGGAAACCGTCTGTCAGGACCCGGCGCCGCCGGCCTTGCCACCCGCGGTGATCTTGCTGCCGTCCGGCGCGACGGCGAACCACGTGCCGTTCGCGCCCTGGCCGTTCATGTCGCCCGCGGCCTTGTCGCCCGCGTACTCGTACAGCGGCCAGCCGTTGAGCGTGATCTGCTTGGTGCCGTCCTTGCGGGTCGCGGTGCCCACCTGGGTGTCCTGGATGCCCTTGAGCATCGGCGTGGCCACCCCGGCCAGCATCGGCAGCCAGGACTTCGTGCAGTCGCCGTCGCAGTTGGACGTCGGCGGCGAGGAGACGTCCTTGTCGAACCGGTAGAGCGTCTTGCCGTCGGCGTCGGTGACCACCATGCCGACGCCGTTGACCGTGCCCACCTGGAGCATCTTGTGTCCCGGCTCGCCGTGTTGCGGCCCTTGGGCGCCGTCGGCCATGTCGCCACAGGCGGACAACGATGCGACGGCGACGAGCGCCACCGCGCTGGCGACCACCGGCCCGATACGGTTCATGACGTTCTCTCCTCGGTGAGGGCGGCTCCGCCATCCGGCGGACCTCGACACCTCAGAACACGGCCGCGGTCGAGAAACGGTTCAGCCCGGTTTTCGCCCCATTCGGTGCCGGTTCGCCGCCGGATTGGTCAGTCCCGGTGATCGGCACGATCTTGTCGCCGTGCGGGCGGAGTTCCTAAGCTGATCACGTCCGCACCGCCGCCCCCGCCCGACCCGGGAGGCCGCCGTGCCCGTCAAACCCCTCGTCCTGGTGGTACTGCTCGCCGCGGGCTGCTCCGGCTCCGCGCCGGCGCCTCCGTTCACGGCGACCCTGACCACACCCACGGACATCGTGCTGAGCTGGCCGGACGACGGTGCCGGCCACCGGGTCGAATACGCGAACGCCCCGGCCGGGCCGTGGACGACGCTGCGGTTCCTCCCGGCGCACGCGACGAGCTACCACCACCCGGACCTGATCCCGGAGACGCCGTTCTACTACCGGGAACAGCCGTTCACCGGTCCGGTCTCGACGGAGGTGCACACCATGGTTTCCGGCGACACGGTGACGTTCACCTGGGCCGACCGCTCGCCGGACGAAGCCGGGTTCCTCCTGGAGATCCGGCGCCCGGGCGCGCCGGACTACGACCCGGTCGAGGTGACCGACCCGAACGTGACGACCTGTGTGCTCTCACTCCTGCCCGGCGAGGAGAAGTCGGCCTACCGGCTCCGGGCGCTGCACTACGGCCCGCTCTCCCCGGTGGTCCACCAGACCACCGGCAAGGAGACGCCGTGAATGACTCATTCATGTCGTCAGACGACATGAATGAGTCATTCACGGCACCGGGGTGGGCCGCTCGCTACTCGGCGGGGGTGAGCACCGTCCGCAGGAACTCGCCCGTGTAGCTGCCCTCGACCTCGGCGACGTGCTCCGGCGTGCCCTCGGCGACGATCTGGCCGCCGCCGGAGCCGCCCTCGGGGCCCATGTCGATGATCCAGTCGGAGGTCTTGATCACGTCGAGGTTGTGCTCGATCACGATCACCGAGTTGCCCTTGTCGACCAGCCCGTTGATCACGCCGATCAGCTTGTTGATGTCCTCGAAGTGCAGGCCGGTCGTCGGCTCGTCGAGGATGTACACCGTCTTGCCGGTCGAGCGCTTCTGCAGCTCGCTGGCCAGCTTGACGCGCTGCGCCTCACCACCGGACAGCGTCGGCGCCGGCTGGCCGAGCCGGACGTAGCCGAGGCCGACGTCCACCAGCGTCTGCAGGTGGCGGTGGATGGCCTTGATCGGCTCGAAGAACTCCGCGGCCTCTTCGATGGGCATGTCGAGCACGTCCGAGACGGTCTTGCCCTTGTAGTGCACCTCGAGGGTCTCCCGGTTGTACCGGGCGCCCTTGCAGACCTCGCACGGGACGTAGACGTCCGGCAGGAAGTTCATCTCGATCTTGATCGTGCCGTCGCCGGCGCACGCCTCGCAGCGGCCGCCCTTGACGTTGAACGAGAACCGGCCCTGCTGGTAGCCGCGGACCTTGGCCTCGGTCGTGGCCGCGAACAGCTTGCGGACGTGGTCCCAGACACCGGTGTAGGTGGCCGGGTTGGAGCGCGGGGTCCGCCCGATCGGCGACTGGTCGACGCGCACCAGCTTGTCGACGTTGTTCAGGCCGTTCACGCGGGTGTGGCGGCCCGGCACCTGACGGGCGCCGTTGAGCTTGTTCGCCAGCACCGTCGCGAGGATGTCGTTGACCAGCGTCGACTTGCCCGAGCCGGAGACGCCGGTGACCGAGACCAGGCAGCCGAGCGGGAACGACACGTCGAGGCCGCGCAGGTTGTGCTCGCGCGCGCCGACGACGGTCAGCTGCCGCTTCTTGTCGATCGGCCGCCGGATCGCCGGCACCTCGATCTTCCGCCGGCCGGACAGGTACTGCCCGGTCAGCGAGTCCTTGCTCTTGAGCAGCTTCTTGTACGGTCCACTGTGGACGATGTGGCCGCCGTGCTCGCCGGCGCCCGGGCCGATGTCGACCACCCAGTCGCTGGAGCGGATGGTGTCCTCGTCGTGCTCGACGACGATCAGCGTGTTGCCGAGGTTCCGCAGCCGGGTCAGCGTCTCGATCAGGCGGTGGTTGTCGCGCTGGTGCAGGCCGATCGACGGCTCGTCCAGCACGTACAGCACGCCCACCAGGCCCGAACCGATCTGCGTCGCCAGCCGGATGCGCTGGGCTTCACCACCCGAGAGAGTGGCCGACGCGCGGTCGAGCGAGAGGTACGTCAAGCCGACGTCCAGGAGGAAGCGCAGGCGGGCCTGGATCTCCTTGAGCACCGCACCGGCGATCATCGCCTCGCGCTGCCCCAGCTCCAGCTCGTCGAGGAACTGCGACGCCTCCGCGATGGACAGCGCGCAGACCTCGGCGATGGACATGTCACCGCGGGTCTTGTGCGCCAGCGTCACCGCGAGGATCTCCGGCTTGAGCCGGGTGCCCTGGCAGGCCGGGCACGGCACCTCGCGCATGTAGCCCTCGTACCGCTCGCGCATGTACTCGGACTCGGTCTGCTCCTGGCGCCGCTCGAGGAACGGGATGACGCCCTCGAAGGCCGCGTAGTACGAGCGCTGGCGGCCGTAGCGGTTCTTGTAGCGGACGTGGACCTGCTCGTCGACGCCGTGCAGCACCGCCTTCTGGGCGCGCGCCGGCAGCCGCCGCCACGGCGTATCCATGCGGAAGCCGATGGTCTCCGACAGCGACTCGAGCAGGCGGATGAAGTAGTCGGCGCTCTGGCCGCCCGACCACGGCGCGATCGCGCCCTCGGCCAGCGACAGCTCGTCGTCCGGGACCACCAGCTCCGGGTCGACCTCCTTGCGGATGCCGATGCCGGTGCACTCGGGGCAGGCGCCGTAGGGCGAGTTGAAGGAGAACGAGCGGGGCTCGAGGTCCTCGATGGCCAGCGGGTGGCCGTTGGGACAGGCCAGGTTCTCGGAGAAGCCGCGGATCCGGTGCGGGTCGTTCTCCGGCAGGTCGACGAACTCGAGCTCGATCAGCCCGTCGGCCAGCCGCAGCGCCGTCTCGACCGAGTCGGTGAGCCGCTGGCGCGAAGACGACTTCACGCTCAGCCGGTCGATGACCACGCCGATCTGGTGCTTTTCCTGCTTCTTCAGCTTCGGCGGATCGGTGAGCGGGTGCATCGTGCCGTCGACGACCACGCGCGCGTAGCCCTGCTGCTGCAGGTTCTCGAACAGGTCGACGTACTCGCCCTTGCGCCCGCGCACCACCGGCGCGAGCACCTGGAAGCGGACGCCTTCGTCCATCTCCAGCACCTGGTCGACGATCTGCTGCGGGGTCTGCTTGCTGATCGGCTCGCCGCACGTGGGGCAGTGCGCCTTGCCGGCGCGGGCGTAGAGCAGGCGCAGGTAGTCGTAGACCTCGGTGATCGTGCCCACGGTCGAACGCGGGTTGCGCGAGGTCGACTTCTGGTCGATCGACACCGCGGGCGAGAGGCCCTCGATGAAGTCGACGTCCGGCTTGTCCATCTGCCCGAGGAACTGGCGGGCGTAGGCCGAGAGCGACTCGACGTAGCGCCGCTGCCCTTCGGCGAAGATGGTGTCGAAGGCGAGGCTCGACTTCCCCGACCCGGACAGGCCGGTGAACACGATCAGGCTGTCGCGGGGCAGGTCGAGATCCACGCCGCGAAGGTTGTGCTCGCGGGCACCGCGAACAACGAGGCGATCAGCCACGCCAGGGTCCTCTCAGGTCATTCTCAAGTCATTCCGCTGCGGTCGCCGGCCCGGTCTGTGCTCGTTCGAGCTGCTCTCGAGCTGCTGTCTCGAGCCGGCTGCACGGGCGGCCGCATCCATGCTACGAGCCACCACCGACAGAAACTGATTCCGCGCCTCTGACCTGCGGTTCTTCGGGCTTCCGGCGGGTGGTGAGCCACCGGTGGGCCGGGCGTTCGACCCCCGCGGTGACCGCCCAGCCGGCCAGCACGGCGGCGCCGAGGATCACGGGGAGCCGCAGCCAGCCGGGGAGGCCGGCGTCGAGCAGAGCACGGGCCAGGATGTAACCCAGTTCCTGGTGCACCAGATAAAGACCATACGAGATGCCCGCGAGCCACGTGACGGCCGGGGCGATCCGCGCCAGTCCGGGGAACCGCCAGTCGGGGCCGCGGGCGGCCAGGCAGACCAGCAGGAGCAGGGCGGCGAACCCGATCGTGGACGGCCAGCGCTGCGCGTCCTGCGGCAGCGCGACGTGGAACGGGAACACCTGCAGGTCCTGCGCCGCGACGGCGGCGGCCACGAAGAGCGCGGCGTGCCAGGTCTCCAGCCGTCGTCGCGCCCACAGCCAGATCGCGACGCCGACGGCGAAGACGTGCAAGCGGTGCAGCCCCAGGCCGTAGAAGAACGTCTCGACGACCGGGCTCGCCGTCCCCGGCGGGAAGACGGCGAACCGGAGGGTGAGCGGGACGAGGATCAGCGCCCACAGCAGCCCGACGGTCAGCCGGTGGGTGCGCCACGACCGCGGCCACAGCAGGGCCGCGCCGGTGAAGGCCATCAGCTGCACCGGCAGCGTCCAGTAGGAGCCGTCGAGGTAGTAGAAGGCGTCCCAGCGGATGCCCCACTCCTGCACCATGCCGAGGTTGGCGACCAGGTCCGGCCCGGTCGGGATGTACCACGGCGACGGGTTCGCCGGCGGCCCCTGCGGCACGCCGAACAGGAACCCGGTGACGCCCGGCGGGTAGGGCAGGCCGCTGAAGGAGATGGCGGCCCACCGCGTCACGACGTACGTCACCAGGACGGCGACCAGGTACGCGGGCACCAGGCGCGCGACGCGGTTCCACAGCCACCGGCCCGGATTGCCCTTGCGGAGGCTGGCGCAAACGAAGAAGGCGGAGATCACCAGCAGGATCGCGGCGCCGAACTGCGCCGTCACCCGCACGGGGTACCCCGTGAGTTCCGGGTGGAGAAGGGCGCCCTGGTGGGTGACGTGCCCGAGGACGACCGCGAGGACGGCGACGACCCGGAGGAGGTCCCAGCTGATCCGGCGCGGCGTCGGGGAGGTGGGCACGGTCGTCCTGAGGTCGGGGCTGGCGGGGTTCGCCGTGAGCCTACGTGGCGGGGTGGCCGCGCGCTTGTGCGGGTGGAACCGCTTGGAACGAAACGACTACCGTGTGCAGGGTGAACATCGTGGACACCTACACCGGGCACGTCGACCCGGGCGGCGACGCCGCCCGGCGCACCCTGGACGCGCTCACCATCACCAAGCTGTCCGTCGGCCCGATGGACAACAACGCGTACCTGCTGGTGTGCCGGGAGTCGAACGAGGCGCTGCTGATCGACGCGGCGAGCGACCCCGAGCGCATCTCCGACCTGATCGGCCACGGCCCGGACCGCCCCGCGCTGCGCACGGTCGTCACCACCCACCAGCACCAGGACCACTGGCAGGCGCTGGGCGCGGTGGCGGGAGCGAACGGAGCCAACACGGCGGCCCACCCGCTGGACGCACCGCCGTTGCCGATCCCGCCGGACTTCCTGGTCGAGCAGGGGGACACGCTGACGGTGGGGCAGGTCACCCTGTCGGTGATCCACCTGCGCGGGCACACCCCGGGGTCGATCGCGCTGCTGTACCGGGATCCGAGTGGTCATCCGCACCTGTTCACCGGGGACTCGCTGTTCCCGTGCGGGGTGGGGAAGACGTCGTCGCCGGAGAACTTCGCGTCGCTGCTCGACGACGTCGAGACGCGGATCTTCGGGGAGCTGCCCGATGAGACGTGGTTCTACCCGGGCCACGGCGACGATTCGACGCTGGGCGCGGAGCGGCCGAAGCTGACGGAGTGGCGCGAACGCGGCTGGTGAGCCGAAGTCACGACCGGGAGGGTCGGTGGGGCTCGGCCAGCACGCCAAGCGGGTGCTCCAGCAGCAGGCTTCGGCACTGCTCACGAAGCACATCCCGCAGCTGGACGCCGACCGGCGCCGGATCCTCACCGCCCTGCTCGTCGAGACCGCGGGACACTGGCGGCTCTTCGTGCGAGCCGATCCACCGGACGCCCGCGCGGACGCCTTCCTCATCGGCCCCGAGGGCCTCTTCGCCGTCACCATCGCCGCCCGCCCACCGCAACCGCCCGGCCTCCACGCGCTCGTCCGGCACGCCGAAGAAAGCTGTGCCGGCATCCGGGACGGCCGCGGCCGGGAACTCACCGGCAGTGCCGTCCACTTCGTGCTGATCACCCCCGGTCCCCGGAACGCCGTCCGCGATGCGGGACCGTTCCGCGTCCTCGCGGAGACCGAGCTGGCGAAGCTGTTCAAGCGCACCGCACCACACCTCGACCGGCGGCAGGTCGAAGCCATCGGCGAGCAGGCCCGGCGAATCCTCGGGGGCTACGTCCCGCTGCGCGTCCAGGCGCCCGGACCCAGCGAGCCGGCAGCCGGGTTCCTCGACCCCGGCAGTCTCGTCGAAGCCGAGGTCGCCGCCGCCCAGCTGCGGCCGTTCGACTCGTGGCTGACCTTCCTGCACCCGCACCAGCGGGCGATCGTCACGCGCGACTACCGCGGGCCGGCCCGGATCAGCGGTCCCGCCGGGACCGGCAAGACCGTCGTCGCGCTGCACCGGCTGCGGCACGTCGCCCGGCGGACCGCCGGGCCCGTGCTGTTCACCACGTTCGTGCGCACTCTCCCGCCCGTCCACGAAGCCGCTTTCCGCCGCCTGGCCCCGGAATTCGGCGACCGGGCCGAGTTCGTCCACCTCCACGCCTGGGTGCGCCGGTTCCTGACGGCGCGGGAGCGGCCCGTCGACGTCGACGCGCGCGGAGTGCGGACCGCGTTCGGCCGCGCCTGGTCCCGGCACCGCGCCGTGCTGGAGCCGATCGAACGGCACGACGAGTACTGGCGGACCGAGATCGACCGGGTCATCAAGGGCCGCGGGTTCACCACGCTCGAGCAGTACCGCCGCCCGGCCGTGCGGCGAGGGCGCGAGCTCCGGCTCGGCCCCGAGCAGAAGGCCGCGGTGTGGCAGTTCTACGAGACGTACCAGGAAATGCTCGCCGAGCGCGGGCTGCACGACTACAACGACGTGATCGACATCGCCCTGGCCGAGCTGCGGCGGCAGCCGCTGGAAACCCGCTACGCCGCCGTGGTCGTCGACGAGGTGCAGGACATCACCTTGAACGGGCTCCGGCTGATCAAGGAGCTGGCCGGCACCGGCCCGAACCAGCTCCTCCTGGTCGGCGACGGCCAGCAGCAGGTCTACCCGGGCGGCTGGCGGCTCTCCGACGCCGGCATCCCGGTCCTGGGGCGGGGCGAGGTGCTGCGGGTCAACTACCGCAACCGCACGGAAGTGCTGGCCTTCGCCCAGCGGTTCGACGCGCGCAACGAAGTCGACGACCTCGACGGTGCGTCCGGGGTCGCGTTGAAGAACGCGGAAGCGGGCAACACGGGTGGGACGGCGGTGTCCTGGCGCGGCACCGAAGCGGACCTCGCGGCGGAACTGACCCGGCGGATCGCCGGGCTGACGGCCCCGCTCGGGCAGACGGCCCTGATTCTCTTCCAGCGTCAGGATCTCGTGCGGTGCCGGCGGATCCTCCGCGAGGCCGGCATCCCCGTCCTGTCCCTCGACGACTACTCCGGGGCGCCCGACGACCACCTGAAGGTCGGCACCGTGCACCGGGCCAAGGGCCTCGACTTCCAGGCGGTCCTGGTCGTCGAGTTCCCGGCCAGGCCGGGCGAGAGCGGAGCGGCCGCGGAGGAGGCGTCGGAGCTGCGGGACCGGCAACGCCTCGTCGCGGCGACGCGAGCGCGCGACTTCCTCTGGTGGGGCGTCGTCGAAGAGAACGGGGACACGTTCGGCGCAGCCGGGTAACGCTTGAGCCGTCAAAGTCCGGCTTGGGGCAACTCACCGGACGAACCGGGCGTCTCCCCGGAAACCCAGCGCTGGGACTTCCATCGGTTTTCTCCGCCAGGAGGCCCATCATGTCCAGAACGAAGTGGCGCGCGCTCGCCGCCGTCACCCTGCTGCTCACCGGGAGCGGGATCCTCGCCGCGGCTTCGCCCGCCCAAGGCGCGGCGCCCGTCATCCCCACCCTGACCAACATCCGGACCGGGCTCAACACCGGGTTCGACCGGGTCGTGCTCGATCTGGGCAGCGGTCCCGCGCCCACCGTCTCCTACCAGCTCGTCGACGAGCTGACCGCCGACCCGAGCGGGGAAATCGTGTGGCTCACCGGGGAGTACTTCATCAACGTCACCGCCACCCCCGCGGCCGCGCACGATCTCGACGGGAACCTCACCTACACCGGGCCGCAGAAGTTCCGGACGCGGAACCTGCACAACGTCATGGCCGTCGCCCTCACCGGAGACTTCGAGGCGCACGTGTCCATCGGGCTCGGCGTGCGGTCGCGGACCGCGGTGAACGTCTTCACGCTCACCGCACCCAACCGCGTCGTCATCGACGTCGCCCACTGAGCGACCGGGCGCGGGTGGCCCGCGGTCACCCGCGCTCGTACGGGGTCTTCTCCCCCGCCTCGACCGCGAACGGCAGGTGGTTGCCCGCCGGCGGCAGCGGGCACGTCGCGAAGTCCGTGAACGCGCAGGGCAGGTTCACCGCGCGGTTGAAGTCCAGCTCGACCGACCCGTCCGCGGCCGGTGCCCCGACCGGCAGCGAGCGGTTGGCCGCGTAGGTCGTCACGCCGCTCGTCCCGTCGGTGAACAGGATGCTGAGGCCGCCGTCCTTGCCGTTGAACGCCGTCAGCGTGTGCGACACGCCGTCGTGCGAGAAGTGGACCACGCCCGGTGCCGTGTAGACGTGGCTCAGGCCCTCCACCACGGCGCCGACCGTCGTCGGCCGCGGCGAGCCGAACGGCTCGAACCGGCCGGGCAGCACCCAGGACGGCGACGGCTCGTACGCCGGCACGCCGCGGAACTCGCGCAGCACCTCGGCCTTGGGGTCGTGGACGCGGATCAGGTACCCCGAACGGCGGGCCACCTCGATCTCGACGTCACCGGCCAGCACCCGGGTGCCCGCGCCGCTGTTGACCAGCTCGAACCGCCGGACGCCGGTGATCGGTTCTCCTTCGTGGGCCAGCGAAGCGCCCGCCGGGTCGACGTACGCCGCATCGGCATCCTGCCACCAGCGGCCGGGGATGCCGGGGTACTCCCGGGGGGAGTCGGTCAGCCAGTCCAGCGAAACCAGCGCCAGCCAGCCGTGCGGCTCGGCCAGGTCGGTCTCGCGCTGAGCCTTCCAGTCCTGCCACTGCTGGGTGAACGTGCTCATCGCGGGCCCCTTTCCGTCGGCTACGACCATGCCAACCCGGAACCCGCGCCGCTATTCCACGTCCCAGCATCCGGACGCCCACCTCAGTCGAAGGACCACTGCAGCCCGTAGCTCAGGCCCTGGTGCAGGTCGTGGAACTCGAGGCCGACCTCGCCGACCCGGTTGACGGTCAGCGCGTCGCCCGAGTCGATGCCGTCGTCGACGACCCGGCCCGGTACGCCGTTGAGGCGCCACACCCGCGACGGCAGTGCCGCCCGGTCGAACCGGACCCGCACCGAGAACTGCTCGCAGCGGCGCAACGGCGTCATCGCGTAGTACGGCCGCAGTTCCGTGCGCCGCGGCGTGAACCGGATGCCGTACTCGTGGCGCTGGCCGAGCCGCAGCGGGCTCGGCAGCCGCATGATGAACTGCGCGTGGCTCGCCGACACCTGGCGCGCTTCGACGATTTCCCCGCCGAACAGCGCGTCCGCGGTGATGTCCGGCACCGGGTCGCTGCCCGGCTCGGCCGGCACGCTGAACGGCAGCACCAGCTCGTCGAGCTCGTCGACCTCCGCGACGATCCGGCGCTCCTCCGCCAGTTCCGGCGGGTCGCGGTCGAGCCGGAGCATCGCCTTCATCGACTCGACGTACCAGCCGGCCAGCGGGTGCAGGTCACTGCGGGGCGCGGGCGCGCCGAGCAGTTCGTCGAGCCGGCGGAACGCCAGGTCGATGCGGCGGCGGGCGGTGCGCGGGTCGCGGTCGAGGACGCTGGCCAGCCACGAGATCCGCCGGTCGAGGAACTCCCCCGCGGCCTCCTCGTGCAGGCCGAGCGCCGTCAGCGCGGCCAGCTTCAGGTCCGGTGGCAGCCGCCCGCACAGCTCGGTCAGCCGCAGCACGAGCTTCTGGCGCGCGGCGGCGGGCTGGTCGGTTTCGGTGATCGCGCACGCCGCCCGCAGGCAGGGGCCGATCCGCTGGTGCAGGTCGGCCGCGTCGAGCCCGCGGCCGCGGCGCAGTTCGTTCAGCTCGCGCACGAACGGGGAGGTGTGCTCTTCCGTCGTCCCACCCCCTCGTCCGACCGCGGAAGATTTGGCCACGTTACCAGTTTCCGTTCCACGAAAGCAGGACAAATTCCGGACATCGGAATTCCGGGAATACCCGGCCGGCCGACCCCCCACGAGCCGGCCGGCCGGGTCTCACCGCGGGTCAGTTCAGCCCGAAGATCAGGGCCCAGATCGAGTGACTCTCCATCAGACACACCTCCTCATCGCTGTACCCAGGCCGAGGCGGAAAGCGGCGCGGAGCCGTGGAACGTCGGCGCGGCGGGCTCCGCTGCGTTTCCGGCGGCCACCGCGAAACCCGCGAGGGCGCCGACCACGAACGCGGCGAAGACCGATTTCACCAGGGTCAAAATCTTGCAGTAGACGTTCACGACACGGGCTCCCCGACCTCGCTCGAAATGAAATCCGGCCGGTTGGCATCGCATTCTTTCCGGCCGGACTCCAGCATCGCCGGGCGGTGGCGTCCGTCAGATGTCGGCTGTCACGGGTGTTGTGTGCCGTTTGGCTCAGAGTGGGCGAAGGCCCGCAGGACGCGGAGCTCGCGGATGAGGAACCGGCGGCGGCCGGTCTCGACGATGCCGCGCTCCCGCAGCACACGCAGCGCCCGCGCGACGGTACGCCGGGCCGCGCCGATCTGTGCGGCGATGTCCTCCTGCGACAGCGCGTCGACGACGACGCCCTCCGGCACGGTCTGCCCGCGTTCCTCGGCCAGCCGGACCAACACCCCCGCCACGCGCCGGCTGACGTCGAAGGCGGCCGAGTCGACCCGGGCGGATTCGGCGTTGCGGAGCCGGGCCGCGACCGTCTTGATGGTCGCGACGGCGATCGTGGGCCGGGCGTGCAGGACGTCGACGAAGTCGGGCCCGGTGAGCTGGAAGACGGTGCAGGGTTCGATCGCGCGCACCGACGCCGACCGCGGGCGCCCGGTGACCGCCGCGAGGTCGCCCAGCACCTCGCCGGGACCACGCAGCCCGAAGAGCACCTCGCGGCCGTCCTCGAGGATCGTCGAGACGCGCACCCAGCCGGACACCAGCACGTGGACGTGGTCGGACGGGTCGCCCTCCATGAGCACGACGGCGTTCGCGCGGAACCGGCGGCGGGTGCCCCGGGCGAGCAGGTATTCGCGATCGCCGTCGGCGAGGTGGGCCAGGAGTGCCCCGTCCGCCGTGTCGTCTTGCCCGCTCATGACTCCCCTCCGGATCCCCACCGTAACCCGGCGTGCCGCCGTTCGGCGAGCACCGCGGCCGGTAGGGTCGCCGCGTGGACGTGGAGATC
The DNA here is from genome assembly GCF_026017845.1 of Amycolatopsis mediterranei. Taxonomy (NCBI): domain Bacteria; kingdom Bacillati; phylum Actinomycetota; class Actinomycetes; order Pseudonocardiales; family Pseudonocardiaceae; genus Amycolatopsis; species Amycolatopsis mediterranei. The sequence goes on from NZ_CP100416.1 coordinate 7,035,571, forward strand.
TACACCGACGGAGCGTGCAGCGGGAACCCCGGACCGGGCGGCTGGGGCGCGGTGCTGCGCTACGGCAGGCACGAGCGCGAGCTGTACGGCGGCGAAGCCACGCCGACGACGAACAACCGCATGGAGCTGACGGCACCGATCCGCGCCCTGGAGAGCCTGACCCGGCCGTCCCAGGTGCGCGTGTACACGGACAGCACGTACGTGCGCAACGGCATCACGCAGTGGCTCCCCCGCTGGAAGAGCAACGGCTGGCAGACGACGGCGCGCGCCCCGGTGAAGAACGCGGACCTCTGGCAACGCCTCGACGCGGCGATCGGCGGCCACACGGTCGAGTGGCTCTGGGTCAAGGGCCACGCGGGACACCCGGAGAACGAGCGAGCGGACCGGCTTGCGGTGCGGGGTGTGCAGGAGGCACGGGAACGCGGAAAGCCGGTCAACGCGGATTAGTCCGGAGTGGACGGTCGTGGCAGAATTCCCCGATGCCTCCCGCTCCGTGCCCGTGCGGCCTCGCCGAGTCCTACGCCGACTGCTGCGGCCGGTTCCACGGCGGCAGCCTCACCGCTCCCACCGCCGAACTGCTGATGCGCTCGCGGTTCAGCGCCTTCGCCGTCGGCGACACCGCGTACCTGCTGCGCACCTGGCACCCGGACACGCGGCCGCGGCAGCTCCGGCTCGAGCCGGGCCAGGAGTGGACGCGGCTGGAGATCCTCGGCCGCAGCGGGGGCGGGCTGCTGCACGCCGAGGGCACCGTCGAGTTCCGGGCGCACTACCGCCACCGAGGCCGGGACGGCTTCCTCGAGGAGAACAGCCGCTTTCGCCGGAACGACGGCCACTGGGTCTACCTCGACGCGGAAGCCTGATGGGTACCGCGATCGTCGGCGTCGCGGGCACGCTGTTCGGCGTCCTCGCCGGCGGTTTCCTGCAGCTGCTGCAGGCGGCGCGCAACCACCGGTGGCAGCGGGAAGACGCGGCCGGCAAGCTGAAGCAGGCCGTCTACGCCGAGTACCTGCGCGCGATCAGCGCGAGCTACGGGCAGGCGATGGCCGGCGACCGGAGCCGGACCGAGGACGCGCGCCTGCACGCCGCCGCGCCCGAGATCGACGTCCTGGCCGGCCGGGAGGTGGCCGGGCCGGCGCGGGAGCTGGCGGCCGCCGTCATCGAGGTGCACACGAAGATCGCCGCGGCCGACGGGGTCGACCAGGCCGTCGTCGCCGCGGTCGACCGGCGGCGGCTCGCGGTGATCGAACTCTTCAAGGCGGACCTCGGGATCGAGAAGTAGGCTCCCGCACGCCCGCGCCGGTTCCTCCACACCGCGCCGCGCCGACCGGCGGTGTCCCGCTCAGCGAAGCACTCCCGCAACGGCTTTGGGAGGACGGTTCCCCGCCACTCCTGCTGGCCCCGGGCCGCCGCGGCGTGGCAGGCCGCCCGCGTCCGGCGAAACGCCCCTGTTCTCGGCGTGACCGGGCCGCTACCATCGTGCGCAATTGTTAGGAAAGTTCCCTAACGATGGTCCGCTGTCCCCCGCCGCCGTGGGTGCCTAGGAGGCGCGCTAGTGAGCTATCGGCACAGAAGAACTCGGACTCTCCTCGCGGCGGCGGTGCTGGCCGTCGCGGTGACCGGGGCGACCGTCCCGGCCGCGACCGGGCAGGAACCGGTGCGAGCGGTGGTCGCGGCCGCGGCTCCGGCAACCGCGGTCCCCGGCTTCCTGATCCAGACGTCGGCGCAGGTCAGCGACGACTCCGCGGTTTCCAAGCCCGGCTACAACACCTCCGGCTGGTACCCGGTCGGCCCGCGCTCGACCGTCTACGCCGGCCTGCTGGCCAACGGCAAGTACGCCGACCCGTTCTACTCGACCAACATGAAGAACGTGCCGACCGCGGACTTCCAGGTCCCGTGGTGGTACCGCACCGACCTGACGGTCACCGACACGACCCAGCGCACGTACCTCGACTTCAGCGGCGTGCTGTCGAAGGCCGACGTCTGGGTCAACGGGACGCGCGTCGCCGACAAGACGCAGGTCAACGGCGCCTACACCCGCCACGACCTCGACATCACCGCGCTGGTGAAGGCGGGCACGAACAGCGTCGCGTTCAAGGTCTACCCGAACGACCCGAACAAGGACCTCTCGATGGGCTGGATCGACTGGGCGCAGACCCCGCCGGACCGGAACATGGGCATCGTCCGGGACGTCCTCGTGCGCCGCAGCGGCCCGGTGGCGTTGCGCGGCGGCCACGTCGTCACGAAGCTGACCGGGCTGAGCCACGCCGACCTCACGGCGAAGGCCGACGTCCGCAACGACTCCGCGGCCGCCGTGTCCACGACCATCTCCGGCACGGTCGCCGGCAAGGCGATCAGCCAGACCGTCTCCCTGGCGGCCAAGGAGAAGAAGACCGTGACGTTCCCGGCGATCGGGATCGACAACCCGCAGGTCTGGTGGCCGGCCGGGATGGGCGGCCAGCCCCTCCACGACCTCGACCTGACCGCGAGCGTCGGCGGCACGGCGTCGGACTCCTCGCACTCGACCTTCGGCATCCGCCAGGTGACGGCGAACAAGAACTCGAGCGGCGGCCGGGCGTACACGATCAACGGGCGCCCGCTGCTGATCAAGGGCGGCGGCTATTCGCCGGACCTGTTCCTGCGCTGGAACGAGCAGTACGCGGCGGACAAGCTCGCCTACGTCAAGGACCTCGGGCTCAACACCGTGCGCCTGGAGGGCCACATCGAGCCGGACGAGTTCTTCGACCTCGCCGACCGGATGGGCGTGCTGACGCTGCCCGGCTGGGAGTGCTGCGACAAGTGGGAGGGCCAGGTCAACGGCAGCGAACCGGGTGACACGTGGACGTCCGCGGACTACCCGGTCGCGAAGGCGTCGATGACCGCGGAGGCCGAGCGCCTGCGCGACCACCCGAGCGTCATCTCCTTCCTGATCGGCAGCGACTTCGCTCCCGACGCGACGATCGAGAAGAACTACCTCGACGCGCTGAGCGCCGCGGACTGGGCCACGCCGGTGGTCCCGGCCGCGTCGGCGAAGTCGTCACCGCAGCTCGGGTCTTCGGGCATGAAGATGAACGGGCCGTACGACTACGTCCCACCGAACTACTGGTACGACAAGGCGCACAGCGACCTCGGCGGTGCGTGGGGCTTCAACTCCGAGACCAGTGCCGGGCCGGACATCCCGACCATGGACACGCTCAAGCGGATGATGTCGTCGAGCGAGCTCGACACGATGTGGAAGAGCCCGTCGACCGCGCAGTACCACCGGTCTTCGTCGTCGACGTTCGCCAACCTCAAACTGTTCGGCGACGCGCTGACCGGCCGCTACGGCAAGCCGGCGAGCCTCGACGACTTCGTGCGGAAGGCGCAGCTGGCGCAGTACGAGAACGTCCGCGCCGAGTTCGAGTCGCACTCGCGCAACTTCAGCGACAGCTCGAACCCGTCGACCGGGATCATCTACTGGATGCTCAACAGCGGCTGGACGTCGCTGCACTGGCAGCTGTTCGACACCTACCTCGACCAGAACGGCTCCTACTTCGGGGCCAAGAAGGCGAACGAGCCGCTGCACATCCAGTACTCGTACGACACCAAGTCGGTGGTGGTCGTCAACCACAACCACGACGCGGCGTCCGGCCTGACCGCCCGCGTGCAGTTGTTCAACCTGGACGGCACGTCGAAGTTCGACCAGACGAAGAGCGTTTCGGTCGGCGGTGACGGCGCCAAGACGACGGCGCTGACCATCGGTTCGGTGAGCGGGCTGTCGACGACGTACCTGGCGAAGCTGGTCCTGACCGACTCGTCGGGCAAGGAGGTCAGCCGGAACGTGTACTGGCTGTCCACCAAGGCCGACACCCTCGACTGGGGCAACAGCGACTGGTACTACACGCCGACGACGTCGTTCGCCGACCTTTCCGGGCTGACCGGCCTGGCGCAGGTCACCCTTGGGTCGACGGCCACCTCGACGGCCAACGCCGACGGCACCACGACGACCGAGGTGACGCTGAAGAACACCACGACCGGCAAGGTCCCGGCGTTCTTCGTCGACGCGCACGTGGTCGGCGCGGCGGGCGCACCGGTGCTACCGGTGCGCTGGAGCGACAACCAGGTCAGCCTCTGGCCCGGTGAGTCGACGACGCTGACGGCGACGTACCGGACCGCGGACCTCAAGGGCGCCAAGCCGTCCGTGCGGGTCGCGGGCTGGAACACCGGGACGAAGACGATCCCGGCGGACGGCACGGTCGACCCCGGGCCCGGTGACCCGGTGGACTACCAGGCCGAGGACGCGACGATCACCAGCGGTGTCGTGGAGTCGAACCACACCGGCTTCACGGGCACCGGGTTCGTCAACTACGACAACGCGGTCGGCAGTGCGGTGGAGTTCACCGTGCCGGCGGCCACGGCGGGCCCGGCGAACGTCGTGCTGCGGTTCGCCAACGGCACCACGACGAACCGCCCGATGGACATCACGGTCAACGGCACGAAGGTGGCGTCGGCCGTGGCGTTCGGCGGAACGGGAAACTGGGACACGTGGCAGACGGTCACGGTGCCCGTCACGCTGACCGCCGGAACGAACAAGATCAAGACGACCGCGACGACCGCCAACGGCGGCCCGAACGTCGACAAGATCACCGTCTAGGGTCCGAGCCGGGGCGGTTTCGCGCCGCCCCGGCTCAGTCCCAGAGCAGGCGCTGCTCGCGGTCCGGATCGGACACCGTCGTCGAGACGTCGTCGAAGAGGCGCGTGACGCGGTCCACCGTCGTGTAGCGCGGCCAGCCCGGATCGCCTTCCGAGATGAACCGGACCCAGGCCTCGAACATCTCCGTCGCCACCGCCTGCATCCGCTCCGCCGGGAACGTGCGGCCGGCGAAGAGGAACCGCCAGTTGCGGTTGCGGATGTCGTCGAACACCAGCGGCAGGTCGAGCCCGTGCACCGCACCCAGGCCGCGGCCGCGCGGGGCGATGCGCCAGTCCAGGCGGTACATCCACGCGTCCGGCTGCGCTTCGGCGAACCGGATCGCCGGGATCCACCAGTCCCCCGCCGTCAGCGCGCGGTTGCGGAGCTGGTCCTCGGGCCAGTCGAATAGGTCGTCATACGCCGCCACGGCCTTCTCGACCGCGGGCGCGTCCAGCATCGTCGAACCGACGCCCAGCAGCTTCGCGCCACCGGACTGCAGCCAGCTGAACAGGTCCTCCTCGTCGGCCGTCGTCCCGATCAGCAGCGGGACCTCGCGCACGCCTTCCCGCGGTGGGCGCGGGAGCAGCTCGTCACCGACGACCACGCGGTAGGTCACCTTCGTGCCCGACACCGCCGAAACCCGTTGCTGCGCCTCGAGAATCCGCGTCACCGGCAACGTCGCCAGGTCATCCGGCGAAGCGTCCAGCTCCGCGAGGACCGCGGAAGCGACCGCCGCGGCTTCGTCCGCGGTGTGCACGACCGAGCCGACGCCGGTGCCGCTCTGCACGATCGCCTGGTGGACGAGCCCGCGGGTGGCGGGCACGGCCAGCAGCGTCCCGACCGTGCGGCCGCCGTTGGACTGCCCGGCCAGCGTCACCCGGCCCGGGTCGCCCCCGAACGCGGCGATGTTGTCCCGTACCCATTCCAGCGCGGCGACCTGGTCGCGCAGGGACAGGTTCGAGTCGGCGACGCCGGGCAGGTGCAGCATCCCGAGCACGCCGAGCCGGTAGGCGACGGTCACCACGACGACACCTCGCCGCGCGTACGCGGACGCGTCGAACTGGTGCGGCGCGCCCATCACCCCGCCGCCGCCGTGGATCCACACCAGCACCGGGTACGAACCGGGCGAGGCGGGCGCGTAGACGTTCAGGTAGAGGCAGTCCTCGTCGCCGGTGAAGCCGCGCCCGGTCAGCGCCGGCTGCGGAGCGCGCGACGCCCACCGGGTGGCGTCCCGGACACCCGGCCACGGCGGCACCGGGCGCGGCGCGCGGAACCGCAGCGCCGCCACCGGCGGCTCGGCGTACGGCACGCCGAGGAACGTCCGCACTTCGTCCCGCCCGGACCCGCGCAGGGCGCCGGCCGCGATCTCCACCGTCGTCACGAACCCAGCCTAGGGACTTGCCCTGGAGCACGCTCCAGCGTGTTGACTGGGCCACACACACCGGGAGGGGAACCATGAGCGCGTCCGAAAACAAGCAGCTCCTGAAGACGGCGTTCGACGCCTGGGCGACGGGCGACATCCGGCCGCTCATCGCCGCGATGGCCGACGACGTCACCTGGACGGTCAGCGGGCACAACAGCTGGTCCGGCCGCTTCAGCGGCAAGGAGTCGGTCCGCCGCGACCTGCTCGGCCCGCTGGGCGCGCAGTTCGACGGCACCTACACCAGCACCGCGAGCCGGTTCGTCGCCGAAGACGACGTCGTCGTGGTCGAGACGCAGGGCAGCGTCGCGACCAAGTCCGGGGCGCGCTACGACAACAAGTACTGCTTCGTCTTCCGCGTCGAAGACGGCCGGATCCGCGAGATCACCGAGTACATGGACACCCAGCTGATCGCGGAGGTGCTCCCGGAGCTGGCCCGGTGACGCCCGGGACGGCGCCCGGGTGATGATTACCCCGTGCACATAGCGGCAGAGATAGTGGCGCTGGTCGTGACCGTCCTCGTCGTCAGCGCGGTGGCGCGGCGGCTGGACTGGTCCGCCCCGCTGTGCCTGATCGTCGTCGGCGTCGCCGGCTCGTACGTCCCCGGGGTGCCCGAGGTCCACCTCGACCCCGAGGTCGTGCTGCTCGGCCTGCTGCCCCCGCTGCTGTACTCGGCGGCCATCCAGACGTCCCTGGTCGACTTCCGGAAGAACCGCAGCGCGATCGGGCTGATGTCGGTCGGGCTCGTCGTGTTCACCGCGCTCGGCGTCGGCCTGGTCGCCTGGGCGGTGATCCCCGGGCTCCCGCTGGCCGGCGGCATCGCCCTCGGCGCGGTCGTGGCGCCGCCGGACGCGGTCGCCGCCAGCGTCGTCGCCCGCCGGGTCGGCATGCCCCGCAAGCTGATCCGGCTCCTGGAAGGCGAGAGCCTCTTCAACGACGCGGCCGCGCTGGTCGCCCTCCGCACGGCCATCGCCGCGCTGGCCGGCTCGGTCAGCCTCTGGCAGGTCGGCGCCGACTTCTTCCGCGCGGCCATCGGCGGGGCCGTGGTCGGCCTGGTCGTCGGCTTCGTCGCCGCGTTCATCCGCGCCCGGATGGACGAGCCGGTGCTCGACACCGCACTTTCGTTCGCCGTGCCGTTCATCGCCTACATCCCGGCCGAGGCGATCCACGGCTCCGGCGTGCTCGCGGTGGTGATCGCCGGGCTCATCCTCGGGCACAAGGCGCCGCAGATCCTGTCGGGTTCGACGCGGCTGGCGTCCCGGCTGAACTGGCAGACCATCCAGTTCCTCCTGGAGAACATGGTCTTCCTGCTGATCGGCCTGCAGCTGCGGCGGATCCTCGCCGAGGTCGGCGAGAGCGGGCTGTCGCTGCTCACGCTCACCTGGATCTGCGTCGCGGTGCTCGGCGCGACCATCCTCACCCGCGTGCTGTACCTGATCGGCATCGGCACGGTGAAACGTGTCAAACGGCGTTTCCTGCCGGGGAAGGTCAAGGCGAAGATCTGGCCGTGGCGCTATTCGGCCGTCATCGCGTGGGCGGGCATGCGCGGGGTGGTCACGCTCGCGGCCGCGTTCGTGCTGCCCGCGGACACCCCGCAGCGGGCCGTGCTGGTGCTCGCGGCGTTCGTCGTCGTGGCCGGCACGCTGGCCGTGCAGGGCATGACGCTGCCGCCGCTGATCCGGCGGCTGCGCCTGCCGCGGCCGGACCCCGCGGAGGACGCGCTGCAGGAGGCGGCCGTGCTGCACGACATGACCCGGGCGGCGCTGGCCAAGCTCGAGGAGATCCGGCAACCCGACGACCCGCCGGAGATCATTCAGCGGCTGCGCGACCGCCTGCAGCACCGCGCCGACTCGGCGTGGGAGCAGCTCGGCCGGCAGAGCGCGCTGGCCGAGACCCCGAGCGACGCCTACCGCCGCCTGCGGCTGGAGCTGCTCGAAGTCGAACGCAACCAGTTCCTCAAGGCCCGCGCCAGCGGCAGCGCCGACAACGACGTCCTGAGGAAGGTCCTGGAACGGCTCGACATCGAGGAGTCCATGCTCGACCGCGACGAGGCCGAGCCCGACGTGGAGGGCCGCGAACTGCGTACCCCGGCCGCGACGGCGGGGTCGTGCAAGCACCTGGCCCACGAGTGGGTCGACAAGGAGCCCAGCTCGGCCGACAGCTGCGCGGCCTGCCTCGCCGAGGGCACGACGTGGGTGCACCTGCGGATGTGCCTGAAGTGCGGCAACGTCGCCTGCTGCGACTCCTCGCCGCGCCGCCACGCGACCCGGCACTTCCACGAGAGCCGTCACCCGGTGATGCGCAGCTTCGAGCCGGGTGAGACGTGGCGGTGGTGTTTCGTGGACAAGCAACTCGGTTAAGGTCGGGGCCATGAGCACGCCCGAGCAGGAGATCGAATACCGCCAGCACCGCTTCAGCCCGCCCCCGGGCTCGACGGAGATCTTCCTGGTCCGGCACGGCGAATCCGCTCCGGCCCGCGGCGACGACCCGTTCGAGCTCGTCGACGGCCAGGCCGACCCGGACCTCGCCCCGGACGGCCGCGACCACGCCCAGCGCGTCGGCGTCCGGCTCGCCGGCGAGCGGATCGACGCGATCTACGTGACGACGCTGCGCCGCACGGTGCAGACCGCCGCGCCGCTGGCGGAAAAGCTGGGCCTGACCCCGGTCGTCGAACCGGACCTGCGCGAGATCCACCTTGGCGACTGGGAGAACGGCCTGTTCCGGAAGTACACCGCCGAAGGCCACCCGATCGTCGAGCGGCTGTGGACCGAGCAGCGCTGGGACGTGATCCCGGGCGCGGAGTCCGACGAGGCCTTCGGCGCCCGGCTGCGCGGAGCGCTCACCCGCATCGCGGCCGCGCACCCGGACCAGCGGGTCGCGGTGTTCACCCACGGCGGCGTGATCGGCGAGGTGTTCGCCCAGGCCGGCCGCTCGGTCGAGCGGTTCGCGTTCCTCGGCGCCGACAACGGGTCGATTTCGCACCTGGTGCTGCACGGCGACCGCTGGATCGTGCGGCGCTTCAACGACACCGCCCACCTGGCTACGCCCCTCGGCTGAGCTTCCCCGCCGCGACGAGCTGGACGGTCACCAGGATCGAGACGGCTTCCGCGGCCAGCAGCCCGATCAGCACGAGCACCTGCGTCATCCCCGCCTGGATCGGGCCCGCGCCGCCGAGCAGGACGCCGACGTAGGCGCCGGGCAGCGTCACCAGGCCGACCGTGCGGGTCTGGTCGAGCGCCGGGATGAGCGCGTGCCCGGCCGACGGGCGGCAGATCTCCAGCGCGGCCGGGCGCGGCAGGAACCCCAGCGCCAGCGCGGCTTCGTATTCGCCGTGCCGCGCCTCGAGCTCGTCGAGGGCGCGGCGGGCGGCCTGCGACGTCGCGGTCATGGCGCCACCGATCACGATGCCGGCGATCGGCACGACGGCGATCGGCTTCGGCGGGACCACTCCGGCGCCGAGGACCAGCGCGAGCACGGGCGCGACCCCGGCGGCGATGGCCAGCGCCGTCCACGGAAGGTTCTTCCGGGTGCCGACGCGGCGCGCCGACGTCACCGCGGCGATGGTGAACATCAGCAGCACGAAGAGGCCGGTGAGCGGCGCCGAGCGCAGGACGGCGGTGATCACGAACGACACCGCGGCGAGCTGGACGACCGCGCGGGCGGCGGCGATCAGCACCGCGCGCCCTTCGCCGAGGCCGCCGGCCCGGACGACGGCCGCACCGGCGACGGCGAGCAGGACGAGGACGGCCACCAGGGCGGGGCCGAAGGTGATCGCGGCGTTCACGCCGCCGATCCTGCCGCTCAGACGGCGCAGCTGAAGAGGCGGTCCGGCTCGGTCTCGGTTTTCTCGGCGACGACGACGCCGTCGACGACGATCCGGCACCGCAGCGCGCCGGGCCCGGGGTTGCGGGCGGCGATGCTGTAGAACTCGGTGCGCCCGGCGGGACCGACCCGGGTGAACTGCGTGGACCACGGCGTCGCGACCTCGGCGTGCTGGGTCAGCACCGAGCCCGCGGCGGCGTAGGTGACGTTGCGGGCGCCGTGCGCGCCGAGCAGTTCGTAGACGACGCTGTGGTTGACGGTGCGGACCGCGGCCGGGGCGACGGGCGCGGTGGCGGGCTCTTCGCTGCCGGGACCGCGCGCGGACCGGGGCACGACGTAGGCCGTCACCGCGAAGGCCGCGACGAGCACCCCGAGGACGACGACGAAGCTGCCGGCCGGCCGAGCCCGCCCGGCGCGGTCGCGCTCGGGCCGGGTCGCGGTGGGAACGCCCATGGAGAGGTCTTCTCTCGTCGCGCGCACTTCCGTCGAGTGCGTCGACCTATATCTCGCCGTGACCTAACGGGGTGTTAGCAGCTCTTCGCAGGAAGTTCGATGTTCACCCGGACGGGGGTCTCCCGGGGCACCGGATTTTGTCGGACCAGAGGGGATGATCGGGGTGTGTACGAAGAGGCGGCAGCACCACGGGCACTGCGGGACGTGGCTAAATGCGTGTGGCGATCGGCTTCGGAGGGCCCGAAGCGGATCGTCCCGGACGGCTGCGTGGACTTGGTCGTCGGCGATGGCGCGGCGTTCGTGGCCGGGCCGGACACGACGGCGTGGTCATCGGTGACGCAGCCGGACGCGGTGCTGAAAGGGGTCCGGTTCCGGCCGGGCCGCGCGGCGGCGGTGCTCGGCGTGGCGGCGGACGAGTTGCGTGACCGTCGGGTGCCGGTCGGCGAGTTGTGGGGGCGGTCGTGGGCGGAGCGGCTGGTGGAGGGGGAGGTGTCGCCGGTCGAGGCGGTGGCCGGGCGGCTCGGGGAGGTGCCGCCGGAGGATGCGGCGGTGGCGGAGCTGATCGCGCGGCTGGAGGCAGGAGTGGCCCGGGTCGGCGACGCGGCGGCGGGGTTGGTCGGGTCCCGCGAGGCGGGGAGGGCCGCACGAGCATCGCCGGGGCACAACTCGACCCAACGCCTGCCGGAGCCGGCCATGTCACCCCGCTCGCCGTCGCCCGCGGGGAAACATCACCGACCATCTTCGGCCACACCGAGTGTCGGAGCCGGCGTGGAGGTCGTCGCCCGGGTCGAAGATCCCGCCTTGTCCGGCGCGGTGAGTGCGCGGTGGCTGCGGCGGCGGTTCGTCCAAGCCGTCGGGTACGGGCCGGCCACCTACCTCCGGGTCAGCCGGTTCCAGCGGGCCGTCGCGCTGGCTCCGCACGTCTCGGGGCTGGCCGCGCTGGCGGCCGCCGCGGGGTATGCCGATCAAGCGCACCTCAGCCGGGACTGCCGGGCGCTGACCGGTCTCACGCCGCGCGCCTACTTCCGCGGACCCTCCATTGTGGACACCACCGCACGTGATCGACTCCGTTCGGCGTAACTCCCGCGGTCATCCGGAAGTGGCTGTTCCCCCAAAAAGGTAAGCGGACGGTAAACGACTACCACGAGCGCTATCCTCCCCCTCGACGAGTGATCAGGGAGGGCGTGTGGCCACCATCAGCGACGTCGCGGCGAGGGCCGGCGTCTCCACGGCGACCGTGTCGCGCGCGCTCAACGGAAAGTCCACTGTGGACCCCACCCTCGCCGCCCGGGTCCAGGAAGCGGCCGCCGAGCTCGGATATCACCCGAACGGGTTGGCCCGGAACCTCCGCCGCCAAGAGACCGCGGTGCTCGCGCTGATCATCTCCGACGTCGAGAACCCGTTCTTCACCGCCATCGCACGGGGCGTCGAGGACCTCGCGCAGCGGTCCGGGTATTCGGTGGTGCTGTGTAATTCGGATGAAAACGAGGACAAGGAGCGGCGCTACATCGAGGTCGCGCTGCAGGAGCGGGTCGCCGGCGTGGTGCTGTCGCCCACCGGCCGGTCGACGAACGTCGAGGGCCTCCGCCGCCAGGGCACGCCGCTGGTGGCGGTGGACCGGCCGTTGCAGGCCGCGGAGGGCGACCAAGTGCTGGTCGACACCCGCCACGCGGCCGCCGAAGCGACGCGCCACCTGCTCGCCGGCGGCTACCGGCGCGTCGGCTGCCTGACCGGCCCGCCGGGCGTCCGCACGGCCGAAGACCGCCTGGCGGGGTACGCCGATGTCGTGGGTGAGGAGAACGTCCTGTTCCGCCGGGGCGAATACCGCGCGGAGGGCGCCCGGCTGGCGACGCTGGACCTCCTCGACGAGCCATCGCCGCCGGACGCGCTGCTGGTCGCGAACAGCACGATGGCGATCGGAGTGCTGGAGGCCCTTTCGGCTCGCGGGCTGCGCCCGGGCAGCGACGTGGGCATCGTTTCGTTCGACGACGCACCGTGGACAACGCTGGTCGACCCACCCCTGACGGTGGTCGCCCAGCCGGCGTACGAAGTCGGCCGGGTGGCGGCGCAGCTCCTGCTGGCCCGCATCACCGACAGCACCCGCGACGCAACGACGACGACGCTCGAAGCTCGGTTGATCGTCCGGAAGAGCTCCCGCCGCTGACGCAGAGGGGCTCGGCCGCCGGGCCGGTTCGCGCCCCCGAAGGGGTCGGTCGGGCGTACCGAGAGGGTCGGCCCGCGCGCCCGGAGAGTCGGCCGGGGTGCCTGGAGAGTCGGCCCACGCGCCCAGGGAGTCGGCTGGCGCGCCGAGAAGGTCGGCTGGCGCGCCCAGAGGGTCGGCTAGCGCGCTTGGAGGGTCGGCCGGCGCACCCAGAGAGTCGGCCCGCGCCCAGAGAGTCGGCCCGCGTACCGAGAAGGTCGGCCGGCGCCTGGAGGGTCGGCCCGCGCACCCAGAGAGTCGGCTGGCGTGGCTGGAGGGTCGGGGCGAGCGACGTGGGGGGGGGGGCGGGCGGGGCGGGGCCCCCCCCCCCCCCCCCGGGCCCCCCGGGCCCCGGTCACCACGGCGGTCATGAGTTCGGCACGCCGACGGGCTCGACCTTCTCCGGGTCCGTCAGCCGCAGC
>NZ_CP100416.1:7048656-7063648 GCF_026017845.1 Amycolatopsis mediterranei
GGGCCCCCCCCCCCGTGGGGGGGGGGGGGGGGGGGGGGGGGGGGGGGGGGGGGGGGGGGGGGGGGGGCCGCGCGGGGGCGGCCCCCCCCCCCACGCCCCACCCCCTGTGTCCCCCACCACCGGCGCCGGAGCGCCGGCGGTCTGTGAGCACGGAGCGGAAATCGTTTACTCATCCGGAACGTAGGTCGCCGCGCACGCAGTGTCAAGCCGGGGCGGGGCTGGACAACCGCCGCCGATCCGGGGAAACTGACCGGAAGTTGCCTACTCAACGTGTTGGATGATGTGCCCTAAGTGTCGATCTCTGGTGAATTCACCCACAGACAGGGCAAGAAACCGCACGAACCCGCACACCCGCGCTGTTTCGGGTTAACCTGAGCCACATGTCTGTAGCGCTGGAGAACATCCTCGCCAAGGCGGGCCTGAAGGTCGACGCGAATGAGTTCCTCACTCTCGTCGAAGACGCGGCGCGCAGACTGTCCCCACCGAATCCGGATCCGTCGCACTACTTCTCGGCCGATCAACGCGCCGCGCTCACCGACGTCGGGCTGGACCTCTCACCGCGGCGGGAGGACGAACCCGACTTCCGGGCCCGCACCGTCGCCGCCCACGCCGTGCTCGCCGAGGGCGCCTTCAGCGTCAACGAAGCGGCCAAGGCCCTCGGGGTCGACGACAGCCGGATCCGGCACCGCCTCAAGGAACGGCGGCTGACCGGCTGGAAGGACGGCGGCTGGCGGCTCCCCGCGTGGCAGTTCGCCGGCTCGGGTGTGCTGCCCGGCCTCGAAGTCGTCCTCAAAGCCCTGCCCGACGACCAGCCCGCGCTCGTCGTCGCCGCCTTCATGAGCACTCCGCAGGCCGATCTGGTGATCAACGACCAGCCCGCGACCCCGCGCCAATGGCTTCTCTCCGGTGGTGACCCGGACCACGTCGCCCGCCTCATCGCCACGCTCGGCACGCCGCTCTAGGCTGGACCCTCCCGAGCAAGATCACCGACAAGGACGGACCACCACCGACCCATGGCCCGGCTCCCGCTGCCGCCCGCCCGATCCGTCCTGGTCCGGCAGCTGAACCGCGCCGACGACGTGGTGTCGGTCCAGCCCGCGACCAGGCTCGTCCGGATCTTCACCGCGCACGGCAACCACCCCCAGCAGTGGAACTCGTTCCGCTACACCGGCCCGCTCCCGCACGGCCGCTTCGACCAGCAGTCGCCCGGCCGCGGCGGCGCACCGGTCACCGATCCCGCCAACGGCGTCCTGTACTTCGGCCTCACCGTGCGCACATCGGTCGCCGAGGTCTTCCAGACCAGCTCGACGGTCGACCGCCGCACCCGCGGTCCCCGGCTGGTCGTCGTCCGCCCGACACGCACCCTGCGCCTGCTCGACCTGACCGGCCTCTGGCCGACGCGGGTCGGCGCGTCTCAGGAGATTTCCAGCGGGCCGAAGAAGCTGACGCAGGCGTGGGCCCGCGCGATCCGCGGCGCGTTCAGCGATCTCGACGGCCTCTGGTACCGCTCGTCGATGGACTCCGGCGATCCCGCGATCTGCCTGTGGGACCCGCCGGCGGGCGCCGCGCTGCCCATCGCGCCGGACGTGCTGCTGCCGCTGGACCACCCGGGCCTGGACGTCCCGCTGGGCCGGGTCTGCGAAGAGCTGAACTACACGCTGCTCAACTGAGCCGCCGGCAGATCGGACTGGCTGTCCCCGACTGCGGCACACCGCTCCGGCGCGAAGCCCTGCGGGAGCGCGAAGTCGCGCTTGCCGTACTCGTCGAGGTGCTCGGCGAACCCGAACCGGCCGGCGAGCATGCCCGACCGGCGTCCACGCGAGCGTCGCCAGGATCGCGACGAGCTCGGCCTCGTGGCCCAGCGCGGCGGCCACCCACGCGCACGAGCTCGTGCCGGGCACGAGGGTCCCGTCGACGTCGAAGCAGACCAGCCCGTCAGCCAAGGGTGCCTCGCGGGCAGACGAACCCCACGATCTCCGACGCGATCAGCCCCGCCTGCTCGGCCGGGTCGGCGTCGAGGATCGCCCGGGTCTCCGCCTCCGACGTGCGGAAGAACGCCACCCCCGTCACCGGCAGCTCGGCCGACGGCTCCGGCACCGCCCCCGCGAACAGCAACGATCCCGCCGCCTGTTGCTGCCGGGCCGACGACAGGTGCCGGGCCCGCAGCTCCCGGGCCATCTCCTCGGAGATCTCCGAAGCCCGCGGGCCCTCCCGGAACAGCACCATCCGCCACGTCTCGAGCTCGAAGTCCACCTCGGGCACCGTCATGGACACCGACATTCGCAGGCGCGGGCGGCCCGGACAAGGGTCACAGGTGCCGGGACCACCACTCGAGGATCGCTTCGAAGCGCTGGACGCGGTGCCGCGGCCGGCCGGAGCGGCTCAGCTCGTGGCCTTCGCCCGGGAACACGAGCAGCTCGGCGGACACGCCCGCGCGGCGCAGGGCCACGAACATCCGCTCCGCCTGCTCCAGCGGGCAGCGCCAGTCCTGCTCCGAATGCACCACGGCGAACGGAATCTTGATCTGCGCCGCGTACGAAAGCGGCGAACGGTGACGCTGCACTTCCGGCGAGGAGCCGATGTAGGCGTCGACGAACATGTAGCCGATGTCGGAGCTGCCGAGCATCGAGTCCCACGCGTTGACCGCGCGCTCGCTCCACGCCGCCTTGAAGCGCTCGCCGTGGTGGGCGGCCAGCCAGCTCGTCATGAACCCGCCGTACGAGCCGCCCATGATGCCGACGCGGGAGGCGTCCAGGTCCGGGCGTTCGAGCGCCTTGTCGAGCAGCGCCAGGACGTCGTCGACGTCGACCGTGCCGAAGCCGTGCGTGATCGCGCAGCCGTGCGTCTGCCCGTACCCCGCGGACCCGCGCGGGTTGCCGACCACCACCGCGTAGCCCGCCGACGCGTACACCTGCGCCTCGTCGAACACCGCCCACTCCTGCTGGGTGAACGGGCCGCCGTGCACCACGCGCAGCACCGGGTGCGGGCCCTCGCCCTCGGGCAGGACCAGCCAGCCGTGCACCGGATAGCCGTCCGGGGCGGTGGTCTCCAGCTCGATCATCGGCCGGATGCCCTTGTCCCGCAACGGCTTCGAGAAGCCGGTGAGCACCCTCGGCTCGCCGTCGCCGAGCAGCACGACCTCGCCGGCGGTCGACGGCGTGGCGATCACCGCCGCCAGCACCGGGCCGTCCAGCGTGAACGACCGGACCGCGGCCTGGTCCGCGTAGACCACCGCGAGGTCGGCCAGCGGGGCCTCGGCCGCGTCGACGCCGACCGCGCGCAGTTCCACCGCGCCGCGGTGGCGGACGGCCACCAGCACGTCGTCCCCGCGCGGGGCCGGCGGGCCCGCCGCGGTTTCGCAGTCCACCGTCTCGGCGTCGGTGAGCCGCCGGGCCTTCACCGGGCCGACGCCGAATTCGGGCGTCGCCGCGTAGAGCCCGGTGGGCGCGGCTTCGTGGTGCTCTTCGAAGGACTGTCCGAAGTAGAACAACGTGCCGTCGGCGCCGAACGCCGGCCGCTCCGAGTAGCCTTCGCAGCGCACGACGACCTCGGGCTCGCCGCCCTCGGCGGAGATCGCGCAGATGTCACGCGCGTCGCTCTCGGCCGCACCCCAGTCCGGCGGCGCCGTGAAGACCACGCGCGTGCCGTCCGGCGTCCAGACCGGGTGGGCCGCGTCGAACCCGTCGCCGGTCAGCGGCTCGAGGTCTCCGGGCTCGAGCGCCGCGTCGGCGTCGACGACGAACAGCCGCTGCATGCGGTCGCGCAGGAACCCGACGTCGTCGATCCGGTAGTCCATCCGCGTGATCCGGCGCGGGGCCTCGGCGGCCGGCTCCGGCGTCTCGCCGTCGGCGTCCGGGGTGCCGTAGCGGCCGGCCTCGGGCACGCGGGCGGTGAACGCGATCCGCCGCGAATCCGGCGCCCACACCGGTTCCCCGGCCCCGAGGTGCAGCGACGTCAGCCGGCGGGCTTCCCCGCCGTCCGACGGCATCACGTGCAGCTGCGGGCTGCCGTCGGCGCCCTGGCCCTCCCCCGCGCGGAGGAACGCGACCCAGCGCCCGTCGGGCGAGATGGCCGGGGCGGAGTCGCGCGGACCGTGGGTCCACGCGGCCTCGCCGCCGTCGAGCGACACACGCCGCACCGCACTGTGCGTGGCGTTCGCACGGAGATCCGGTCTCTTCACCGCTGTGAGCAGCAGGTTCCCGCGCAGGGCGGGACGGCCGGGGACGACGAGGGCTTCGATGTCGGCAGGGCGCACGTCCCGACCGTACCCGAATTCCTTAGCCGTGCGAACGAGTTACGCCGCTTGTCATGCGGCGACCTGCTTGCGCTCGTCGCGCCGGGCCTTCGCCAGGCTGGCCACCGTGGTCACCGACAGCACGACGACGATCACGCCGAGGGAGACCCAGTTGTTGATGTCCAGCCAGTCCGGGACGACGTGGTACTCGTGCAGCGCGTGCAGGAACAGCTTCGCCCCGATGAAGGCGAGGATCACCGCGAGGCCGTAGGTCAGGTAGACCAGCTTCGTCACCAGGCCGCCGAGCAGGAAGTACAGCTGGCGCAGGCCCATCAGCGCGAACGCGTTGGCGGTGAAGACGAGGAACGCCTCCTGCGTGATGCCGAAGATCGCCGGGATCGAGTCGACGGCGAACAGCAGGTCGGCCGAGCCGATGGCCACGATCACCAGCAGCATCGGGGTGATCATCCGCTTGCCGTCGATCTTCACCGTGTACTTGTGGCCGTGGTAGTCGTCGGTCACCGGGGCGAACCGGCGGACCTGCCGGGTGACGGCGTTCTCGTGGTACTCCTCGTCCTCGCCCTTGCCGCGCAGCATGCTGATCGCCGTCCAGATCAGGATCGCGCCGAACAGGAAGAACACCCAGACGAACTGGGCGATCAGCGCGGCGCCGATGGCGATGAACACGCTCCGCATGGCGAGCGCGAGCAGGATCCCGACCAGCAGCACGCGGTGCTGGTGGATGGCGGGCACCTTGAAGGAGCCCATGATGATCATGAAGATGAACAGGTTGTCGACGCTCAGCGAGTACTCGGTGATGTACCCGGTGAAGAACTCGACGCCCGGGTCGTGCCCGGCGAACACCCACACACCGATGCCGAAGACGATGGCGCACGAGACGTAGAAGATGACCCAGCGAGCCGCTTCCCCCGTGGTCACTTCGTGCGGCTTGCGATCGACGATGACCAGATCCAGCGCGATCAGCGCGAGCAGGCCACCGATCGTGGCGATCCACAGCCACAGGGGGACAGTCATGGAACTCGAACCTCCGGATAGTGCGCATGAGCAGCTAACCGGAGGTCTCTCCCGCCGGTGGAACCACCGGCCGACGGTGCCGGGGGCGCAGGGCCACCGTGCTGACGACACCGCCGCGAAGGAATACTCCCCTCACAGCGCGTCCAGTTTGCCGGTTCCCCCCGGCCGAGCGCCAGCCGGGATCGCGCACGTCACCGGGTTGGTCGTGTAATTCCGGTCACTTCGGTCCACCAGGTGGTCCGAAAAGTGTGATCACTGTGAGCCGCGGAGGACACTCTCAGGAAACTTCACCTACGGTCACGTCGTGCCCCGACTCCCGCTCCCGCGCACCCGCCGTGCCCGTCTCACGGCGGTCGGCGCCGTCGTGGTGGTGCTCGCCGCCGTGACCGTCCTCTGGGCGACGCGCGACACGGCCCCGCCCGCCGTGCCCACCCAGGACGCGCTGCTCGACCTGCCCGCCGCCCCCGGCTCGGCCGAGCAGGTGAAGATCGACACGACCACCTACCTCCCGGCGACCGTGCCCGCACCCGCGGTGCTGCTCGCGCACGGCTTCGGCGGGGACAAGAACAGCGTCGCCGACGACGCCCGCGAACTCGCGCGGAAGGGCTTCGTCGTGATGACGTGGTCCGCGCGCGGGTTCGGCCGGAGCACCGGCAAGATCGGGCTCGACGACCCGGACGGCGAGGTCGCCGACGCGAGCCGCCTGATCGACCGGCTCGTCGCGCAGCACCAGGTGACCCTCGACGCGAAGGGCGACCCGAAGATCGCGGTCACCGGGGCCTCCTACGGCGGCGCGCTGTCGCTGCTGCTGGCCGGCACGGACAAGCGCGTCGACGCGATCGCGCCCGTGATCACCTACAACGACCTCGCCCAGGGGCTGGTCCCGAACGCGGCGACCCCCGCGGCCACGGCCCCGGGCACCCCGTCGGCCGGCGCCTTCGCCACCGACGGCGTCTTCAAGAAGAGCTGGGCCGGCATCTTCTTCTCGGCCGGCTCGGGCGCCGCGGCGAGCGGCTCGCCGTCCGCCGAAGCGCCGGAAGCCGGGCAGGAGACCGACACCGGATCCACCGGCGCCGCCGGGAGCGCCGCGGGGGCCGCGCTGCCCGCGGGGCCGCCGGGCGCGGGCGGGCCCCGGAGCGCGCCGGCCGACCCGTGCGGCCGGTTCACCGCCGCGGTCTGCCGCGCCTACACCGAACTCGGCACCACCGGGCAGGCGAGCCAGGCGAGCGTCGACCTGCTGCGCCGCGTCTCCCCCGCGTCGGTGACGGGCAAGATCACCGTGCCGACGCTGCTGGTGCAAGGCGAGAGCGACACGCTGTTCGGCCTCGACCAGTCCGACGCGACCGCCCGGCAGATCACCGCGGCCGGCGGCAAGGTCAAGACCATCTGGTACACCGGCGGCCACGACGGCGGCAAGCCCGGCCCCCAGCTGCGCGCCAAGATCGGCGACTTCCTGAAGACGGCGCTGGACGGGGGTGACCCGGGCACCGGATTCAGCTACGACGTCCAGGGCACGTTGCGCGCCAACGGGACGCCGTCGGTGCGCACGGTCAACGCAGCCGCCTACCCCGGGCTGACCGGGCCGGCGACCGAGCGGCGGCTGCTGGCGCTGGCCGGGCCCGCGCAGCCGGTGGTGCGCCCGGCCGGGGCCAACCCGTCGGCGGTCAGCGGGATCCCCGGCCTCAACGGCGTCGCGAGCAGCACGTCGCGGCTCGGCGCGCTGTTCAGCAACGACCCGCCCGGCCAGGCCGCGCAGTTCACCACCGCCGCGTTCGACGGCCAGGTCGTCATCAGCGGGTCGTCCACCGTGCGGCTGCAGGTCGCCGCGGACCCGGCGCACCCCCAGCCGGACGCGGTGCTGTTCGCGAAGCTCTACGACGTCGGGCAGGACGGCTCGCGCGTGCTGCCGGCCAACGCCATCGCGCCGTTCCGGGTGAGCGGGCTGCCCGCCGACGGCACCCCGGTCGACGTCACCGTGACGCTGCCCGGCATCGTCCGGCCGATCGAGGGCGGCCACTCGCTGCGGCTCGTCGTCGGCACCACCGACCAGGCGTTCGCCGCCCCGGCCGCGCCCGCGGTGTTCCGGATCGGGCTCGCCGGCGGTACCGCGCTGGCCGTGCCGGTCGTGCCCGGGACGTCGGTCGGTTCGCCGGCTCCGGTCGGGCAGCTCGTCGGCATCGGCGTGACGCTGGCGATCGGGCTCGCCGCGGTGCTCTTCGCGGCCCTGCGCCGCCGTCGCGCCACCGACGTCGACCCCGGGCTGGCCGCCACGCCGCTGGTCATCGAGGGGCTGCGCAAGCAGTACCCGGGCGGGTTCGTCGCCGTGAAGGACCTGTCCTTCCGCGTCGAGCCGGGCCAGGTGCTCGGCCTGCTCGGGCCGAACGGCGCCGGCAAGACGACCACCCTGCGGATGCTGATGGGCCTGATCACCCCCACCGAGGGCAGCATCCGGGTGTTCGGGCACAAGATCACCCCGGGCGCGCCGGTGCTCTCGCGGATCGGCTCGTTCGTCGAGGGGTCCGGGTTCCTGCCGCACCTGTCCGGCCGGGCGAACCTCGAGCTGTACTGGGCCGCGACCGGGCGTCCGGCCGAGAAGGCGCACTTCGCGGAGGCGCTGGAGATCGCCGGGCTCGGCTCGGCCATCGAGCGCCGCGTGCGGACCTACAGCCAGGGCATGCGGCAGCGGCTGGCGATCGCCCAGGCGATGCTCGGCCTGCCGGAGCTGATGGTACTCGACGAACCGACCAACGGGCTCGACCCGCCCCAGATCCACCAGATGCGCGAGGTGCTGCAGCGGTACGCCGCGACCGGCCGCACCGTGGTGGTGTCCAGCCACCTGCTGGCCGAGGTCGAGCAGACCTGCACGCACGTCGTGGTCATGCACCGCGGCTCGCTGGTCGCCTCGGGCGAGGTCGGCGAGCTGGCCGCGGCCGGCGGCGAGGCGACGTTCCGGGTCGACGACCCGGCTGCCGCCGCGGCGGCGCTCAAGGCGCTGAGCGGGGTCACCGACGTCGACGTCGAGGGCGAGCTCGTGCACGCGAACCTCGGCGAGCTGCCGCGGGCCGAAGGCGTGGCCGCGCTGGTGCGCGCCGGCGTCGCGGTGGAGCAGGCCGGGCCGAGGCGCCGGTTGGAAGACGCGTTCCTGCAACTGGTGGGAGAAGAGTCATGACACCCTCTGTGTCAACCTCAAGATCGAAATCAGGCTGCGGCAGTGTGTTCGGTGGTCTGTTGGGCTGCGCCGTGCAGGGCGGGGTCGTAGGGTTTGCGGTCGAGCCAGCAGCGGTAGATAACGCGGACCCAGGCGCGGGCCAGTATGCGCACGGCGTGGGGGTGGTCGCAGCCGCGGCTGCGGGCACGCCGGTAGAGGTCGGCGGCCCAGGGGCTGGCGTGGCGGCTGTTGTCGGCGAAGGTGACCATGGCTTGTCGGAAGCGGGTGTTGCAGGCCCATCGGAACGAGACGGCGTGGTGCTTGCCGGATGCCTTGGTGACGGGGCAGAGTCCTGCCAGGGCGGCGACCGCGTCGGCGTGGTCGTAGGCCTGGCGGGCGTCGCCCCAGGCGGCGAGCATCTGGGCGGCGTTGATCTGACCCGACCGTGGCAGCGACGTGAAGATCGCGTTGTCCGGGTGCTCGCTCAGGTGCGCGGTCACCGAGCGGCCGAGGTCTTTGAGGGCCGTGCCCAGGGTGCGCAGCACGCTGACCATGGCCAGCACGGCGTCGCGGATGGCCTCGGTGAGGGTGGGGTCGGTGGTCCCGGCTGGTGCGGTGTGCAGCCGGGTGAGCAGTTCGGCGGCCGAGCGGCGGCCGGAGTAGCCGTGTTTGACGCAGAACGCGGCCATGCGGACCGGTCCGATGCTGGTGGCGGACGCGGCAGTGGGGTAGCGGGTGAGGAATTCCAGGGCGATCGGGGATTCGACGTCGGCGAATACGGCCTTGGCGCCGGGCCAGTGCGTGTCCAGCAGTGCCGCGAGCTGGTTGGCCGCCGCGACGCGGGCGGTGACGAGGTCATCGCGGGTGCGCACCACGGTGCGCAGCGCGGTGGTCTGCGGCGAGTAGGGCGTGGCGGGGCGCAGTTTGTGCTGACGCAGCCGCAGGTACTCGGCGATGATTGCGGCGTCAGCGGTGTCGCTCTTGGCGCCGGAGAGGACTTCGGCTTCCCGCCATGCCTTGATGGCGTTGGGTTTCACGGGCACGACGGGAAATCCCGCTTCCAGCAGCGCATCGACCAGACGTCCGTCCGGGCGTTCGATCCCGATGGGGATCTCGATGGGGTCGCCCAGTTTGCTCAGGCGGCGGATCAGGTCGGTGAAGCCGGCGGCGGTGTGGGTGAGGGTGAATGCGGTCTTTCCGCGACCGTTCTCATCTACCACGCACACGGCGTGTTCGGTTGCGCCCCAGTCGATTCCGACGAAGAACGACACGGACAGCTCAGACAGGGACACGCAGTCTCCTTGCGACAACAGCGGTGGCAGCGACGACCCGGCGAGGGGGCTGGTCACCGGGCGGTCACTGACTGGCGCTCTACGGCGCGTCCCTCTGTTGCCGGTCTGCAGCCCCGCAAGGACCGGGGGCGGCGGTGTCATGACGGCCCTCAAGGGGCAACCGCCACAGGCCGTCCACCCGGTCCTCGCTGGGTTCCAACAACGAGCACTTCTACAGCACTCGCAGACAGGAGTGTGGACCAGTGACCGCCGACGTACTTGCCGCCGAGGCACTCTTTTCCGCCGAGGCGCCATCAACACTGCCCGCGGAGGCGAAATGAGCACCGACGGTGTGCACACCGATCCGCACGCGCTCGACGAGCTGAGCGACCTCGCGTCGCAGGAGCACGCGGGTGTCGGGCCGGACGGCGCGGTCGAGGGCTACTCGGCGCGGCGGACGCTGCGGCTCGGCGTCGAACTGCGTCGCCAGCTCAAGCGGCGGCGGACGCAGTTCCTGCTCGGGTTCGTGGCCGTGCTGCCGTTCATCCTGGTGCTCGCGTTCCAGCTCGGGCAGTCGAGCCCGAACCGGCGCAGCGGCGGGTTCGTCGACCTGGCCACGGCGTCCGCGCCGAACTTCGTCGTGCTGGCGCTGTTCGTGTCGGGGACGTTCCTGCTGCCGATGATCGTCGCGCTGTTCTTCGGCGACACCATCGCGAGCGAGGCGTCGTGGTCGAGCCTGAAGTACCTGCTGGCCGTGCCGGTGCCGCGGCAGCGGGTGCTGCGGCAGAAGGCGATCGTGTCCGGGCTGCTCTCGGCGTTCGCGCTCGTGCTGCTGCCCTTGGTGTCGCTCGGCGTCGGGGTGCTCTGGTACGGCGCGGGCGACGCGATCAGCCCGACGGGTGATGCGGTGTCCTTCGGCGACAGCCTGCTCGCCATCGGACTGTCCACTGTGTACATCATCCTGCAGCTGGCCTGGGTGGCCGGGCTCGCGCTGGCGCTGAGCGTGTCGACCGACGCCCCGCTCGGCGCGGTCGGCGGCGCGGTGCTGGTGGCGATCCTGTCGCAGATCCTCGACCAGATCACCGCGCTGGAGGGCCTCCGCAACTACCTGCCGACGCACTACGCGTTTTCCTGGATGGACCTGATCTCGACCGACGTCGACTGGACCAACCTGGCGAGCGGAATGCTGTCGGCGGCGATCTACGGAACGGTGTTCTTCCTCTTCGCCGGGCGGCGGTTCGCGCAAAAAGACATCACCAGCTGACGCACTGAACCGGCGTACGCTGCGGAAATGACCGCCGTGGTGGAATGGCACCAGCCGCCCGCGCCGCTGGTGAAGACGCTCAACGCGGTGCTGCGGGCCGTGCTGCCCAGCCCGCTCGGCCGCGGCGTCGGCGAGTTCATGCTGCTCGCCTTCGCCGGCCGCCGGACCGGGCGCCGCTACCGCGTGCCGGTCACCGCGCACGGCGACGCCCAGGGCCGGTGCGCGCTGACGCCCGCCGGCTGGCGGCTCAACTTCCGCGGCGGCGCGGACGTCGACGTGACGTTCGCCGGCCGGACGACGCCGATGCGCGGGGTGCTCGTCGAGGACCGGGCCGAGGTGGCCCGGATCTACCTGGACCGGATGACCGAGCTCGGCATGCGCCGCGCCGCCCGCATGATCGGGCTGAAGTTCCCCCTCGGCCGGCTGCCGACCCTCGACGAGGTCGTCGAGCTGGCGGGCCGGGAGCACTTCGGGGTCGTCCGGTTGAGCGTTCGGGCCTGACCGGGCCGCAGGG
Source organism: Amycolatopsis mediterranei (assembly GCF_026017845.1). Taxonomy (NCBI): domain Bacteria; kingdom Bacillati; phylum Actinomycetota; class Actinomycetes; order Pseudonocardiales; family Pseudonocardiaceae; genus Amycolatopsis; species Amycolatopsis mediterranei. Next base: position 7,060,123 of record NZ_CP100416.1, read on the forward strand.
CCGCGGTACGGTCGGGCCGTGCCGATCACCCTGGACAGCCACCGCGACGTCGCCGTGCTCCGGATCGACCACGGCCGGGGCAACACCCTCGACACGGATTCGTGCCGGGCGCTGGTGCGGCGGCTCGAGGAGGCCGAGCAGGCCCGCGCCGTGGTGCTCACCGGGACCGGCGGCATCTTCTGCGCGGGCGTCGACCTCAAGCGGCTCGACGAAGGCGGTGCGCCGTACGTGGCGGAGTTCCTGCCGCTGCTGTCCGACGCGCTGCTGGCGGTGTTCGGCAGCACGCGCCCGGTGGTCGCCGCGCTGAACGGGCACGCCGTCGCCGGCGGCGCGGTGCTCGCCGCGGCCTGTGACCACCGGGTGCTGGGAGCCGGCCGGATCGGCGTGACCGAACTGCTCGTCGGGCTGCCGTTCCCGTTGGCCGCACTGGAGATCCTGCGCTGCGCCTACGGGACCACCCGGTTGCCGTCGCTCACCTACACGGGTGAAACCTGGGGCGGCGAGGAGGCCTTGGCCCGCGGGCTGGCCGACGAGCCGGCGCCGCCGGAGGAGGTGCTCGAGCGGGCGGTCGCGGTCGCCGCCCGGCTCGGCGACCTGCCCGCCGAACCGTTCGCCCACACCAAGGCCCAGATCCGGCAGCCGTTCCACGAGCGGATCGCCGAATACCGCCACTCGGACGACCCGCGGGTGGAGCGGCTGTGGCAGTCCGCCGAAGCGCTGGCCGCCGTCAAGTCCTATGTGGACCGAGTGCTCCGCTAGGCGGCGTGCACGCCGCTCTCGGCGAGCGCCTTGATGCCCTCGACGGTCTTCTGCATGTTGGCCTGCAGCTCGCCGAGCCGCATCGCGACGATCTCCTCTTCGTGCTCGGGCATCGAGCCGATGATCGTCGTGAGGTTGGACGGGCCGGGGCCGATCTGCGCCCACTGGCGCAGGATCGTGCCGTCGCCGTCCGGGACGAGCTCGAAGCGCCACGACGCGGCCGGGTTCGTCACGTCCATCACGGCCCACGCGAACAGCCGCCCCGGCTCGTAGCCGGTGACGGTCGAGACGGTCTCCCACTCCCCGGCGACCGGGTGGGAGTTGCGGCCGCGGAACCGCGCGCCGAGGCCGGGCTCGGCGCCCTCGACCCAGCCACCGCCCTGGAACTCGGTGGAGAACCGGGCCGGCAGGTCGACGTCCAGCAACCAGGACCAGACCTCGGCCGGCCCCGCGGCGATGCGGACCTCGACCTGAGTCGTCGGGCAGTCGGAAACCTTCATGGCGGACCCCTCGCTCGATGACGGTGCCTACGGATTCGGACCGTAACGCGGTCCGGATCACGCGGACAACTCGCACAATGCCCGCGGTTGCGCACGCCGGAGGACGCGGCGCCACCCGTCGAAAGTCGGATCCTCACCGATTCTGTGCCCGGACAGCCGATTGCCGACCGGCGCCGGTTCTGTGAGGGTCCCACCGAGGGTTTCGGCCGGGGTTCGGTCGGGGTTCGGTGAGCCGGGAGGGTGCTCGATGCGCAGACTTTTCACCGCGGGTGCGGTCCTGCTCGCGCTGGCCGGCCTGGCGCCGGCGGCCGCGGCGGCGCCCGACATCAAGGCACAGCTGCAGCGGATCCCGGGGCTGACGATCGTCTCCGAGGACGCGGCGCCGGCCGGCTTCCGGTTCTTCAAGCTGACCTACACCCAGCCCGCCGACCACCGGCACCCCGGCGCGGGCACGTTCCAGCAGCGGTTCACCCTGCTGCACCGCGACTTCGCCGCCCCGACGGTCGCCTTCACGAGCGGCTACAACGTCAGCGGCTCGCCGAACCGCTCCGAACCGACGCAGATCGTCGACGGCAACCAGCTGTCGATGGAGTACCGCTACTTCACGCCGTCGCGGCCGGAGCCGGAGAACTGGGCGAAGCAGCTGACGATCTGGCAGGCGGCGGCGGACGAGCACCGCGCGGTGCAGGCGTTCAAGGCGATCTACCCGGGCAAGTGGCTGGCCACCGGTGGCAGCAAGGGCGGCATGACCGCGACGTACTTCCGGCGCTTCTTCCCCGACGACGTCGACGCGACCATCCCGTACGTCGCGCCCAACGACGTCATCGACCCGATCGACGTCTACAACCGGTTCCTCTCGCGAGTGGGCGACGATCCGGCGTGCCGCGACGCCCTGAAGGCGATCCAGCGCGACGCGCTGAAGCGGCGTGACGAGCTGGGGCCGATCGCCGCGGCGGACGCGGCGCAGCGCGGGCTGACGTTCTCGATCGTCGGATCGGCCGACAAGTCCCTCGAGATCTCGGTGATCGACTCGTACTTCGCGTTCTGGCAGTACCAGAAGCAGGCGGACTGCGCGACGGTGCCGCCGGCGGGCGCGCCCGCGGCGGACGTCTACGCCTGGTACGAGAAGGTGGAAAGCCTCAACACCTACTCCGACCAGGATCTGGCGCCCTACATCCCGTACTACTACCAGGCGGCGGTGCAGCTGGGCTCGCCCGAGGCGTACGACGGCTACCTCCGCGACCTGCTGCGCTACCCGGGCGCCGACCAGCCGAAGACGTTCGTGCCGGCGTCGATCCGCCTGCCGCGCTTCGACTACCTGGCGATGCCCGACATCGACTTCTGGGTGAAGTCCCGCGGCACCCGGCTGCTGTTCGTCTACGGGGCCAATGACCCGTGGGGCGCGGAGCCGTTCGAGCTGGGCTTCGGCAGCCGCGATTCGTACCGGTACTACGTGCAGGGCGGCAACCACGGGTCGAAGATCGCCCAGCTGGCCCCGCCCGACGCGGCGGCGGCCACGGCGACGGTCCGCCGCTGGGCCGGCCTGCCCCCGGTTGCTCCGCTGGCCGCCCGCTCCGCTCCGGCGGGGTTCCCGGACTTCGACACGGACCTGACGCCTCGCGCACGGCTGTGACTTTCCTCAGGGCGGGCGTACTCTCACGACACCCTGACGGCCCAGCCTGAGGAGGCGAGCATGCCTCGTCCCGTCCATTTCGAGATCCACGCGGGCGACCCCGAACGAGCGGTGGCGTTCTACACGGCGGTGTTCGGCTGGAAGTTCGAACGCTGGGGCGATGTGCCCTACTGGATGATCACGACTGGTGAAGGAGCCGGAATCGACGGCGGCCTCATTCCCCGCCAGGGTCCGGCACCCGAGGCATCGGCCCCGATCCACGGCTTCGTCAACACGATCGACGTCGCCGACCTCGACGAGGCGCTGGGTGAGGTCAACCGTGCTGGTGGAACGCTGGCGCTGCCGAAGAACCCGGTGCCGGGGGTGGGGTGGCTGGCTTACTGCAAGGACACCGAGGGGAACGTCTTCGGGATGCTGGAAGCGGATGAGAACGCGCCTGCGCCGGAGTGAGTCCGGGCCGGAGTGAGTCCGGGCCGGTTGGCCTTGGGCGGCGGCGGCGATTTGGTGAACCCGGATTTGCTCTTCATCCCGATGACCCATTGTGACTACGGCCGGTGGGGCCCCCGCCAGGGGGGGCAACGGTGCAGGTCCCCGGGCGCCCCCGCGCGAGGGGGGGTGGGCTTGGGGTGCACGG